>CAJKSU010000129.1 GCA_905202605.1 uncultured Eubacteriales bacterium
CAGCAGATGTACCGCCGATGCCGGAGCCAGAACCGATGCCGGAGCCTATCCCGGAACCTGCCGGAAACGTCTGCCCCATCTGCGGAGCGGCGGTTCAAGATGGAGTGAAATTCTGCACGGTCTGCGGAACAGCACTGACGGGAACAGCAGATGTACCGCCGATGCCGGAGCCAGAACCGATGCCGGAGCCTATCCCGGAGCCCGCCGGAAAAACTTGCCCCACCTGCGGAACCGCAGTGCAGGACGGCCTGAAATTCTGCACGGTCTGCGGAACGCAGCTGACCGGAATGGACGACACGCCCCCAACGCCGGAACCCGGCAAGACCCTTTGTCCCCATTGCGGCGCGGTGATCCTGAATAGCGCAAAGTTCTGCACATTCTGCATGGCGCCGGTGGATACCGGAGCCTATGGTATCCCCGGCGATGCCCCTGCGGAAAGCGGGCACATCGGCGGGACCATGAAGGACAGCGTGGGCAAAGAGCCCAGCGCAGGGAATTACACCTCCCAGTATTTCCACAATCCCGGTGATCTGGAGGATAATTTCATCAGGAGGAATCACGAATGAAGCGAAATGGATGGGTGGTTATCTCACTGGTCTGTCTGGCAGCCAGCATTGTCAGCCTGTTTACCACTGTAATCGTGTATACAGACGGTGGAATGCGTACCACATATAATATCATTGACCTGATCCTGTATCAGGGCTTTGCGGACAGCGTGCTCAGCTATTATTCCGGTCAGGCCTTCTTAGGCATCAGTGATGCTCTGGTGGCGGTACTGGCGGTGATCGGCGTGGCGGCAATCATCTGCTCCCTGATCGGCATTATCACCATGCGGGGAAAGCAGTACCGGGATCTCTGGCCCTTTGTGCTGGCGCTGGTGGGTCTGATCGGAACCATGATCCCCTCTGTGGCCATTGTTCTGGGTATCGTGCTGTCTCAGCAGTATTTTCCGGGAACCATCTCCTGCGGCATTTATCCCATTGTGACCATGATCGCCATGATCGTCTGCATCATTACCGTGACCTGGCGCAGAAAAAGCACCAAGGAGGAGCGCATGGCGGCGAAGCGGGCCGGGGATAAGATCCACCGGGCTGGCAACCTCTAAGATGCGGGGAGAAATGTAGGGATGTTTTGCAGAAATTGTGGAAAGCAGATTGACGACCATGCCGCGTTCTGCGGTTATTGCGGAACGCCTGTAACCAAGTCCGCTTCCGGGAATGGGCGCATTTCCGGGAGCATGGCGGGCGGCTTTGGCGGTGGAAATTATCAGCCACCCTATGAAGCCGTTCCTCCGGAGCCGGTGAAGAAGGGCAAAAAGAAGCCCCGGAAGGGCATGTCCAAACGGGCGAAGGGGCTGCTGATCGCGCTGATCGTAGTCGCGGTGCTGGGCGCCGCTGGCGGAGCAGGGGCATTCTTCTACCTCCGCAGCCAAAATCAGGGCAGCCCGCTGGTTGCGGTGGAGGATGGAAAGCTCGTATATCTCAGCGGCCCCAAGGCCGAGGGCAATGTGCTGGACAAGTCGTTTGAGAATCATCTTGATACGGATATTTGGGGTGGGGAAGCATCGGCGGCCTCAGCAGAGCTGGAGAATGTTCAGTTCAATGCGGACGGCACCTACGCCGTATATCTACAGGATAACGAGCTTTATCTCATCGACGCGGAGCAGGCTGCGGGAAAGCACAGCAGGAACGCAATGACAGAAATTGATTCGGACGTTTATATGGAGAATATCTGGCTGGTCGGAGACTATCTCTATTACGAAAAAAATCAGGAAGATTGGATGGAGCTGTGGTGCTGCGATTTGGCGGAGCAGTCCAAAGAACAAATCGGCTGGGATGTATGGGACATTGCCTTTAACGCATATGAAATTACCCCAGACGGACAGCGGATTTTGTTTCAGGATGATGATACAGTCTGCATCTATGATGCAACGGAGAAACGGAGGCAGGAGCTGATGACGGATGCTGAGGCAATCTATTGCAATCAGGAGCTGTCAGAAGTGGTATGCATGACGGATGAAGAGCAGGCATACCGGATCACCCTGGACGGGGCGAATATCACAGCGAATGAGCTGATTTATCAGGCGAATAACGAGGAAGAGTACATTTACTACGCAAATTCCAGCGTTGTCATTACATGTGAGAACGACAGTGACGATGCAATTGTTTACCGAAATGGAGACGTCAAACGAATCACTGTGGATGAGCTTCTACCGGTCACCGCATTCTCCGGTTTCCGCTCTAATGCCAGTAATCAGCTGTCAACGATAAAAGGCAGTCAGCTGGTCGGTTTTGGCGAGGGCGGTCAAAATGAACGCTACATCGTAGACGACAATCTGGATGCCTACCGGCTGTCAGAGCAGAACGTTTATTCCGTAGAGGCTGCGGTCTGGGATCCGGATCATGAAATCCTCTATGCGCTTTATGAAGTGAGGAATAGCTCCGGGTATCAGCTCTATGCCTATCCCATGGAGGACGGGCGCATCACCGGGGAAACGCTGGTGGCGGAGGACTGCGGATACTATATCTGCTATGATTCCGGCAGCCAGAGCCTGCTTTATTACACGGACTATGATCAAAGCTCGGATACCGGCACCCTGTGCGCGGTCACCGAGGGGAAGTACCAGAAGACTCTGTTGGAGGCCGCATATCTGGGCTTCCAGTATGCCGGCGCGCACGGGGGACAGGCCGGCCTTGGCTTCCTTGATGAGCTTGACTATTTTGTTGCATGGTCGGATGTGTCCGACGGCAGCGGAACCCTGAACGTGGTGAATCTCCAAAACAGCGAGCCGGTGGAGACGATCGCCAAGCGGGTACGGCAGGACAGCTGCGTCAGCTATGACGGAAGCCTGATGTATATCGGCGATTTCCGCAGGGATACCGGCGGTGATCTCTACCGCTATGACGGCAAGAAGGCCAAGTGCGTCCGGGAGGACGTCATGGCAGCGGCGGGCGGCGTAAGGCCATATTTCTATTTATACCCGTCGATTCTCTGAGCACCGTCAAAAATCAGTGAGAAAATCCCGGATGCAATGTGGGAACGAAGCATTGTGTCCGGGATTTGTTCCCATCCGCTGTGTGTCTGCGGGAGCCGGAGCGTCCGGAGTCGGCAGATGGACAGTGATGTGGAATGGCGAAACGAAGAACGGAAGGATGCTGTAAGAATGAACAGGAACAGAAAAAGGTGGCTGTGCTGTTTTATGCTTGGCTGTTTACTGCTCACAGGCTGTACCGGGCAGACAGCGAAAACGGCAAGCTGGAATGAGCCGCAGGCTCAGAGCACTTCGGAAGCATTTGAACCCGGATGAAAACGGCGTGGTGGAGATCCCAAAGAATCCGATGGTGTTTCAGCTGCAAAGCAGTTCGGAGGATGAAACAGCCTTCTGGCCCATGGTGCAGCTCAGTACCCCGGAGGGAGAAGAACAGTACCGCAGCTTTCGAACCTCAATGGAAGGGCCAAGAGGAGCGCTGGCGGACACAGATCCGACATGGGTAAGCATCCGGGTGGAAGCGGACAGCGAAACCGGAGCGTGTGCCATTCGCTCGATTTATTATAAAAGCGACAATGCCTCCACCGCAGGGAAGAACGATGCGGAGCTGGAGCACTATGATGCACTGGCCTATGTGGACACGCCATTTTATGCGGAAGAAAACACACCCATCTGGGACTGGCAGATGGTGAACGGCGTGCTGTTGTGGGAAATGTACTATGAAGGGCAGCTATGGCTGCGGTAGCGTGCGCTTTCGGAGCTGGAGGGCAAATTTGCGGCGCAGGTCGTGATCCGGGATATCTACGGGAATGAAACGGCGCTGGAGCTGATGCCGCTGGACAGCGCAGACCATAGAATACCAGCTTACAGGAATGAACATGCTGCTTATGAACGTGACGCTCAATTTCGGATTTGACACGCAGCTGGTGGAGGCAGACGAGAACACCAAAACCGTCCTGCACTTTGAAAACAATGTGCTGGTGGGGATGGAGCAGGAGAATACAGCGCTGCTCCACCCGGACGATTCTGCGCTGGAGCAGGCAGGAATGGATCCCAAACTTGGTAGGCCGTCCTATTACAAGACTGTCCCGGTGCATGTTCCCACTTTGGCGGAGGAGTATGCGGATGCGCTGGAGAAAAGCGGAATAGACGTGGAGATCTGCGCCGCAACCGGAGAGATCGTCCCGGAGCTGACCATTCTATTTCCGCTGGGCAGCGCCGAGTTGACGGAGACGGAGCGTGCTGCACTGGATGAGTTTATTCAGCAGGAACTGGAGCTTTTGCTGACCAGCCCCTATGGGGAGTCAGTGAAGCGCATTGAATTTCAGGGCTTTGCGGATACCAGAGGAACAGACGGTGCGTCCGGCGCCTATGGAACGGACACGGCGCTGTCTCAGGGCAGAGCACAGGCAGTGCTGCAATACTGCGTGAACAATGAATTGCTGACGCAGGAGCAGAAGCAATTGCTCACCGATGCAGCGGAGACGCAGGGCTATGGACACAGCGAGCCGGTGTATACGGACTTTGGCACGGTGGATCAGGATGCCTGTCGGAGAGTGAAAGTTCGGATTTACCTAAACGAGTATTGATTGGAGCGGAATACGGAGACAGGAGGATCCCATGAACCTTAACTTCCAAAACAAAACCTATTTTCAGGCGGCGATGGCAGGGCCGGGGGCGGTACAGGAGCCGGAGCACACGGCGGCGGACGCCTTTGCACTGCTGATCCGCGGCGCATCTCAGGGGCAGCTAGGCAATCTCTGTGCGCTCCTGTGCCGAAGGGAGCCAGAACTGACTCTGGCACATGCCTACGCACGCACTCAGGGGGAGCAGGCAGGGACGCTGCTGCCGCTGGCACTGGAATGTCTGGGTCAGGGCATGGCGCTGGGGGAGGAAAAGGTGCCGGGAACGAGCTTCAACGCAAGCGATTATATGGGCCACTGCCTGCTGGAGGGGCGGCTTTGTGCGGAGCTTGCCGGGGCGTGCGGAATGGATCGGGATTATGCGTTCCGGCTGGGCATTCTCCATGACTACGGGCGGCGAGAGACGCATACACTGGCGCACACCGTCCGAGGCTTTGAACTGCTCACCGACCTTGGCTGGAAGCGGGAGGCATTCGGCTGCCTGACCCACTCGTTCTTAAACGGCGGGCGCTGTGCCAGCAATGAGACAGCAGAGCCGGGGTTCTATGTGGACGAGCAGGGGATGCCCTGCTGGCGCGAGGACGCAGAGCGGGACGAAATGACGCAGTTTCTGGAGCAATATACCTACTCCGACTATGACCGTATTTTGAACATTGCGGATCTCATGGCAACCAGTCACGGGGTGGTTTCGCCCATGGAGCGGCTCCGGGACATCGCTACCAGACGCACTCTGGACCCTACCAACCGGGGCTATTTTCTGGCTGAGCTGACGGATCAGCTGCTTTGGCTCATGGGATGCATTGGTGTGGAGATCCCTGCGGCGTGGGCGCATGTCCATCGCGCGGAAGCGGGGATACCGCTGGAGCGGCTCCAGCAGGAGCTGGAGGCGGTTTCGGCGGCGTTCTATGAGGCAGTAGGCAAGCTGACAACAACAAAAGCAGGAGGGGAACAGCAATGAAGCATGGAATTCGTGCGGCGGCACTGAGTATGGCATTGGCACTGATTTTCGCCATGACGGCCTGCGATGGAGAAGCTGCCTCTGCGGAACAGGGCAGAAACATCTTTTCCACCATGGAGTCCGGCTTTGGCCCGGTCGAGACGGGAGATCCTGCGACTGGGGACGAATCCGCCCTGAAGCAGGAGGAGACAGAGCCGCCGGAGTCACCGGAGCCACCGGAAACGGAGCAGCCTCAGACTCCCTATGTGGCGGATGCGTGGAACGACGGGGGACAGCTTCGGGTGCCTCGCTTCACACTGGAATCCGAGGACGCGGAGCAGATCAACAGGGAAATCCTCGATACGTTTCAGCTGACAACGCAGGACGGAAAAACGGTTTCCGACGCCTTTGTCACAGAAAACTATTCTGAGATCACCTATGAATGGAACGTCACCGGGAATATCGTATCGCTGGTCGTCTGCGGTCAGGTCGCTTATAGCGACAGCAAAACATGGCTGGTCTACAATATCTCAGTTCCGCAGGGCAAGCGGCTCAGCCGGAAGGAGGTCGTTGCAGCCAGCGCCCTTTCGGATCGCTATGAACAGCTGGTGAAAGAGGTGCTGGGATCAAAATACTGGGATTATTATGGAGACGGTTCCTTTACAGCGAATGATACGGCGCTGAAAAGCGATTGGGAGAAAACCACCGGACAGGAGAATCTGGAGGAAGCGCAGCCCTATTTCAACGAAAATGGTCAGCTCTGCGTGATTGGAAGGTATTATCTGCAGGCGGGCCCCGGTTACAGCTTTGACCGATTCAATCTGGAGGACTTTGTACGTTCGCCCTATTATCAGGACACCTATGCCACATCCTCCAATACCACGGTGACTTCCTGGAAGTATGTTGTGGGCGTAGCGGACTCGGTCTATTTCCGTGCCCGTCCGGAGGACAGCGAGGACAATATCGTGCTGACCGTAACGTTCAATACTCAGGTGGGCTACATCGAGGATGCCGGGAACGGTTTTTCACGGGTGGAATATCAGGGGCAGTACGGCTATATCAAAAGCGAGTATCTGGCGGATGAGATGCAGTTTGACTCATTTACTGGGAATGAGGGGTACGATGGTGAGCATGTGGTGAGGATGCAGTCTATCTTTTTGCCGCAGGGAAGCCCATGCTTCGTTGTGGATGCGGTACCGTATATTCCATATGACAACGAGGATTTGTATTCTCCTGCTGAGGAATCAGGCATGCTGAACTGGCCACTGGATATCGAGCTTGTTGTTCCGGCTGAATTTGGAGAAGAGGGAACACTGAGCGTGTGGGAAATGCTGGACTGGAATTTTAGTAATTATTTGATTGAGGTCACAACGGAGAATAATACAATTGTGGCAGCAACCGTGCTTCAATATGCGGAGAACTAAGGCAACACCGCACAAATGTGTCGCCGGCCTTCAGCTGATCTTTTCCGCCGGAAATGCGTTATTTTTTCTTCCCATACACAAAGTATGCCTGCGAAAAACTTCCTTTTTCCGACGAAGAATCTCAAACTGAATCCTCGTCGCCATTTTATGCGGTGTTACCCTAAAAAGGAGAAAAGCGGTCATGTATTGTAAAAACTGCAGCAAAGAGATCCCCCGGCAGGCGGCCTTCTGCCCCCACTGCGGCGCAAAAAACACCCCTCATGCGAATACCCAAACCACCGCTGCGCCGACTGGAACGCCGCCCAGACGGCATAGACGGTGGTGGCTGGTGGTACTGAGCGTCCTGATCGTGCTGGCGGCGGGCGCTGTGATCCTGATCGGCGTGCTGGGGATGTTCCAGAAGGCTTCCGTGAAATCGGAGGACGTGGAAAGCAGCGTGGAAGCGGCGGCAACGCTGCCGCCGGTGACGCCGCACAATACGCTCCCGCCCAGTCAGAAGAAAGATAGCACGGCGGCGTCAGAAGCGGAGAAAACGGCGCGGCCCCAACAGGATACGTCGGGGCAGAAGCCAAAGGAGGAGGCAACGCCCACCCCGGCGGCATCCCCGGCTGTATCGGAGGCACTGGTTCCTACGTCCACGCCAACTCCTGCACCTGCGCCTACCCCCACTCCAACGCCGGAGCCCACAGAAACGCCCCAGCGGCTGGCATGTGCCTCACTCTATGCGGACATGCTGGAAAATAGCGATTACATCAGCCCGCAGATCCGCTTCCAGCTGGCGGATCTCAACAGCGACGGGGTGCCGGAGCTGCTGGTTGCAGTGGGCTGCTACCATATCAGCAGTGTGGAGATATTTACCATCGTGGAGAATCAGGTGGTGGATGTGGGAGCGTGCGGGGAATTCGGCATGATGGCCTATGAGGTTGGCGGCAATCTTCTGCTGTCGAGCAACTACGCCATGGGCAATTCCCTCAATACCCTGTATGCGCTGGAGGACGGCGCACTGGTGACCCTCCACAGCTATAACC
>CAJKSU010000130.1 GCA_905202605.1 uncultured Eubacteriales bacterium
GCCGAACACATGGTCGTCCTCGTTGATGGTGCCGCCCACGGCGCACAGGCTGTTATGACAGTTGGTGAGCACATAGGGCAGGGGAAAATGGGTCAGGCCGCTGGCACGGGCGGTCTGAATGATGCCCACATAGGTGATGTCATGGGAGGCCATGGCATCGAACTTCATTTTCAGGTGCTGCATGTCGCCGCTCTGGTTGTGGGCGGCCATGATGCCGTAGGCCATGGTCTTTGCCCGCCCCGTCTCCGGGGTGAAGCCCAGCGCCGCGCCCTCCTCCGCAGGGACGGCTGCGCCGCCGCGGTAGTAGCCGCCCTGATTCCATACTGTAATCATATCGGTATCCTCCTAACGGAATGGTGAATTTTCACACTTTATTTTATCAAAGGGTGAGAGGGATTGCAAGGGGAAGGGGGAGATACGGGGTTTTTTGCATTATTTTATCGGGTCTGATGCATATTTGAAGGGAAAGGTGTTTACGCGGGGTTGCGGGGCATGATATAATAGGGGAATGAGATGGGGAGGGAACCCCTCCGGCGCTTTGCGATGACGAGACAGCGGGGGGTTCTGCACCGCACCTTCAATTTTCCACCGTACCCGCCCCCCAAGAGGACTTCCTACGGTGTTGCTGCGCACCACCTCCGGGGCGCAGCAGGCACGAAGCGGCGGAGAACCAGTGGAAGAGAACGCTCTTTCGGAAATGAGTTTCCAAGGGGTTGACTGGCACTGCTCTTCTGTAAGCAAATCGGACAGTGCTCTGGAACACCGCCGCTGGTTAGAATTCGGGCTAGGCACCGATGCGGAACGGTTCGCACCGATACGTCAAGGCGAAGGCGTTAGCCGCACAATCAGCGGAGATTCCAAAGGACAAAGGGTCCTTTGGCGTGTCTTCCTCCATACTCTTTCTTCACGAAAAGAAAGAGTATGCCCCCGGAGGGCGTTCCCCACTGTAGAGCGGCTGGATAATTCCGGAATAGTCACCGGCTTTGTATATTAAATCAATGCCCGGAACAATCCCTCCGGTGTCCTTGCGGACACCACCTCCCTTTACACAAGGGAGGCTTTGGTTCCCAGCACCCCGCATTTGCAGTAGAAAATCACAGCCTCTGCCAAGTGGAAACGGATTGCCATACCCCAAGGGCATTTCCTCCGGGCACGCCGGTGACATCGGTCACTGGCTCGCAATGACTCGGTGGAAGATTGCGGCTGCGGCGCAAGAACCCGCCGTGAAACCCCTCTGTCGGCTGTCGCTGACACCTCCCCTTGCAGGGGAGGCAGTGTGCGCACCGCCATAAGTTCCCCCTGAAAGGGGGATGCCCGAAGGGCAGGGGGTCAGTGGGGAGGAGAAATCCCTCTTGGGGAAACCCCTCCGGTTCGGCAAAGGCCGAACCACCTCCCCTTGCAGGGGAGGCTAAAACGACCGCTCCCTAAGGTTCCCCCTGAAAGGGGGAATGTCACGAAGTGACAAGGGGGTTCACCCCGGAGGGGTTCCAATCACCCCGCAGGGACACCTCAATTTATTCTTTATTCTATATTCTTTTTTTCTGGAGGAACCACATTGAAATTACACAAGAAACGCATCCTGTCCGGCCTGCTGGCCGCCGCCCTGAGCCTTTCCCTGCTTACCGGCTGCGGCAGCAGTGAAACCGCCGGAGCAAAGTCCACTGACACCCTGCTTCTTGCCACCACCCAGCCCATGTATGAGCTGACCCAGAGGATCGTAGGGGACACGCCGGGCTTTCAGGTGGAGGCCATGATTACCGAGCAGGTATCCTGCCTCCACGACTACACCATCACCACCCAGCAGATGAAGAAAATCGAGGAGGCCGATGCGGTGATCCTCTCCGGGGCGGGGCTGGAGGATTTCATGTCCTCGGCGCTGTCCGGAAAGTCCGAGGAGGAGAAGATCGACAGCTCCAAGGGCATTGAACTGCTGGACGGCGACCCCCATATCTGGCTGGATCCCCGGCGGTATGCGCATCAGGGGGAGAACATTGCCGAGGCGCTGGGCGATATGTATCCGGACTATGCCGACACGTTCCTGAAAAATGCGCAGGACTATGAGACGGAGCTGCTGGGGGCGTATCAGAACGACTGGTATCCTGCGGCGCAGGCGCTTTCCTGCAAGAATCTCATCACCTTCCACGACGGCTTTTCCTATTTTGCCGACGCCTATGGGCTGACGATTCTGGCGGCCATTGAGGAGGAGGAAGGCTCGGAGCCGTCGGCTTCGGAGCTGAAGGAAATTGCAGAGCTGGTGGAGCAAAACAGCATCCCCGCCATCTTCACCGAGAAAAACGGGGCGGCCAACGCCGCAGAGGTGATCTCGCAGGAGACGGGGGCGGCGATCGGCGTGCTGGATCTGGGCATGAGCAGCGATTCCGGCGGCTATGAGGCGGCGATGAACAGCAATTTAAGCGCATTAAAGGCGGGACTTCAATGAGCGTAGAAAAGCATCAGGGGCAGGGGTGCAGCGGACACTGCTGCCTGAAAATCGAACAGCTGGGGGTTAAAATCGGCAATGACGAAATTCTCCGGGACGTGAATTTTCACATCCACTGCGGGGAGATCGTCGCCCTGATCGGCCCCAACGGCGCAGGCAAATCCACGCTGATCCGATCTATTCTGGGGCAGCGGGAGCATCAGGGGAAGATCACCTTCCAGCCCGCCGGGGGACGGAGCCGGAAATTCCGCATCGGCTATGTACCCCAAAGCCCCAGCTTCTCTCAGGGCGATCCGGTGAGCGTCCTCGACTTGTTTGCCATGTGCATCGGCAAGGGGCCTGCGGCATTCCATGTGGGGCGGCGGCTCAGGGAAACCGTGAAAAGCTGCCTCCAAAACGTCCACGGGGAAAGCCTCATCGATAAGAAGATCGGCAGCCTCTCCGGAGGCGAACTCCAGCGGGTGCTGCTGGCGCTGGCGCTGGAGCCGGTGCCGGACATTCTGATTCTGGACGAGCCGCTGTCCGGCGTGGACGCAGAGGGCATTCACCAGCTGCTGACCATGCTGGACGAGATCCGGACGAAATTTGACCTGTCCATTCTCATGGTGACCCATGATTTCGCCATGCTCAGCCGCTACGTGGACAAGGTGGTACTCCTCAAGGAGACGGTGCTTACGCAGGGGACGCCGGAGCAGGTGCTCACCTCGCCGGAATTCCGGTCGGTGTTCCACATGGCGGGAGGGGAGGAATAACCATGGAGCTTTGGTATCAAATCGTGTCCCTTTTGCCCTTTGATTGGGCGCAGCCGGGGACGATGCTGTTTATGAAGAACGCCCTTCTGGGCATTCTGGTGCTCTGCCCGCTGCTGGGGTTACTCAGCTGCCACGTGGTCACGGGCAATATGAGCTTTTTCTCCGATGCACTGGGGCATTCGGCCTTTACGGGCATCGCCATCGGCTCCATCTGCGGCATGGCGTTTCCCATGGGCATGGCGGTGCTGCTGTCGGCGGTGTTCGCTCTGCTGTTTACCTATGTCCGGAGAAAGTCTACCCTGTCCGGGGATACGGTCATCGGCGTATTCTCGTCCACCGCCGTGGCGCTGGGCATTCTCATTGCCACATGGGGCGGCGGCAGCTTTACCAAATTCAACAGCTATCTCATCGGCGACATTCTCTCCGTTCGCCCGGTGGAGATCGGGATTCTGGCGCTGGTGCTGGCGGGAGTGGTGCTGGTGTGGTGCTTCGGCTCCAACGGCCTGTTCCTGTCGGTGCTGCACCCCAACCTTGCGGGCAGCCGGGGCATCCGGGTAGGCGTGGTGCAGGGGCTGTTCACGCTGGTGATCGCCGTGGTGGTGACCATGGCGCTGAGCTGGGTGGGGCTGCTGGTCATCAACAGCCTGTTGGTGCTTCCGGCGGCGGCGTCCCGGAATTTCGCCGGGAATCTCAGGCAGTATCATCTGTTCTCCATTCTGGGGGCGCTGGTCTGCGGCATTCTGGGGCTGATGGCCTCCTATTACTGGGGCTGCTCCACCGGTGCGGCGATTTCGCTGCTGTTGGCGGTGTATTTCTTTGCGGGCTTTGCCCTGCGCCGGGGACATTAAAGGAGGAATGGCATGCTGACGGTAACGAATCCTGTGGAGCTCGACCAGCAGGAGGTATCCTCCTTTGTGGGGGCGCTGAAAAACCTGTCCCTCGGCTCCATTGTGAAAATTGCGCTGCTGATCGTGGTGCTGGTGGTGGTGGTAAAGCTCCTGTGCCGGGTATTTGACAAGGGGCTGGAGCGATCCCGCATTGACCGGAGCCTGTACGGGTTCCTGCGGGCGGGGTGCCGCATTCTGCTCTACTTTATTGCAGTGACCATTGTGGCAAGCAGCCTGAATATCGACGTGACCAGCCTCATTGCCCTCTTGAGTGTGGCAGGCTTGGCGCTGTCTCTTGCATTGCAGGGGGCGCTGAGCAATCTGGCGGGGGGCATTGTGATCCTTACCACCAAGCCCCTGCATGCGGGGGACTATGTTTCCATCGGGGACAGCGAGGGCTTTGTGGAGGAGATCGGCATGACCTATACCCAGCTGATGACCTTTGACCGGCGGACGATCTTTATTCCCAACAGCACCGTGACCTCCTCCAATATCACGAACTACACCATGGACGGCAAGCGCCGCGTGGAGCTTGAGGTCAACGCCAGCTACGATGCGGACATTGACCGGGTGATGGCGGTTTTGCGGGAGGCACTGGACACGGTGGGGAATTTCTATCAGGAGCCGCCGTATTTTATCCACGTGAAGGGCTACGGCGAGAGCGCCGTGGAATACTCCGTCCGGGCGTACTGCAAGGGCGAGGACTACTGGGAGCAGTATTATGCGCTGATGGAGGAGATCAAGCGGAGCTTTGACCGGAACGGGATACGGATGACGTATCCCCATGTGAATGTGCATCTCCAATCGGAAAACCGGCAGGAAACCACGTAAATTGCAAAAGCAGCGCATCCAGACAGGATGCGCTGCTTTTCTATGGATTCAGAAGTCAGTTGATATAGATATCGCCGATCAGGGAGCCGGAATTATAATAGGACGCGGTGTTCCGATACAGGAATGTGACGATATGCGCACGGGTACACGGGGCATCGGGACGGAAGGTTCCGTCGGCATAACCGGTGACAATCCCCTGTGCGGCGGCCCAGTTTACAGCAGTCATATAATATGCGCCTTCCCGAAGATCGGTAAATTCAGCGGGTGCACAGGAGGAATCCTCCTGATCGTCCAGACGGCAAAGCATCGCTACCACCTGAGCACGGGTCACCGTGCCGTTCGGGTTGAAGGTCGTTGCAGTGGAACCGTTGGTAACGCCGTTCTCATATGCCCAGATAACGGCGTTCTCGTAATATGCGCCGCTGCGCAGATCGGTGAAGGGAACGTCCTCCGGCTTCGTTTCGGGATCAGGGGAGCCGACGAAACGCCACAGGAAGGTGACCATCTGCGCACGAGTGCAGGGCTCGTTCGGGGCAAACAGGTCATCGGTCTTGCCCAGAGTGATGCCGCCGATGGCAGCCCAATCCACAGCAGCGCTGTAATACGTTCCGCCTTGAACATCGCGGAACAGCTGCGGATACGTTTCCTCTACGAACCGGAAGCCCAGCTTGGCAGCAGCATGCTCGGCAACGGTATCCTTGATTCCGTAAATCGAAAGCTCGGCGCTGCATCCTTCAAAGGCATCCATATGCACAACATCCAGACTGATGGGCAGCTCTACGGCGGTCAGTGCCTTGCAGTTCTTGAATGCACGATCTTCTACGATCAGCACACCTTCTGGGATGGATACCTCTTTCAGTGCGGTGCAGCCATCAAAGGTGCTTGCCGGGATCAGCGCAAGCTCCTCACCAATCTCAACATCGGTCAGCGCGGTGCAGCCGGTGAAAATCCCGGAGGGCTGACGGCCATAGGGATTCTTGGGGCTGGGGAGGCGCGCGGCCTTCAGGCTGGTGCAGCCTGCAAATGTGCTTGCGCCCAGATCAATTCCGTCATGGAGATTGATTTCTTCCAGTGCGGTACAGTTTTCAAAGGCAGAAACGCCAAGCGAAAGCTCCTGATCCGGCAAAATGACTTTCTTCAGGTTCTGATACCCGATGAAGCAGGATTCCAGCGTGCCGGAAACAGGATAACCGCCCAGCTTTTCGGGAATGGTCAATTCCGTTACGGTCTTGTCCGCATAACCGAGGATCACAGCAGCTTTGTCCTGTACCATGTAGGTAAAGCCGTTTTCCGTCGGATAGGTGGGAGCGGAATCTTCGGCGGCGGCGGGAATCATGAGACCCAGCAGCAGGCACAGCGTCAGCAACAGCGGCATGATGCGTCGTTTCATAAAAATCTCTCCTTGTATGATGAGCAAAAGTGCTCAGATTTGAAAATATTATAATGTGTACTGAACAAAGCCGAAAGCCTTGAAATCCAAGGCTTTCAAGGCCAATTGGCTTTGTTGGGGTGCAAGGATTTCGGGTAAATCCGTTCAAAATCCTTGCACCTTCCGCTGGAGCGCCCCAGCGTTCCAGCGGAAATACGCATTGTAACAATGTCTGAATTTCGCAAAAACAGCCCCAATTAGCTGTTTTTGTGAAATTGCGCGGTTCTTGCCGCGCAAATAAACCACTTTGTGGTTTATTCAGTAGACATTATTATAAACAATGCCGATAATTTTGTCAACAGATATCCCTTAATTTAGTCATATTTACAAACGAATGGCGTTTGCGGCGGAATTAGGGGCAAAAAAACAGCGCCCGCTCCAGACCCGGAGAGAGCGCTTGTTTTCATTCTCTTATTCCTTAATTTGCAGCTGCATGGAGGCATAATGGTACGCCTTTTTAAAGTCCTCCATCTCCCGGTAGCACTGCTCCAGCATGGCGTACAGGCTGGACATAAAATAGTTGCTGCCGGTGGTGCGGGCCAGCTGCTCGGCCTTTTCCAGCTGTCGGGCGGCCTGCTCATACTGGTTATCCTTCAGCTCCATCCGCCCCTGCAGCATCAGGTAGGCGGGCTTGGTGGCCTCGGAGAGCCGGGCGATGCTGTCCATTTCCTTCTTGGCGCTGTCCAAGTCCCCCTGATCAATGTAATACTCCGCCATGGTGAGCCGGTAGAATTCCCCCAGCCCCTGATCCTGATAGGCGGCCTGATAATCGTCCATGGCCTTCTGGAAATCCCCGCGGAGCTCCATGGTGCAGCGTGCCACCAGCAGCAGCGCCTCCGTTTTGAAGGCGGCGGAGAAATAGACCGTGTCCTTATTATGGGAGAGCGCCTCTCTGGCAAGGCGGATGGCCTCCTCATAGCGGCCATCGGTCATGGCTTTCTTAGAAAGGCTGATCTTGGCGCGGGACAGGAGCAGCATGGCCTCATCCTTATAGCCGCCGTTCATATCCAGCCCCTCCAGCACCCGGATACAGCCGTCATATTCCCCGTTCTGGAAATGTATGCGGGCGCTGGCCACGCTGCCGGGGGTCAGCTCATCCCCGGTGGAATCGTTCATGAAATAGCCCGCCGGAAGCCCCAATGCCCCCGCCAGATATTCCAGCGTTTTCACCGATGGCGTGGCGCTGCCATTTTCGATTTTCGACAGCATATTGCGGGTGATATAGTCGCCCACCACGTCCTTTTGGGTCATATGACGCTCCAGCCGCGCCGCCTTGATCTTTTCCCCCAGATTCATGCTCAAGCCCCCAATTTGCATTTTAGTCAGCACCGGATGGGATTCCGGTGATTTGCGCATAACGGAACTACTTTTGTAAGTTTTATTTACTCTATTATAACACTGAATTCGGGGTATTGCAAGGGTGGGGGCGGATTTATTTTACCGGCTTGACATTTTGCGAGGGGTGTGATAGGGTGTGGAGCGAGTGAAAAAATAAAGAAGATAGAATAGAGAAGAAAGAAGAAATGTGGTGTCGCAGAGCGATATTAAAACCCCTCAGTCAGCGCAAAGGCGCTGACAGCTCCCGCGTCGTCGATGGCTCCGTATCCCTCGTTTCCGCCGAAAGGCGAAAAGCTCGGTCACTGCGCATCTCCTCC
>CAJKSU010000131.1 GCA_905202605.1 uncultured Eubacteriales bacterium
CGTTTATTAGCCGTTTCATCATGATACGTATTTTTTATATATCCGCACGTTGCCCTAATCCAACCCGAAAGGAGGAATTCCATGTATTTTTCCAATGGCGATCATCGTGCCTTTGAAAGCCTCATGCGGGACAAGCCCGGCGATCAGTATGACAGCGGAGCGGACGGCCCCTATCCAGAGTGCCGGAGCTGCCGCTGTCATCGTCCTTTCTGGACATACCGCTTCTGCCTGTACCCGGAGTGTCCCTTTACCCCTGGGCGCATGACCGCCGTTGGCAAGGGCCATCCACCCGAAGGAGGTGATGTTTCCCCTTAGCTTCTTACCCTTCAAAACCATATCAAGGAGGAACAATGCCCATTGCCAAAATGAAATGGTCCAGACGGCTTGCCGTGGCGCTCTGTACCATGCTTCTGCTCTGCACGGCGCTCCCTGTCACCGCCTTTGCGGATGACGTTCACATAGCCACCGCCTGGCAGCCGTTCATGTATTTTGAGTGCAACGAGCCCGGCTACTGGATCGACCTGGGGACGCCGCCACACTCCGTCGTGGAGACCGGACAGGCGGCTTACTGCCTGCAAATGGATCTGGACAGTCCCTATGGCGACGGATATAACGCCACGGACGGCTCGCAGTACTACACGCCCAAGATCATGAACGGGCTGAAAGCGATCCTGGAGCATGGCTATCCGGCGTCCAGCGGGGGCTTCACGGACAACCAGGCACAGTGCGCCACCGCCAATGCCATTCGCTTTTTCCTGGCGGAAAACGGGATCCAGGAAATGCCCGCCTTTCTCCGGGACACCAATAACAGCCGTCCCAAGCCCGGATATGAGGCCCTGTTCAACTGGTGCCTGCAGCTTCTGGAATACGGACGCCACCCGGGTACGGATCGGTCCATCACGTTTTCGCCTTCGGATCTGACGCTGGAATTCACGGAGACCGCCTTTGAGGGCGACGCCACCGTTACCCTGACAAACCTCAACGGCGGCTACACGCTGGACACCTCAGCTTTCCCGGCGGGAACAAACATCACCGGTTACACGGGGCAGAGCGGCGACACCCTGCATTTCTCCATCCCGGAGGAATATGAAGAATCCGCCTTTACGCTGTCCGCTCTCGGCACCAACAGTAGCAGTCAGGCAGTGCTGTTCTTTTACGCACCGTCGAAAGTCGGCCAACAGCGGGTCGTGACCTGCCAGTATGACATGACCTCGGACAGTGCCGGTGCCTCCATGACCGTTCACACCCCGGAGGCTCCAAACTACGGCTTTATCTCCATCCAAAAGCAGGATCGTGAAACCGGCGCGGCTCTGCCGGGCGTCCGTTTCCGGGTGTGTGATGCGGCCGGAACTGTTTTTGCCGAAGGCTGCACCGATGAAACCGGAGTCTTCACCACCGGCAAGTTGGAGCTGGGAGACTACACGTTCCAGGAAGTTGCCACAGTGCAGGGATATCTCCTGAACGACATCATATACCCGATCTCCCTCACCAACCGCAGAGAGACCGTCACCATCACAGCAGCCAATGATCCCCGGAAAGGGACGATTCGGATCTTCAAGCGAGATGCCGCCGGTGCAGCCCTATCCAACGTCACCTTTGTTCTGGAAGCCTCGAAAGACAGCAGCGCAACATGGGAAGCGATCAGCACAAAGCAGACCGGCGCGGACGGATCGCTGGCCTTTACCGATCTCCCCGCCAATGACGGTACACTCTACCGGATCACGGAGACGGCCACCGCCCCCGGGAAGATGCTTGTAGGCGGGACGATCTATCAAGGCCCGCTGCCCATGGTGTTCAGCGCCGACCAGGCGACAGACGGAAAGGATTACGAGGTCTACGGCGATACCGCCTATCTCTATGAGCTGTCCTATACCGTCTGCGACAGCAGCATTCCCGAGCTGCCCTTTACCGGCGGCAACGGTTTTCTTTTCATCTTTGCCGCGTCCATGCTCCTTGCGTGCCTGGGCGCTTTTTTCATGCTCAAATCAAAAAAGACTGGAGTGATTCAATGAAGAAACTTCGCAAGATCCTTTCCCTTGTCATGGTGCTGGCCGTGGTGCTGGTGATCCCGCTGACCGCCAACGCTGCCACCATTTCCACCGCCACCATCGACTATTCCAAGACCAGCTCCTTCTCCCTGTACAAGTACGACATGACCCGGGCCTCCAATGACGGCGTATGGGACACCAGCAGCTACATCTCCACCGGGATCTACGATCAGGCGGTCAACGATGTGCTGGGAAATCCGGAGATCAACAACCACAGCGGCACCAACAACCTGGCCTACGGCTACGCGGTGAAGGGCGTGGAGTTTACCTACCTCCGTCTGGCGGACATTTCCACCTACAGCCGGGAAGAGAGCAACGGAACATATACCTTTATGGTCCTGTACGGCTTCGAGCGCTGTGACCGCACCACAGATTTCCTCACCGCCCTGGGTCTCACCTACAACGACATTTACTATTCCGCCGACGGGATCTACTACTTCTCCTCTGAGACGTTGAACCTGGCCCTGGGACGGGCGCTGCTCACCAATGCCACGGCGCTGAAAAACGCCATGGAGCATCTGGTTTCTGACCACGGTGGCACGGCCATGCCGGAGACGGACGAATACGGTCACAGCAGCGTGTCCGGCCTGCCCCTGGGCCTGTACATGATCGTGGAAACCAAGGTCCCGGATATGGTCACCAGCACCTGCAACCCGTTCCTACTCTCACTGCCCACCACGACCATTGACGGCAACGAGTGGAATTACGATGTGACCATCTATCCCAAGAACGCCACCGGTATGCCTGATCTGGAAAAAACCGTCCGGGAGATCAAGGCAGACACCGGCAAAAACGAGGGCAAGACCGACGACATTCTGGACGGCTACGACCACGTTGCCACCGCCTCCGACGGCGACCGGGTAGAATACCAGTTTCTCTCCCATCTGCCCACCATCACTTCTGAGGCAACCAATCTGACATGCTACCCCTTTGAGGATCAGCTTTCCCCCGGGATCCGCTACAACAAGGGCGACGTGGTGATCGAGTTCTACCGGGACAATCGCTGCGAGGACAAGATTACGTCCTGGGGCGAGAACGACGGCAAATTCACCGTCTCCTACCCAGAGGCGACCGGTGGCAGCCGCATGACCATCGAAATGACCGGGGCGGGCCTTGCCGAGATCAACGGCAGCGGCACGGTCTATGGCTCTGACAGCATTTACAGCGGATTCTCCGAATGCTTCATGCGCATCACCTACGCCTGTACCGTCCAGTCCGACGAGAGCGTGGTGTACGGCGACACCGGCAATCCCAACACCGTCAAGCTGACCTGGCGGCGCACCAGCTCCGAGTATTACGACGTGCTGGAGGATGACGCCCATGTTTACACCTACGGCATTGACCTGACCAAGAAGTTCTCCGACGGCGCCGGGAAGTTTGAGAACGTGAAATTCATCGTCCAGAACAAGACGGACAACTACTTCCTGCAGGCCGAGGGGAAGGACGGCGTCTACTATGTCACCGGCCACACCGCAGACAAAGAAAAGGCCACGGTCTTCATCCCCGGTAAGGACGGTCATATCATCATCAAGGGGGTGGAGGACGACACCTATATCGCCACGGAGATCGAGACCGATGAGGGCTACACCCTGCTTAGGGACAATATCACAGTGGAGATCACCGCCAAGCGCACGGATCGCTGCGCCCGGTGCAACGCCCCGCTGCTGACAGCCTGCGCTGAGGTCAATAAGGATAAGGTGACGATGCTCAAGGACGGAGAATCCGCCAACGCCATTGTCCCGCTGACGGTGGTGAACACCCAGGGCTTCAACCTGCCCCAGACCGGCTCCCGGGGGATCTGGATGTACTCCGTGTTCGGCGTGATTGCCATGGGCGCGGCGGCCTTCATGATCTTCCGGCTGATGAGAAAACAGAAGTCCATGGATTGAATTATGTAAACTGGCAGAGGGAGGCAAATACCTCCCTCTGCCAGTCGGAGAATGCAATGAGAAGAAGATTTATGATCGCGGCGGCGGTCATGTGTTTTCTGGCCGCCGCCATGGCAACCGTCTTTCCGGTCCTCAGCAACTACTATACGGAAAAGCACCGCAGCGAGATCCGCACCGAGTACTTCCAGACGGTGGAGGCGTTGGACACCTCGGAACTGGAAGCCGCACGGAAAGCCGCGCAGGAATACAACGTCATGATTGCCAACGGCGTGATCCAGAACGACGCGCCCTTTTCCGACGGCAATATCAATTCCGCCATGCAGGGCTATACGGAGCTATTGAACATCAACGAGGATGGGATCATGGCCTATATAGACATTCCAAAGCTGGGGATCTATCTCCCTGTCGGTCATAGCACCGAGGCGGAAACGCTGGATCACCAGATCGGCCATGTGATCGGCATATCCCTTCCTGTGGGCGGAGAGAGTACCCATGCCGTTCTCTCCGGTCACAGCGGGCTTGCCACGGAGAAGATGTTTTCCGATCTGGATCAGCTTACCGAGGGTGATATTTTTCTAATCCATGTCTTGAACGAGACGCTGGCTTATACGGTGGATCAGATCAACGTGGTTCTGCCTGGCGACACGTCCCTGCTGCCTGTCGTGGAGGGCAAGGACTATGTGACCCTCATTACCTGTACGCCCTTCGGGGTGAACAGTCACCGGCTTCTGGTACGGGGTGAACGGACGGAATATGTGCCGCCGGAGGACAGCGCAGAAAGCCCGGAACAAACGCATGCCCCTGCGGCTGCCTCAACATGGACGAGCCAGTATATACGGGGCCTGCTTTCAGGTGCGGCTATTTTAGTTGCCGTGGTTGTCGGCGGTATGCTTTGGCAGCACATCCGGAGAAAGCGGGGCCGCCATGAGTAGAAAAAATGGAATCGTTCTTGCTGTGCTTGTTTTCCTCGCAGGGCTTGGAGTTTTCGCCTATCCCCATATCGAAGGGGCTGTTTTAGAGAGCCATGCGGCCGAGGCGGTGGAAAGCTTTAGGAATGCGTTTCCCCGGGAAACGCATTCTTCGACGCCAATCGATCCCATCCCGCTGGAGAATACTCCAATTCTCCCGGATAGATACTCAGAGCTGTACAAGGCCATGTGGGAGTACAACCGGACGATCTATGCTGAGCGTCAAAAGGGACTCTCTGATCCCTGGGCCTATGAGAACACAAGCTTTGACCTCACCGCCTACGGGCTGGAAACCGACGTGTTCGGCGTGCTGGCGATCCCTGCGCTGGAGCTGGAAATGCCGCTGTATCTGGGGGCCAGCTACGACCACATGGCCGCCGGTGCTGCCCATCTGTCACAGACGAGCTTGCCCATCGGTGGGGATAATACCAACTGCGTCATCGCCGGTCATCGGGGGTGGTCTGGCGCACCGTATTTTCTGCATCTGGACCGGCTGGCCGAGGGTGATACGGTCATTCTGACAAACTTGTGGGAGACGCTGGAATACACGGTATCGGAAATCAAGATCATCGAGCCAAATGCGGTAGACGAGATCCTGATCCGGGATGGTCGGGAGCTGCTGACACTTATGACCTGTCATCCGCCCAACAGCGGCGGACGGTTCCGGTATCTGGTGATCTGCGAGCGAGCCAAGGAGAGTGTCCCGCCGTGACCTACGATTATTTCTATGGCGGACAGTCCGAATCCTTTTCCTTCTACCGCATCCCCCGGCAGCTTATCACGGGCGCAGGGTTTCGCAACCTTTCTACCGACGCCAAGCTGCTCTACGGCATGATGCTGGACAGGATGGGGCTTTCCGCCCGCAACGGCTGGTATGACGAGCTTGACCGGGTGTACATCTACTACACCGTGGATGAGATCACGGAGGACCTGTGCTGCGGGCATAATAAGGCTGTGCGGCTGCTGGCCGAGCTGGACACGAAAGGCGCCGGTCTGATCGAGCGAAAAAAGCAGGGACAGGGCAAGCCCACCATGATCTACGTCAAGCAGTTCGTGGAAACCGCACCGATGATGCCCAGGGGGAAGTCTGCCTTTTCCAGACTTCCCAAAACGGGAAAACAAGACGTTTCAAAAGAGGAAGTCCAGACTTCCCAAAATGAAACTTCAAGACTTCCCGAAACCGGAAGTGCAGACTTCCCGAAAGGGGAAGCAAGTTATAAGAATCATAATCAAACTGATCTTAGCTATACTGATCCATCTATCCATCCCCCGGACGATAGAGAGATCGAGGAGAGCG
This sequence comes from uncultured Eubacteriales bacterium, assembly GCA_905202605.1. Classification (GTDB taxonomy): domain Bacteria; phylum Bacillota; class Clostridia; order Oscillospirales; family Oscillospiraceae; genus HGM13006. Next base: position 6,203 of record CAJKSU010000131.1, read on the forward strand.
TGCGGGAGCAAATCGATTATCCCTTGCTGGCACAGAGCTATCCCTATGACGATCCCGATTGCCTGCTGGAATTGATCTGCGAAGTCTTGACCAGTACCGCGCCTGCGATCCGGATCGGAAGCGAAAACATCCCAACGCCCAAGGTGCAGGACCGTTTCCGGAAGCTGACCTTTGAGCATATCGCCTATGTGCTGGACGCCCTGCGGGAGACGACCACAAAAATATGGAACATACGGGCCTATCTGCTGACGGCGCTCTACAATGCGCCAATCACGATGGGCCCGTATTATGCTGCCGCCGTGCGGCATGACTACGGCTGAAATGCGTTTCCGGATGACACTACGCCCATTAAAAATCCGTTTCATGATGAAAAGGATTTTTTAGCGCGCAAGCGCGTATGGGCGTGCGTGCTTTGCAAACGCATTATTGCAAATCTCACATTGTAAAGGAGGAATCATATGCCCAACGAAGTCCTTGTCCCCCAGCAGATCCCTATCGAGCTGATCCATGACCTGCCTGATCTGCCCCGCGTCTCTCTGCCCGATAAAGCCTATGGCGGACTTGTGACCAGCATCTTGTTGGATGGCGTCAAAAGCCCGCTGATTCTACGACAGGCTGAAAACGGCGAGTTGCAGCTTGTCGCCGGATACCGCCGCCGCAAGGCCGCAGAGCTGGCCAAGCTGAAAGAGCTGCCTGCCCTTGTCTATGAGATGACGTTGAAGGAGGCCCAGAAATACCACACCGACGCCAACGGCCCGGGCCAAGTCTCTATCCCCGGAAAGCCGGTCAAATGGGAGAGGAAAGCCCAGAAAAGCAAGACCGCGCCAGCGGAAAAGAAGGACGAGGGAAAACAGGCAGCCGCTCCCGCTGCCTCGGTTGAGAAAAAAACGGAGAAAGCCGCCGATGCCAAGCCAGAGAAAGCCCCGGAAAAGAAGCCTGCCAAAGAGCAAAAGGAGGAGAAGCCCGATGAAAAGCGTGAGCCTGACCCTGCTGCAAAAGCGGAGAGGGGACAGCCGGATAAAGAAGACAAAAAAGAAACCGCCAAAGAAAATAAGGTGACGGCGGCAAAGGCCCCCGCCGAGAAAGCCGAGGAAAAGCCCACCGGCAAGACCGCCTACGGTCCCACCGGTACAACGATCACAAAGCTGCTGGGTGAAAAGCTGGAGCCGCCCACGGAAAAGGATAAAAAAGCCCTGCCGGTTCCTAAGGAGGGCGAGACCTTTTCGGCGGTACTGCATCCCGCCTATCTGAAAAAGGCGGATATCAATACCTTTTCCGTGGATCGGGACAGTGACGATTTCAAGGAGCTGTATAAATCCATTGAGCGCTTCGGCGTCCGGGAGCCGGTGATCGCCCGGTTCGGCAAGGACGGAGAACTGGAGATCATTTCCGGCCAGCGCCGCCACCTGATCGCCTCGGAGTTGAATTATCCCGTTCCCACCATCATCCAGCAGCTTGACGATAACGATGCCCGCATTCTGGTGGCCGACGGCAACCTGCACCGGGAGCATATCTCCACCTACGATCTCTCCCGCGCCCTCCGTATGAAAGCGGACAGCATGAAGCGCAAAGCAGGCCGGAAGATCCGCGGCGTGAAGACCGGCCCGGAGACGGATGAGATCATCGCCAGGGAAATGGGCATGAGCACCATGAAGCTCAATCGGCTTATGAAGCTGTCCGAGGCCACCAAGCAGATCTGCGACCTGGTGGACGATGGGACGCTGGCTGTTTCCGTTGCCTAT
>CAJKSU010000132.1 GCA_905202605.1 uncultured Eubacteriales bacterium
TTTTCGCCCCAAAGGCGGAAACGGAGTTCACGGACTTTTCGACGACGCGGGGAATGTCACGAAGTGACAAGGGGGTTTCCTTCGGGCAAAAGAAAGTGAACGGAGCTTTTCGCCCCAAAGGCGGAAACGGAGTTCACGGACTTTGCGACGATGCGGGAATGTCACGAAGTGACAAGGGGGTTCACCCGGATGGTTCTGATTGCCTTTTGCTTGTAACACTCCTGAAATATTTCGTTCATGAAAATGTATAAAATAAACAAAAATATTTGTGCAAAATGAGCCTGTGTGGATATATTGACAAAGAATTGGAACTGCCTTATACTGGACATGAAGGAACAAAATTATTCCATGGTCCCTTGGGCGCTGCCGGGTACCGCGGCGGAAGCCCAGGGGGACCGCAAAATCTTGCCTGACGGCAGAAAGAAGGGTACCTATGGGCAACATCAATAAAAAGGTAGATAAGCTCATTGCAAAGGGGCAGTGGGATAAGCTGCTCCACAACCTTGGCGAGGCCACCGGCGATTCCAAAATGAAGATCGCAAAGGCCTGCGGAGAATCCGGCGGAAACGGCTGCATTGACCTCCTGAGCGTTATCCTCAATGACCGGGAGGCCAGCGACGATCTTCTGCTGGAAACCATTGATTCTCTGGGCCGCATCGGCAACGACCGTTGCATCACGCTCCTGCGGTACTTCCGGGAGAATGTGGATCAGTCCAAAGCGCCCATGATCTCTGCGGTGGATTCTTCTGTACGTAAGATCAAGGTGCGCGTGGCGGAGATGGAGCGCATAACCCAGTAGCCGCCGGGAATTTTACATAGGAAAAGGAATCAAAGTGGGGGCGCCCAGCCGGGCGCTCCCGCTTTATTTCCTCCGTCTCAACGGAATAGGCTGTGCGCTGCACAGTGAGTTCCCTGATCTTACAGGTCTGCAATGAAAAAAGTAACCGCCCCATCCCTCAATAGTGCGGTTACTTCCGTAGCATATCCGAGGGTCAACCGTCTGCCGGCAGCGCCCCTTGCATCTTCATGGTACACCCAGCAGGTGCTTCTGTCAACATTTTGAAGCACGGTGCCGGATAGAAAAATATGAGAAATGCGACGGTTGACGGAAATACTTTGATGTGCTAGAATTGTGAAGATTATTCTACAAAGTAGAAGTGGAGCAAATTGGCGGCGCGCAGACCTCTGCGGCGCTGCATGAAAAGGAAGGTTGATTCTAATGAAAAAAATAATCACGTTGTCTGTGGCGGCCTGCATGGCGGTCATGCTGTTTGCCGGCTGCGGAAAGGATGCGGCCAGCTCTGCCCCTGCGGCCTCCGAGGCTGGGGTATCTGCCGCCGCAGCGGAAACCACAGAAGCTGCCGCACCGGAAGTGTCCGAGGCGCCTGCCGAGGAGGCGCTGGATCAGGCTGTGCTGGGTACGTGGAAGTTTTCTGAAGTTGCAGTTGACGGTGATGCACGGATGGCACTGGACGAGTATGCGGAAGCGGAATCCTTAGCTGAGGAAAGCGGAGACTACAAGAGCTTAGTCATGGAGCGTCTCGTTTTTGCCGCTGACGGCGTGTTCTATGATGCGGTGTATGAAGATTATTTGTCCGATTATCAAGTCTATGATGGATATACATGGGAGATTCGTGGGGATACCATATATGTTGTGCCGAAAAGCGACGGCCAGAGCGCAGAAGAGAAGCCGCATTTAACCATTACACTGAATCAGGGAGAGCTGAAAGCGACCAACGGCAGTGTTACCGCTTGGATGGTAAAGGAGTCCGACAGCCAGACCCCGCCGGAGAGCCTGAAATAAGCCTGCGCAGGCATCATATCTTATTTATACGAAGGGAGCGCCCAGCCGGGCGCTCCCGCTTTCTCTGCCGTTGTCCGATCCGAACAGCCATTGTATTCCATATTGGACGATTCCGCCGGGCGGGCAGAGTTCGCCCCTTATCGGGACTTCCCTACGGCTGCACCGCAGCCACGCTCCCGCCGCCCGGCAGCTTTGTTACTCGAATCTGCCGGTCGATCCGCTGGCGCAGGGTATCCACATGGGAAATGATCCCCACCAGCCGGTCGCCCTGCGTGAGGCTCCACAGGGCTTCCACCGCCTTGTCCAGCGCCTCGTCATCCAGCGAGCCAAAGCCCTCGTCCACAAACAGCGTTTCCAGCCGGATGCCGCCGCTCATGGCCTGAATTTCATCGGACAGCCCCAGCGCCAGTGCCAGCGACGCCTCAAAGGATTCGCCGCCGGACAGGGTGTTGACGCTCCGGAGGGAGCCGCTGTAGTGATCCATCACGTCCAGCTCCAGCCCGGCCTGACCGTTGCCCTTGCCGGGCTCCTCCCGGCGGCGCAGCTCATACTGCCCGCAGGACATGACCATCAGCCGGGTGTTCGCCCGGTCTAGAATTCGCTCAAAGAACGTCTGCTGTACATAGGTTTCGAGGCTGATGCGCTCCTTGCCGGTAAGCTGCCCATTCATGGTCAGGCTCAGAGCGCGGATGGCGGTGAGCTCCTGCTCCTGCGCTTTGATTTCCGCCGCCTTTTTCCGGAGCTGCTGCCGGGCGCGTTCGTTGACCTGCCGCCGCACGGCGCATTCCTCCAGCCGGGCGTTCAGCGCCGCCTTCCGGGCAGTCAGCCGCTCCTTTTCCTGCTGGGCGGCGGAAAGATCCACCGGCGTTGTGGTCATTAGCTGCTGCCGGAGACTGTCCACCTGCCCAAGGAGTGCGCTGTGGCTGGTCTGCGCCTGCGCCTGCGCCAGCAGGGCGGCGTTATAGGCTTCGTTTTCCTGCTGTAACTGCGCCTGTGCGGCCTCCAGCCGGGCATTTGCCTGCGTCTGCTCCGGGTAGGGGAGACGGAGCAGCAGACGTGTGATTTGAAGCTCCTGCTGGCTGTTCCGCTCCTCCAGCTGCTGGAGGGCGGAGCGCTCCGTTTCCAGCGGCTCTGTCATCTCGCTCAGCTCCCCAGTGATGGTTTCCAGCCGCCGGGTCAGCTCCTGCTTTTCGTTAAATCGCTGCTGGGCGTCATTCAGGCCGGCCTGCGCCTGACGGTGCTGGGTGATGGCCTGCTGGTTGCCTGTCATCATGTCCTCCGGCTCCCCTGCCTGATGGAAGCGGGTGTCATAGATGCCCTGCAGCCGGTTCATTTCTGCCTGCGCCTCTGTAAACGCCTGCTGCGCCGTATGGTAGTTCTCCTCGATCCGCCGGATTGTCACTTCGTTGGACGCAATGGCTTCCTGCGCAGCCTCGCAGCTGTCATAGGGCAGCGTACAGTACAGTGACACCTCCTGCTCCCGCAGCCCCTTGAGCTCTCCCTTCAGGGCGGAGATTACCTGCTCTGCATCGGAAGCGGTCTTGCGGCTCTGCTCCAGTGCTTCGGTGAGCTGGGGAAGGCGCTTTACTGCGGCCTGAATGCCTTCCTGCAGGGCGCTTAGCTCCTCCCGCTTCCGGGTCAGCGCCTCCGTTTCCTCCTCCAGACCATGGAGGGCGGCGGCAAGCTGCACTTCCGGCGGCTGATCCTCGGAAAACGACAGCTGGGCGTACTGCTGGTGGAGGGCGGCCTTCCGCTCCTCCAGCCTTGCCCGGAGCAGCTGGCAGCTGCCGCTGGCCTGCTCCAGCGCCTTCCGGGCCTTGTCCCAATGGCGCTGCTTTGCCTCCAATTCCGCCTGAGTAGGGGCGTCGGCGGAGCGCCGGGCGGGGGCGGGATGCTGCACTGCGCCGCACACCGGGCAGGGCGTTCCTTCGGTGAGGGCTTCCGCCAGAATCCCCGCCTGCTGGTCAAGAAATTCCCGATAGGCGGCGGTATAGGCGCTCTGGGCGGCTTCCTCCTCCTGCTTGCGGGACTGATAAAGGGACTTTAACTGCTTGTACTCCGCAATCATGCGCTCCGCATCCTGCAATAGCGTTTGCAGGGCATGGAGAGCGTCCAGCCGGGCGTTCTGCCCAGTCAGCTCCGCTTCCAGCCGGCCAAGGGAAACGGAAACCTCGCTGTCCTGCGCCAGTAGCTTCCGGCACGTCTCCACCTCCAGCTCTGTCCTGTGGAGCATGCCCTGCTGCGCTTCCAGCAGCTGGGCGTTTTCACCCAGACTCCGGAATTTCTGCTGGATTTCCCGCTGAATGTCCGTCCGCTTCTGATACTGGGGCAGCTGCTCCCGGAGCCGGACGGAGTATGCCATCAGGGACTCCCGGGTTTCCTCCTGCTCCTTCCGGGCGTTGTCAAACTTCCTTTGCGCTAAGCGCAGAGTCAGCTGGGCGCGGTCCCGCTGGCGGTATACCTCATAGAGCAGCCGCATGTTCTCAAAGAACGTCTCGGCGGCCTCCATCCGGGCCTTGGCACGCTCCAGCCCGGCCTCCGCATCCGCCAGCTGGGGCAGCTGCTCCCGGCACTCCGCCATGGTTTGCTCCAGCCAGTCCTTGCGCTCCAGATGCTGCTTTAGCTGATGCCGCGTCGTAGCCAGCTGGGCTTCCGTCTGCTTCTGCTCCAGCTGCAAATCCTCCAGCGTTTCATAGTCCGGCATGGCCTTGTCCAGCAGGGTGATCTCCTGCTGGAGGGCGGCACGCACCGGAGCCTTCTCCTCCTGCGCTTCCACATCGGCTTTGGCGCTGTTCCATGCCGCCTCCGAGGCCGGGAGCTGCGCAGTCTTTTCCGCAAGGCTCTGCTCCAGCTGTTTCCGTGCCTCGCCCCGACCCAGCCGGCGCTGCACCTGCGCCAGATCTGCGTCTGTCTGCGCCGACTCCTGCGTGAGGGCTTCCTGCGTCTCGGCGTCCGATGCGAGGTACCCCTCCAGCAGCGCCATGATCTCGTCCGGCGGCATGCTGCCGTCCATGGCCTTCTGGAGCAGGGGGTCGTCGGAGGCCAGCCCACGAATTCCCGCCACGGCGCTGCGCTGATCGGCCTGCAGCCGTTCGTTTTCCTGACGGCACTTGGAAAGCTGCTGGGACAGCTGTTCCTGAAGCGCAAGATAGCGCTCGGTATGCAGCAGCTCCCGGAAAATTTCCCGGCGCTTCTTGGTATCCGCCCGCAGGAGCTTTAAAAAGTCCCCCTGCGCAATCATGGCAATCTGGCAGAACTGGCTGTAGTTCAGGCCGATGATCTCCTGCACCTTCTCCGCCGCCTCGCCGTCTCTGGTGAGCACCCGCCCGTCCGGAAGGGTCATTTCCACCCCGGCTCCCTGCTCGGTGACGCCGCCGCCCCGGAGTGCGGCACGCATATACTTTGGGTTCCGGCTGATGGTGTATTCCTTGCCGCCGCAGGAGAAGGTCAGGGTGACCCTTGTGGGCATGTCCAGTGCGGCGTATTTGGAGCGCAGCATCTCCGGGGTACGGGCGGTGCTGCTGGCCTTGCCGTAGAGGGCATAGGTGATGGCGTCGAAGATCGTGGTTTTCCCTGCGCCGGTGTCACCGGTGATGAGATACAGCCCACGGGTTCCCAGCTTGGTAAGATCCAGCTCCTGTGTTCCCGCATAGGGGCCGAAGCCGGAGATGGTCAGATAAAGCGGCCTCATGTCCTGTCCTCCCTTTCCTCATCCCAGATTTTCTCCATCAGCGTCCGCAGAAGCTCCTCCTGCTTCGGACTCATGGGGCCGCCGTTTCGATCCGCATAGAATGCCTTTGCCTGCTCCAGCGGGGACTTTTCCTCAATGTCTGCGCTGGCGCTCCGCAGCTCCTGACTGCGGGTGCGGCGGTTGTCGTAGTCAAGGAGCATCAAATTGGGATAGATCACCCGGAGCCGTGCCATGGCATCCGGCACGTCCTCCTCGTCGGTGAGGGTGATGTGGAGATAGTCCTCCACCGGGGTGTCCTGATAATTCCGGCGGTCGGTGAGCTGGTCATAGCTCCCCCGCAGCTCCCGCATGTCCCGGAGGGGATGCAGGGGGATGGTGCGGGTGGTCACCGGCCCCTGTGCGCCGAATTCCACCACAGTCACGGATTTTTCCTGCTCCGCCTCGGAGAAGGAGTACTTGAGGGGCGTGCCGCAGTAGCGGATGGTGTCGCCGCCCACGTTCTGGGGGCGGTGAATATGCCCCAGCGCCACATAGTCAAAGCCGGAGAACACCGATGCGTCCACATTGTCCGTGCCGCCCACGGTGATCTGCTCGGAAGCGCTGCGCTCGGCGCCGGTGACGAACTGGTGGCACACCAGAATGTTCCGATGCGCCGGATTTGCGGGCAGTCCCTCCAGCGCCGCCGCCATGGCCTCCGTGTAGCTGCCAAGCTCCCGATCCGGGAAGAACCGGCGCACCTGCGCAGGCTTTACAAAGGGCATGAGATAGACATCGGCAGTGCAGTCCCCGGATGTCAGAGTCACCGGGGTCAGCGTTCCGTCATACACCGGGGAGAGGTAGACCCCGCTGCCCTGCATGATGCGGCTGCCGAAGGCAATGCGCTCCGGGGAATCGTGGTTGCCGCTGATGGCCAGTACCGGCACCCTTTGCTCGCACAGCTCGGTGAGAAAGCGATCCAGCAGCGCCACCGCCTCGGCGGAGGGGGCGGCCTTGTCATAGAGATCCCCCGCCAGAATCACCCCGTCCGGCGTCTCCCGACGGACAATGCCGAGAATCTCGGTGAGAATATAGCTCTGATCCTCCAGCAGGCTGAACTCCCGCAGACGCATGCCGATGTGCAGATCAGAAAGATGAAGGAGCTTCATAATTTACCCTCCCAGCTGAGAATATTGCCGGAACAGCGTCCGGGCGAACTCTGTCATGCCCTTTACCGCACTCCGGGGGGAGATGATCCTGACGCCTGCGCCAAGCCCCGCTACCCATGCATAGAACTGGGGGCTGACCGCCGCCTCCACCGTTACATGGTAGCCGCCTGCGCAGGGGGTAATGGGAATGTCCGTGCCGAACCGGTCAATCAGCGGCCCCAGCATCTCCTCATTAGACCGAAGCAGCACCCGCGTTGGCTCACCGCTGTACATGCCAAAGAGCCGCCGGGTGTAGGCCGCCTGATCGGCCTCAAACGCCTCCGGGTCGCCGTAGCGTGGCTCCTTGGTGATTTCAATGTTCTTCATTTTGTCTACCCGGTAGTGGCGCAGTGTTTCGGTGGCGGCGTCATAGCCGATGAGATAGTAATTTTCATTGTTCAGCCAGAGCTGCCATGGGCCAACGTCATAGATCTTTCCGCCATGGCGGCATTCCTGCTGCTTTTTGGCGTTCCACTGGAAGTACTGGAAATGGATCTGCCGCTGCTGGTCGATGGCGGACTGCAAAGTGTCCACGGTGTAATAGATGCTCTCGTTCATGCTCTTGATCCGCCCGGCAATGTGTACCTGACGGCTCAGCTGCCCCGCGTCATAGCGGCTCACCAGCTGCTCCAGCTTGCCGATCAGCGCCTCGGATTTTTTCTCGGTGAGGAACCGGGAGGACTGCACCGAGTCCACCAGCAGCTTCAGCTCCGGCAGCTCGAATTCCCGGCTGACCAGCTGATAGAGGGTTTCGTTTCCCACCCGGCTGCACAGAATATCCATGCCGAACCGGCGCAGCAGGGCGATGTCCTGATACAGGGTCTTCCGGTCGGCGTTGACCCCCAGCGCATGGAGCCGCCGGATTAGCTCCGGCATGGTCAGACCGTGGTTTTCATCGGTTTCCCGAAAGAACAGCTGGGCAAGGTAGAGCATTTTGAGCTTTTGGTTTTCGCCTTTCATGGGGAGTCCTCCTTTTTGTTATGCGGCAACACCGCTGCGCCCGGCTTTCTTGAAATACACAAAGGATTCCTGCGAAATCCAGCCTTTTTCCGACAAAAAATCTCTGGCTGAATCCTCTTGTCAAATTGTGTGGAATTGCCGCGGGGTGCTATGTGAAGTGGTGGTAAAACGGAAAAAAATCTATCGAACTGCCGGAATTCCACCGCAGTTAAGCAGTAGGCACGAAGCGGCGGAGAACCAGTGGAAGAGAACGTTCTTTCGTTCATGAGTTTCCAAGGGGGTGCGTTGCAGCT
>CAJKSU010000133.1 GCA_905202605.1 uncultured Eubacteriales bacterium
ATACTGACAAAGCTGGTTGCGCGAGCCGCCTCAAAGGTGCTTACGAGACTGGTATGATTCGGCTCACCGACAGCTTCGGCTGCGCCTATGAGCTGAGCGACCCCGACCCGGATGACTATGAAAACGTCCCCGTAAAGCTGGAAAGCGGCAAGGTCACCAGCTCCCTGAGCACCGTAACCAACATGTACTCCCTGCCCGCCTACGGCAGCGTGGACCCCAACCCCCTGATGACCCCGTTCTTCATCTTCTTCTACGGCATGATGATGGCGGATATGGGCTATGGGCTTCTGATGATGCTGGGCTGCTGGCTCGTCATTAAAAAGAAGAACCTCCGGGGAGAAAACGCCCAGTTCTTTAACCTCTTCAAATACTGCGGCGTGGCGACCTTCTTCTTCGGCGCCATCACCGGCAGCTTCTTCGGCGACCTGATCCCCAAGCTCACCGAAATGGTATCCGGCACCGCCGTGAACCTTCCCAGCCTGTTCTCCCCGCTGGATGACGCGCTGGCAGTGCTCATCGGTTCGCTGGTGCTGGGCGTGATCCAGATCTTCACCGGTATGGCGGTGAGCATGTACAATAAAATCCGCCGTGGTCAGACCATGGACGCACTCTGCAGCGAAGGCGCATGGTATCTGGTGTTTGTGCTGGGCGGCGTTGCGGCGCTTACCGGCGCAGTAAAGCCCTGCATCATCGCCATTGTGGTGCTGCTGCTGCTGACGCAGGGCTACGGCAAAAAGGGCATCGGCGGAAAGCTTGCGGGCATCGGCGGTTCCCTGTACAACAACATTACCGGATATTTCTCCGATATTCTTTCCTATTCCCGACTGATGGCACTGATGCTGGCCGGCGCAGTCATTGCGCAGGTGTTCAATACCCTTGGCTCCCTCACCGGCAACGTGGTGCTGTTCTTCATCATTTCCATGGTGGGCAACGCCCTCAATATGGCGCTGAACCTGCTGGGCTGCTATGTCCATGACATGCGTCTCCAGTGCCTTGAGTTCTTCGGGCGCTTTTATGAGGACGGCGGCAAGCCCTTTACACCCGTTAAAATCGACACAGATTATGTGGACGTAATTCATTAAGGAGGATTTTGTTATGAATTTCTTGGATAGTATTGGCGGATTGGCACTCGCTCTGCTGGGCTCCGGCCTTGCGGTTGGTCTTTCCTGCGTAGGTTCCGCAAAGGGCACCGGCATCGCCGGTGAGGCCGGCACCGGCCTCCTCAGCGAGGATCCCTCCAAATCCGGTAAGGTCATGGTACTCCAGCTGCTGCCCGGTACGCAGGGTCTGTACGGTCTGGTAGTCTGGTTCTTCGCTCTGATCCAGATGGGTATGCTGAGCGGCACCGCAACCGACCTCACCGTTACGCAGGGTATGCAGTACTTTGTGGCCTGCATGCCTATGGCCATCGGCGGTCTGCTCTCCGCCATCGCACAGGGCCGTGTGGCTGCCGGCTCCATCAACATTCTGGCAAAGAAGCCCGCTGACTGGTCCAAGGGTCTGATTCTCTGCGGTATCGTTGAGTTCTACGCCATCCTGTCCCTGCTGGCTTCCATGCTGATGCTCATCTGGCTCTGATTCCGGAGAGGGAACAACCATGAATGGGATTGAAAAAATCACCGAGCGCATCGCCGCACAGGCCGATACGGACGTAAAGGCGCTGACGGCAAAGGCGCAGGCACAGGCGAAGGCCATCTATGACGGCTATCAGGCCGCTGCCGATCAGGATTATCAGGACACCCTCAAGAAGGGTGAAAAGGACGCAGGCGAGCGTGTGGAGCGCCTTGGCAGCGTGGCCCAGCTGGAGGCAAGAAAGCTCCAGCTGAAAACCAAGCAGGAGCTGCTGGAGGAAACCTTCCAGAAGGCCTATGAAAAGCTGCTGGCACTCCCCGAAGATCAGTATGCCGCCCTGCTGACCCGGCTGGCGGTCAGCGCCGTCACCACCGGCTCCGAGGCGCTGGTCTTCTCCCAGACCGACCGCAGCCGCTACGGCAAGCGGGTGGTCATCGCCGCTAACGAGCAGCTGGAGAAGGCGGGCAAGCCCGCAAAGCTGACCCTCTCCGAGGAGGCGCGTCCCTTCCAGGGCGGTCTTTATGTACAGGACGGCAGCGTGGAGGTCAACTGCACCTTTGCAGCCCTGCTCCGGGTCCAGCGGGAACATACCGCCAAGGACGTAGCCGCTATTCTGTTTGATTAAGCCGTTTGGAAGGAGGGGTGGGCTTTGTCTAAAAACAAGCTCAAAGATACCGATTTCCTGTATATCTCTACCCGGCTGCGCAGCATGGAAAACCGGCTGCTCAGTCGGGAGCGCATGGAGCGGATGCTGGAGGCCCGCACCGATGAGGACGCCGCCAAGGTGCTCTCCGAGTGCGGCTACAAGGGTCTGGAGAAGCCCGGCGCGGATGCGCTGGCCCGGAGCCTCAGCGACGCACGGAACGAGACGTTCGCCGAGCTGGCCTCCATGTCCCCCAACGCAGACATGATAGATGTATTCAGGATCAAATATGATTATCACAACCTAAAGGCGCTCATCAAATGCGCCCGCTCCGGGAAGAATCCCGACACCATGCTCATTGATGCAGGGCGCTATCCCGTAGAGACGATCCGCCGGGCTGTAGCGCAGGGAGAAATCTCTCCCCTGTCCGATGACGCACGCCGGGCGCTGGAAACCGCCTCGTCCATGCTCTCCGCCACCGGCGATCCCCAGAAAAGCGACTTTGCTTTGGACAGAGCCTGCTATGGGGAGATGCTCGCCGCTGCGGAGCGTTCGGGCAGCAGCTTCCTGCTGGGGTATGTAAGGCTCCAGATCGACGGGGCGAACCTCAAGGCCGCAGTGCGGAGCATCCGCATGAAGAAGGACACGGAGTTCCTGAAAAACGCCCTGCTCCCCGGCGGCAATGTATCCCTCGAAAGCATTCTGGGGGTATGCATGGGCGGCGGAAGCCTCGCTTCGGTGTTCACCGGGGGCATGGCGGAGGCTGCCGCACTGGGCGACAATGCCAAAAAGGGCGGACGGCAGACGGACTTTGAGAAGGCCGTGGACAATGCCCTCAACGCCTATTTACAGGGAAGCCGGCTGGTTTCCTTCGGCGACAGCGTACTGGTGGCCTATATGGCAGCCAAGGAGAATGAGATCACCGCCGCCCGGATCATCATGTCCGGCAGAATGGCGGGGGTTCCCGCGGATTCCATCCGGGAAAGGCTGCGTGATTCTTATGTATAAAATTGCAGTTCTGGGCGACCGGGACAGCATTCTGGGCTTCGGCGCACTGGGGCTGGACGTATTCCCCTGCGAGGAGCCGCAGGACGCCCGGCACACCCTGCACCAGCTGGCAAGAAAGGACTATGCCATCGTCTATGTCACCGAGCAGCTGGCCCAGCAGATTCCCGCAGACATCGCCCGGTATAACGACAGCGTGACCCCGGCGATCATCCTGATCCCCGGCAAGGGCGGAAGCCTTGGTATCGGCACAAGCTCGCTGCAAAGTGCGGTGGAGCGTGCGGTAGGAGCAGATATTTTGTAAGGTAGGGTGACACCCCTCAGTCAGCAAAGCTGACAGCTCCCCTTGCAGGGGAGCCTTTGGAAGAAGCTCTTTGTCTCCCCTGTAAGGGGAGATGGGCGATAGCCCAGAGGGGTTCTATGAACAGCGTTTCACCCCTCAGTCAGCAAAGCTGACAGCTCCCCTTGCAGGGGAGCCTTGGAAGAAGCTTTTTGTCTCCCCTGTAAGGGGAGATGGGCGATAGCCCAGAGGGGTTTACCCATTAGTTTATGTATCGAAATTTAGCGTAAAGGAATGATAGCGTATGGCAACCGGTACTGTTGTCAAGGTTTCCGGCCCTCTGGTGGTTGCCGAGGGACTCGCAGACGCCAATATGTATGACGTGGTTCGTGTCGGCCCCCAGCGGCTGATCGGCGAGATCATCGAGATGCGCGGCGACGCGGCATCCATTCAGGTCTATGAGGAAACCTCCGGCCTCGGCCCCGGCGCTGAGGTGGAAACCACCGGCTTCCCCCTGAGCGTAGAGCTGGGACCCGGTATGATTGAAAATATTTACGACGGCATTCAGCGCCCGCTGGAGAAGATCATGGAGCGCTGCGGCAACACCATCCAGAGAGGCATTGAGGTATCCCCCATTGACCACGAGAAGAAATGGGTCTTCGTTGCCACCGCCAAGGTGGGCGACCACGTGGTGGGCGGCGATGTGCTTGGCACCGTGCAGGAGACCTCCGTCATGGAGCACCGCATCATGGTTCCCTACGGCACCGAAGGCACCATCCGGGAGATCAAGTCCGGCTCGTTTAACGTGCTGGAGACGATCTGCGTGCTGGACTGCGACGGAAAGACCGTGGAGCTGCCCATGATGCAGCGCTGGGCAGTTCGTAACGGCCGTCCCTATAAGAACAAGCTCTCCCCCAATCAGCCCCTGTGCTCCGGTCAGCGTGTCATCGACACCATGTTCCCCGTGGCAAAGGGCGGCACCGCCTGCGTCCCCGGCCCCTTCGGCTCCGGCAAGACCGTCATTCAGCATCAGCTGGCAAAGTGGTCGGACGTTGACCTTGTGGTCTATATCGGCTGCGGCGAGCGCGGCAACGAGATGACCGACGTACTCCGGGAGTTCCCTGAGCTGGTGGACCCCCGCACCGGCGACTCCATCATGAAGCGCACCGTGCTGATTGCAAACACCTCCGATATGCCCGTGGCAGCCCGTGAGGCCTCCATTTACACCGGCATCACCATTGCGGAGTATTTCCGTGACATGGGCTATGACGTTGCCGTTATCGCAGACTCCACCTCCCGCTGGGCCGAAGCGCTCCGTGAGATGTCCGGCCGTCTGGAGGAGATGCCCGGCGAGGAGGGCTATCCCGCCTACCTTGCCTCCCGTCTGGCGCAGTTCTACGAGCGTGCGGGCGTGGTCAAGTGCATCGGCTCCGACGACCGTCAGGGCAGCCTCACCGCCATCGGCGCAGTTTCCCCTCCCGGCGGCGATACCTCCGAGCCTGTTTCTCAGGCCACCATGCGGATCGTCAAGGTATTCTGGGGACTCGACTCCTCTCTGGCCTATGCCCGTCACTTCCCCGCCATCAACTGGCTGAACTCCTACTCCCTGTATATGGACACCCTCCAGCCGTGGCTGGACGAGAACGTTAACAAGGACTGGACAAAGAACCGCTACCGTGCCATGGCCACCCTTCAGGAGGAGGCCGAGCTGGACGAGATCGTAAAGATGGTGGGCAAGGATTCTCTCGGCGTGGACGACCAGCTGACGCTGGAGATCGCAAAGATGATCCGTGAGGACTTCCTCCAGCAGAACTCCTTCAATGAGATCGACTGGTATTCCAGCTTTGACCGGCAGTTCCGGCTTTTGAAGCTGATCCTCGACTATGACGGCCTGTGCCGTGACGCCGTTGCCAAGGGCGCACCCCTCAAGGAGCTGACGAACATCGACGCACGGGAGAAGATCGGACGTGCAAAGTCCGTTCCCGACGAGGAATATGTGGCGGCGTATCAGCAGATTGAGGACGATATGACCGCACAGATCGAGAAAATTATCGCAAAGGCAGGTGCTCAGGATGATTAAGGAATATCGCACCATCTCCGAGGTTTCCGGACCTCTGATGCTGGTGAAAAACGTCGAGGGCGTCACCTATGACGAGCTGGGCGAGATCGAGCTGCCGAGCGGCGAGCTGCGGCTGTGCCAGGTGCTGGAGATCGACGGGCCGGACGCACTGGTTCAGCTGTTCGATTCCTCCGCAGGCATCAACCTCGCCAAGAGCAAGGTTCGTTTTCTGGGACATCCCCTGCAGCTGGGCGTTTCCGAGGATATGCTGGGCCGTGTCTTCGACGGCATGGGCAATCCCATCGACGGCGGCCCGGACATTCTCCCCGACGCCTATATGGACATCAACGGCCTGCCCATGAACCCCGCCGCCCGGAACTACCCCTCCGAGTTCATTCAGACCGGCGTTTCCGCCATTGACGGCCTGAACACGCTGGTTCGTGGTCAGAAGCTGCCCATTTTCTCCGGCTCCGGTCTGCCCCATGCGGCGCTGGCGGCGCAGATCGCCCGTCAGGCCAAGGTGCTGGGCGACGACGCAGGCAACTTCGCCGTTGTCTTCGCCGCCATCGGCATTACCTTCGAGGAATCCGAATACTTCATTCAGGAATTCCGCCGCACCGGCGCCATTGACCGTACCGTGATGTTCTCCAACCTTGCCAACGACCCCGCCATCGAGCGTATCGCCACCCCCCGGATGGCGCTGACCGCTGCGGAGTATCTGGCCTTTGAAAAGGGCATGCACGTGCTGGTCATCATGACCGATATCACCAACTACGCCGAGGCGCTTCGTGAGGTCTCCGCCGCAAAGAAGGAAGTCCCCGGACGCCGCGGCTATCCCGGCTACCTGTACACCAACCTTGCCACCATCTACGAGCGTGCCGGACGGCGGGTGGGCTGCGACGGCTCCATCACCATGATCCCCATTCTGACCATGCCGGAGGACGACAAGACCCATCCCATCCCTGACCTCACCGGCTACATCACCGAGGGTCAGATCATCCTGTCCCGTGACCTGTACCGGAAAGGCATCAACCCGCCCATCGACGTACTGCCCTCCCTGTCCCGTCTGAAGGATAAGGGCATCGGCCAGGGCAAGACCCGTGAGGATCATGCAGGCACCATGAACCAGCTGTTTGCCGCATACTCCGCCGGTAAGGAGGCCGCCGAGCTGATGACCATTCTGGGCGAGGCCGCACTGTCCGACACCGACAAGCTGTACGCCAAGTTCGCCACCGAGTTTGAAAACCGCTATGTCTCTCAGGGCAACGACACCGACCGGAGCATCTTTGAGACGCTGGATCTGGGCTGGGATCTTCTTTCCATCCTGCCCAAGAGCGAGCTGAAGCGAATCAACACCAAGTTCATCGACAAATACTATCCGGAAAAGAAAGCGGACTAAGGAGGCGGGATAAATGGCATCCAAAACCATAAACCCCACCCGAATGGAGCTTTCCCGGCTGAAAAGCCGCCGCACCACCGCAGTGCGGGGTCACAAGCTGCTCAAGGATAAGCGGGATGAGCTGATGCGGCAGTTTCTGGACATCGTTCACAAGAACAAGGAGCTGCGTGCCAAGGTAGAGGCCGGGCTGATGGAAGCCCACAGCGCCTTTACCGTGGCGGCGTCGGTGATGAGCCCCGAAATGCTGGAGCAGGCGCTGGCCTTCCCCAAGCAGGCGGTGGAGCTGGACATGGGCTTCCAGAACATCATGTCGGTGGAGGTGCCGAAGTACACCTTCCACACGAAAAATGACGATCCCGCAGAGATCTTCCCCTACGGCTTTGCCCAGACCTCCGGTGAGCTGGACGATGCGCTGGAGGCGCTGTCCGGTGTGTTTCAGGATATGCTGGAGCTGGCACAGGTGGAAAAGACCATGCATCTTCTGGCCTCGGAGATCGAGAAGACCCGGCGCAGAGTCAACGCGCTGGAGTACGTCATGATCCCGGAAATGGAGACGAACATCAAGTATATCTCCATGAAGCTGGACGAAAACGAGCGTTCGAGCACCTCAAGGCTGATGAAGGTGAAGGATATGATGCTGGAGGAGCAGCGCCAGAAGGCGCTGGAAAAGCAGCTCCAGCGGGAAGCGGAATGGAAGAAGACCCATCCGGAGGAATAAAGATCGGAGCCGCTGCGGAATGCAGCGGCTCCGGTGATATTCGGCCATGGGCCGAGTGAAATAGCCATAGGCTGTGAAATCCGCCTGACGGCGGGTGAAATCGCCCTGCGGGCGGTGGAGGTGTCCCTGCGGGACGGATTGAACCCCCTTGTCACTTCGTGACATTCCCCCACGTCGTCGAAAAGTCCATGAACTCCGTTTCCGCCTTTGGGGCGAAAAGCTCCGTTCACTTTCTTTTGCCCGA
>CAJKSU010000134.1 GCA_905202605.1 uncultured Eubacteriales bacterium
CATCCGCACCCCAAGACCGGTGCGGAGCCGCCGTGCTGTGACAAAGCCACTGGTCACCGGTCAGCGGATCATCGACACCTTATTTCCTCTGGGGAAGGGCGGTTGCGCGGCGATTCCCGGCCCCTTCGGCGCAGGGAAAACCGTTACCCAGCATCAGCTTGCAAAATGGTCGGATGCGGATCTGATCGTATATTTGGGCTGTGGGGAGCGCGGCAATGAGATGACTCAGGTGCTGGACGAATTCTCCGAGCTCATCGATCCACACACGAATCAGCCCCTGATGTACCGGACGGTGCTGCTGGCTAACACCTCCAATATGCCTGTGGCGGCCCGCGAGGCATCCATCTATACAGGCATGACCATTGCAGAATACTACCGGGACATGGGCTACCACGTGGCGATGATGGCGGATTCCACCTCCCGCTGGGCGGAAGCACTCCGTGAAATCTCCGGACGGCTGGAGGAAATGCCCGCCGAGGAAGGCTTCCCGGCGTATCTATCTTCCCGTCTGGCGGAATTCTATGAGCGGGCGGGCTATATGGATACCCTCTCCGGTCAGGAGGGCAGCATTACCGTCATTGGTGCGGTATCCCCACAGGGCGGTGACTTCTCCGAGCCGGTGACCCAGAATACCAAGCGCTTTATCCGCACGTTCTGGGCGCTGGATCGAAGTTTGGCCTATGCACGGCACTTCCCTGCTATTAACTGGAACACCAGCTATTCCGAGTATTTAACCGATCTGGCTCCATGGTATACCGAGCATCTGGGACAGAATTTTATGACCCTACGGGGGCGGCTTCAGGCCACCATGAAGGAGGAAACCAGCCTCAATGAGATCGTCAAGCTCATCGGGTCCGATATTCTGCCGGAGGATCAGAAGCTGACTATTGAGATTGCAAGGGTGATCCGGCTGGGCTTTCTGCAGCAGAACTCCTTCCATGCCATCGACACCTATGTTCCCATGGAGAAGATGAAGCGGATGCTGGAGGTTATTTTCCGGCTGTATGACGGGGCAAAGGAGCTCATAGCTCAGAGCATTCCCCTGTCTCAGCTCCGAGCCACCGGGATCTTTGACCGGCTGATCCGTATGAAATACGAGGTCCCCAACGATCAGCTGGAGCAGTTCAACGCCTTTGACAGCGCCGTGGATCAGGCCATCGCTTCGGTGGCCGCAGCCTATCAGTAAAGGGAGGAGCCTGCTATGAAGCTTGAATATATCGGCCTTTCCCAAATGGAGGGCAGCCTCATTTATCTCGACGGCGTCAGCGGCATCGGCTATGACGAAATGGCGGAGATCTCGCTGGAAAACGGCGAAAAGCGCTATGGCCGCGTGATCATGCTGGACGGCAGCCGGGCGGTGCTTCAGGTATTTGAGGGCACCCACGGCATTTCGCTGGAAAATGCCCGGACAAATTTCACCGGGCATCCCATGGAGCTGGCGCTGTCCACCGAAATGCTGGGGCGGATCTTTGACGGCGCGGGGCGTCCCATCGACGGTCTGGGGGAGCTTTATCCCGAAGAGCGCCGGAATATCAACGGCTCCGCCATCAATCCCGTCTCCCGGATTTACCCCAGAAACTGTATTTATACGGGCATTTCCGCCATTGACGGCATGTCTACCCTGATTCGGGGGCAGAAGCTCCCCATCTTCTCCGGGGCGGGCATGCGGCACAATGACGTTGCCGCCCAGATTGTCCGGCAGGCCAAGGTCGCCGCCGAGGACGGAGAGTTTGCCATTGTCTTTGCGGCAATGGGCGTGAAAAACGACGTGGCGGAGTTCTTTAAAAAGGATTTTGAGGAGGCGGGCGCGCTCCAGCGGGTGGTTATGTTTGTGAATCTGGCCTCTGACCCGATTATTGAGCGGATGCTCACCCCCCACTGCGCCCTGACTGCGGCGGAATATCTGGCGTTCAACCACGGCTATCATGTGCTGGTTATTATGACGGACATGACCTCCTACTGTGAGGCGCTCCGGGAGTTCTCCTCCTCCAAGGGCGAGATTCCCTCCCGAAAGGGCTTCCCCTCCTACCTCTATTCCGACCTGGCGTCCATCTATGAGCGGGCGGGGATCATCAAGGGGAAAAAGGGCTCGGTGACCCAGGTGCCGATCCTCACCATGCCCAACGACGACATCACCCACCCCATCCCCGACCTCACCGGCTATATCACCGAGGGGCAGATTGTTTTGTCCCGTGAGCTGGAGCAGCAGGGCGTGTATCCGCCCATTTCGGTGCTCCCCTCCCTGTCCAGACTGATGAAGGACGGCATCGGCGAGGGCTATACCCGGAAGGATCACGCAGACGTGTCCAACCAGCTGTTCGCATCCTATTCCAAGGTGCAGGATGCGAGAAGTCTGGCGTCGGTTATTGGCGAGGATGAGCTGAGCGACACCGACAAGCTGTATCTGAAATTCGGCAATGCCTTTGAATCGGAATTTGTCTCTCAGGGCAGCCGGGAAAACCGCTCCATTGACGAAACTCTGGAGCTGGGCTGGCGGCTGCTGGGCATTCTGCCCAGAGGCGAGCTGGATCGAATCTCGCAGGAAGAGCTGGACGCCCACTATCCGGGCGAAGGCCAGAGCTAAGGGGGCATCAACATGGCTGTGCTTCCCACAAAGGGCAATCTGATTGCAGCGAAGCATTCGCTGGAGCTGGCGGGGACGGGCTTTGAGCTGATGGACCGGAAGCGGAACATCCTGACCCGCGAAATGATGGGGCTGATCTCCAAGGCGGAGGAAATTCAGTCCCGGATCGATTCCACGTTTTCCGAGGCCTATGAGGCGCTGATGCTGGCGAATATCACCATGGGCAAGACCATCCATCTGGCGGAGCAGGTGCCGGTGGACGATTCCGTAGAGCTACGCTATCGCACCGTTATGGGCGTGGAGATCCCCACGGTGTCTGCGAAGCCGGTGGAGCAGCCCCTGCCCTACGGCATGAGCATCACCAATTCCGCCTTTGACGATGCGCTGATCAAATTCGGACGGGTCAAGGAGCTGGTGCGGGAGCTTGCCGAGCTGGAAAATACCATTTATCGGCTGGCCTTTACCATCAAAAAAACCCAAAAGCGTGCCAATGCCCTGAAAAACATCGTGATTCCGGGCTACAATGAAACCATCCGGCTGATCACCGAGGCGCTGGAGGAAAAGGAACGGGAGGAATTTGCCCGGCTCAAGGTCATCAAGGCTCAGAAAAACGGCTGATCCTGTATAAAACGAAAGGGTTCCGTCCATGCTAGGGACGGAACCTTTTTTAGGAGGATGTAGTATGGATTTTACCGCATTGGTGCTGACGATCATCGGCGCGCTGAACTGGGCGCTGGTGGGGATCTTTCAGTTTGACCTGGTGGCCTGGATTTTTGGTGGACAGGGCGCACTGGTCAGCCGGATCATTTATACCATCATTGGGCTGGCTGGCATCTGGTGCATTTCCCTGCTCTGGAAGGATCATCCCCTTGGCTCCGGGGAAACGGATCAGGCGGCAGGCTAAGCACGGCACCTGTTTGGGCATAAGGCTCAGACAGGTGCTTTTTCCTGACCGATTGCGTCTCGGCAGATTCGGCAGAATTTTCATGAAATATGCTTGTTTCTTCCTGTCATATGGTGTATGATGGTCGGGAACATGGAGGTTTTGTGAAAATGAATGATATTGATACTCAGCTGTTAGAGCAGGAGCCAAAGATAGAACCGGCGGAAGCCCAGCCCACCGGCGTACCGACGGGGTCGGATAGGCCGGATAAACCGAATCGGCCAAGTAAGCCCCCGATGCAGAAGAAGCGGCTGACCGAAACACAGCGCTGGTGGCGGTTCCACGGTATGCAGGCGGGGCTGTTTGCCGGGATGGGCATGGTGGGGGCGGCAGCGTTGATCCTGCTTATATGCCTTGTTACCCTGCCCTTCCGGGGAAAGCTGAATCGTGGAGATGCACAGACGGAATCTATCACCGAACAGACAGAGAGCCAGCTGGAGGCGGCGGTGACCCCGGAGCCAACGCCGGAACCGACCCCGCAGGTGTCTACGGTGTCGCTGATGGCGGTGGGCGACAACCTGATCCACAGCACGGTTTATGAATACGCCCAGCAGGACGACGGTACATATGATTTTACGGCTTTGTATCAGGACATTCAGCCGGACATTGCCGCGGCGGATATCGCCTGCATCCAGCAGGAAACCATTTTGGTGTCCGATCCGTCGCTCTACTCCAACTATCCCTGCTTCGGCACCCCGGCGGAGATGGCGGATTCCCTCACGAAGGCTGGCTTTGACGTGGTGTGCCACGCCTCCAACCATACGCTGGACAAGGCCACTTTGGGCGTGGAGGATTCCCTTGCGGCGTGGAAGAAGCATCCGGAGGTAACGGTGCTGGGTATCCACGGCAGTCAGGAGGATGCAGACAAGATCGCCGTGGTGGAGAAGAACGGCATCAAAATCGCCATGCTGGACTACACCTACGGCCTAAACGGCTTTGTCCCGGAGGAGGATTATCTGGTGGACCTTTTAGACGATGCTCATCAGGAGCGCATTGCAAGTCAGCTGGAGGAGGCGTCCAAGCTCTCGGACATCACCGTGGTATTCATGCACGACGGCACCGAGGGGCAGCTGACCCCGGACGCGGATCAGGAGAAATGGGCGCAGTTCTTTGCCGACCACGGCGTGGGGCTGATCATCGGCACCCATCCCCATGTGGTGGAGCCGGTGGAACTGGTCACCGGGGAGTCGGGGAACAAAATGCCGGTGTTCTATTCTCTTGGCAACTTTGTATCCTCCCAGAAGGACACGGCGAATATGCTGGGCGGCATGGCGAAGGTGACCATTACTAAGGATCAGACCGGCACCTATGTTTCGGATTATCACATCGAACCGCTGGTGACCCTGATGCAGACCGGCGGCACCCACGGCACGGGCTATCGGTTCCGCACTATGCATCTGGAGGACTACACCGAGGAGCTGGGGCAGACCCATCTCCGCGCAAACTGCAAAAAATCTGACATGGATAACCTCTGGGCGAAGATTTTTGAGGACGCCTCCACGGGGATGAATGACACAAAGCAACCCCTGTCTGCCGGTACGCCGGTAAGCAATACCGGCGGTACGGATACGGCGGAAGCGACTGCTTCCCCCTCCCCCGCCCCGGAGAATTCCACTGCGGAGGACGGAACGGTAACGGAGCTGCCAAGCCCCAGTCCCAGCGCCAAGGCGGCGTAATAGGAAAGAAAAAGACGTACTGATGGCAGTACGTCTTTTTTTGCGGGCGGTGGGAAACCCCTCAGTCGCCGGTGGCGACAGCTCCCCTTGCAGGGGAGCCATAGTTCCCCCTGCAAGGGGGAATGTCACGAAGTGACAAGGGGGTTATCCAGAGGGGCTCTTATGATATGAAGTGTTCTTGCGGTTCTCAAATCAAAAACAGCTCCAGCAGCAGCACCGTGCCGCAGCACGCACCCGCCACGGCGATCAGGCTTGCGCCCTTCCATGCGGCGATCAGTCCCACAATCAGTGCCGCAGCACCGGAAATGGGGCTTTGTGTAGCCTCTACAATGGCGGGGAACGTCATCACCGCAAGGGTCACATAGGGTACATAGTAGAGAAAGGATTGAATGAACTGGCTTTGGATGGGACGCCGGATCAGCGTCATGGGCAGGCACCGGATGGCAAAGCTCACTCCTGCCATAATGAGAATATAGAGATAGACATGATGGGTCATGCTTCCATCGCCTCCTGTTCTGCTGTCTCCTGCTTTCTGGGGAACAGAATCGCCGCCCCAGCGGAGAGAATGACTGTTAAAATAATGGTGCGGGTACCGCCGGACAGGCTGGATACCCCCGGCAGAACGGACGCACCCCAACTGAGCAGAAAGCCCAGCAGCACCAGTCCGCCCACCACCTTATTCTTCTTGGCGGGGGGAATGATTACCGCCAGAAACATGCCGTACAGGGCAACGCTGAATGCCGACACCAGCCGCAGGGGCAGGAGATTCCCGGCGATAGTACCCAGCGCCGTACCCACTGACCAGCAGGGCAGCGCCGCCAGCATGGCTCCGTAGCTGTAATAGGGCGAGAGATAGCCGGGGCGGGCAATGGCGATGCCGAACAGCTCATCGGTGATGCCAAAGCTCATCAGGAGTCGATGCCCCAGAGAGGTGCCCGGCCGTGTCCGCTGGCTCATGGCGCAGCTCATCAGCAGATATCGGGCGTTGGTGATAAACGTTACCAGCGCCAGCTCCCAATAGGCGGCGTTGGCGCCGATGGAGGTAAAGCCTGCATACTCCCCTGCTGAGGCGTTGCAGAAGGCACTGATCAAAAAGCTCTGAAAAGCGGTGAGCCCGGCATTCTTTGCGCTGATGCCCAGAGAGAAGGACACCGCCAGATAGCCAAGGCCGATGGGAATGCCGTCCCGGAAGCCATGGGCAAGGTTCTGCCGGATGCCGGAGGAAATGGGTGTGGATGTTGCTGTGTCCATGGAAAAAACCCCTTTGTTTTTTCATTGATCGGAGCGAAATGGTAAATTCCGTCCCGTTTTGTTTGCAGAATATACTGTAACACAAAGCTTGCAATTAGTAAAACGAATGTTTATAATAGATTCATAAGTAATTCTAATAGATAGGGCGTGATCGGATGATCTCCCGATACGGCATCTTCTGCCGGGTGGTGGAGCAGGGCAGCTTTACCCGTGCGGCGGCGGTTTGCGGCTATTCTCAGAGCGCGGTGAGCCAGAATGTCAAGGCGCTGGAGCAGGAAACTGGGGTAACGCTACTCCGGCGGCAAAAGGACGGGGTACAGCTGACTCAGGACGGCGCGGAGTTCTACCCCTATATTCTGGCGGTATTTCAGTCGGAGCAGGCGCTGGAGCGGAAGCGGCAGGAAACCATGGGGCTGCAAAACAGCGTCATCCGCATCGGCACCTTTACCAGCGTCAGCCGGAACCTGCTGCCCCCGAAAATGAAGGCGTTTAAGCAGCGGTATCCTCAGGTGCGGTTTGTGCTGCGGCAGGGCGAATATACCTCCATCCCCCAGTGGATCCGGCAGGGGGACATTGATTTCGGCTTTGTCAATCAGGACGCCGTGGAAGGGCTGGAAACAAGGCTGTTATACGAGGACCACATGCTGGCGGTGCTGCCTCAGGGGCATCCGCTGGAGCAGGAAGAGCGGCTCACCCTCCGGCAGCTGAGCCGGGAGCCGCTGATCCTGTTGGACGAGGGCGAGCACAGCGTCCTTTTGGATGCCTTCCGGCAGGCGGGGCTGACCCCAAACCTGGCCTATGAGGTCTATGACGACTATTCCATCCTGTCCATGGTGCGGCAGGGGCTGGGCATCTCCGTGCTCTATGAAAAGGTGGTGGCGGGGTTTGAACAGGGGCTGTCCCTGCGCCCAATTCTGGAAGCGCCCCGGCGGCGGGTGGCGCTGTCATGGCTCAGCTGGGAGACAATGCCCTATGCGGCAAGAAGGTTTGCGGAGTTTCTGGTCAGTGGGTAGTGGCAGTGGGAACACCTCTGTCGGCTGACTGTAAGAGAGACTTTTGTTCCCTCTGCAAGGGGGAATGTCACGAAGTGACAAGGGGGTTTCCGAAGGGACATGAGTTTCTGGTGAGTGGGGAGTGGGCAGTGAAACCCCTCTGTCGGCGCAGCCGACATCTCCCCTTGCAGGGGAGACTTGTGTTGAGTGTATTGTTACCCCTGAAAGGGGGAATGTCACGAAATAACAAGGGGGTTACAAAAAAC
>CAJKSU010000135.1 GCA_905202605.1 uncultured Eubacteriales bacterium
TATTATAGCCCTTTTTTCGCATATTGCAAGGGCTAACTATGAACAAATCATGAATTTTTAGCACTTGGAGTGCTCACCTGCTAATTTCTCCACCAGCTGCACCGCCACTCTGGGGGTACGGCTGCCGTGCTGGATCTCCCAGCGGTTGGCCTCCACAAGGATCTGGCAGTCGGGAATGGTCAGGTTCATCCGGTGGCACAGGCTCAGCACCATGTCCTGATAGCGCTTCTTATCCAGCGCCAGATAGGAAAGCCGAAGGCCGAAGCGCTCAGAAAGGCTGGTGCGCTCCTCCAACGTCTCCCGGACGTGAACATCGTCCCCCTGCCGGTCGGAGAAGCTCTCCCGGATCATATGCCGCCGGTTGGAGGTCACATAGATAGCAACGTTGTCCGGGCGGCGCTCCAGTCCCCCCTCCAGCGCCGTTTTCAGGGCAGAGAAGCCCTTGTCCTCCTGCTCAAAGGACAGGTCGTCAATATAGATAATGAACTTCTGGGTGTGGTGGGAAATCGTCCGGATCAGCTCGGTAAGCTCATCCAGAGAGTTCTTTGCGATCTCGATCAGGCGCAGGTTGTAGAATTCCGGGATATTCACCAGACTCTTGACTGTTGCGGATTTGCCGGTGCCGCTGTCGCCGTAGAGCAGGACGTTGTTGGTGGGCTTGCCGGAGAGCATCACGCGGGTGTTCTCGATCACCGCGTTCCGCTGGAACTCATAGCCGATCATATCCTTCTGGTCGATGGGGTCAGAATGGGTTACCTGAGAAAGCTGCCCCTTCTCCCAATGGAATGCCCGCCCCAGAGCAAATCTGCCGCAGCCGTTCTTCCGATAACTTTCAAAGATCTCGTCCTCATCAAACGCCTGCCCCATGGGCAGCTCCGCAAGGTTCTGGACGATGGACACGTATTCGTCCCCCAGACGGCTGCACGCCCCGGCGATGTTTCGTTTCAGCCCCGCCCCGGAGAGCATGGCGATGCTGGAAAGCCGCCGAATGTCCATAGCTGCCGCATCCAGCATGGCCTCCGGCGCAGTCCCCGCCGCAATGGCCTCTCCCGCAAAGGATTCGTCATACTTAAGGTGCCATGCGATGCAGGCAGGAAGGTCGGAAAACCCCTCCTTCCACACGCTGTGGACAAGATCGGTATAGGCCTCAATCAGCCCATCTGCCGTTTTGGCCTGCGTCAGACGCAAAAGCGCCTTCACCGGCTCGGTTTCCAGCATATTTTTATAAACGGAAAGGCTCATGAGCTTTGCCCGCATGATTTCCATGGTTTCGCACTTCCTCTACAGATAATAATGATAATATACCATGGAAAAATGGAAGAAACAACTTCCTTTATCACCGAAAACGTGTTATAATTCCATAGAAATTTTGATTAAGGATGATAAAATGATTACAGTAACCAATCTTGGCGTTCAATACGGCGGCAGCGTGCTGTTCAAAAACGCCGATTTGCAGTTTAACCCCGGCAACTGCTATGGCATCATCGGTGCAAACGGCGCCGGTAAGTCCACCCTGCTGAAAATTCTCTCCGGCGCCATTGAATCCACCGATGGTCACGTGGATGTAAAGCCCGGCGTTCGGATGTCCGTTTTAAAGCAGGATCAGTTCCAGTATGACGCCTACACCGTGCTGGACACCGTCATTATGGGCAATCAGAAGCTCTATGACATCGGCAAGCAGAAGGACGCCCTTTACGAAAAGGAGGATTTCTCCGATGAGGACGGCATTCTGGCGGCAGAGCTGGAGACGGAGTTTGCCGAGCTGGGCGGCTGGGAGGCCGAGTCCGACGCCTCCCGGATGCTTCAGGGGCTGGGCATTCCCGTGGAGGATCACGAGAAGCGCATGGGCGACATGGACGGCCGTGACAAGGTAAAGGTGCTTTTGGCGCAGGCGCTGTTCGGCAATCCCGACATCGTCATGCTGGACGAGCCTACCAACAATCTGGACAACGCCTCCATCGAATGGCTGGAGGACTTCCTGCTGGACTTTGAGGGCATGGTCATCGTGGTCAGCCATGACCGCTATTTCCTCAACACCGTCTGCACCCACATTGTGGATATCGACTACGGCAAGATCAAGATGTACGTGGGCAACTACGACTTCTGGTACGAATCCTCCCAGCTGGTGCAGGCGCTGATCCGCAACCAGAACAAGCGCAACGAGGAGAAGATCAAGGAGCTGACCGAGTTCATCGCCCGGTTCGCCGCCAACAAGGCCAAGAGCAAGCAGGCCACCTCCCGGCGGAAGCTGCTGGACAAGCTGACCATTGAGGAAATGCCCGCCTCCTCCCGCCGCTACCCTTACGTGGGCTTTAAGCCGGATCGGGAAGTTGGCAAGGACATCCTGTTCGTCACCGACGTGTCGAAGACCATCGACGGCGTGAAGGTGCTGGACAAGGTGAGCTTTGTGATGAACAAAAACGACAAGATCGCCTTTGTGGGCAACAACGAGATCGCCCAGACCACCATGTTCAAGATCCTCATGGGCGAATTGGAGCCGGACGAGGGCAGCGTCAAATGGGGCGTAAGCACCTCCCAGTCCTATTTTCCCAAGGACAACACAGCGTTCTTTGAGGGCTGCGAGCTAAACATGATCGACTGGATGCGCCAGTTCTCCGAGGATCAGAGCGAAACCTATCTCCGGGGATTTCTGGGGCGGATGCTGTTTTCCGGTGAGGACGTTTATAAGCAGGTCAAGGTGCTCTCCGGCGGCGAAAAGGTGCGCTGCATGCTCTCCCGGATGATGCTGTCCGGAGCCAACGTGCTACTGCTGGATCAGCCCACCAACCATCTGGATCTGGAATCCATCACTGCGGTGAACAACGGCCTCACCGCCTTCCCCGGCAACGTGATTCTGGCCTGCCACGACCATGAGATGGTGGAAACCGTGGCAAACCGCATCATTGAGTTCACCGAGGACGGCGGCTATATTGACCGCGCCATGACCTATGACGAATATCTGGAGTGGAAGAAGACAGGCGCCTGATCCCCTCCGATTATTCCATATACAATATTTATACCTGTTTGAAAGAAGGAACGCTCTATGAAAGAAGTCGTATTTTCCAAGGAAGCGCCCGCAGCCGTCGGCCCCTATTCCCACGCCATTGACTGCGGCAATCTGGTATTCCTGTCCGGTCAGGTACCGCTGGTTCCCGAAACCGGCGCCATTGCCGAGGGCGGCATTGAGGGTCAGGCTCGCCAGATGTTCGCAAACATCAAGGCGGTGCTTGCAAGCTGCGGCCTGACCTTTGACAACGTCGTCAAAACCACCGTGTTCATGACCGACCTTGCCGACTTTACCACCTTTAACAACATCTATGCCGAGTACTTCCCCGAAAATCCCCCGGCTCGCTCCTGCGTTCAGGTGGCAGCACTCCCCAAGGGCGCACTGGTGGAAACCGAGTGCATCTGCGTCAAGTAAGGAGGAGCCCCATATGCCAGTCAATCTCAAGGGCCGCTCCTTCCTGACCCTGATGGACTTTACCCCCGCCGAGATCCGCTACATGCTGGATCTCAGCCATGATCTCAAGCGGAAAAAGCGCGCCGGTATTCTGGGCAAGACCCTTCGGGGCAAGAATGTGGTGCTGCTGTTTGAGAAGACCTCTACCCGCACCCGCTGCGCCTTTGAAACCGCCGTCCACGACGAGGGCGGTCAGGTGACCTATCTCGATCAGGGCAGCTCCCAGATGGGCAAGAAGGAATCTCTGGAGGACACCGCCAAGGTGCTTGGCCGCTTCTTTGACGGCATCGAGTACCGGGGATATGACCAGAAGGTGGTGGAGGATCTGGCAAAGTTCTCCGGCGTCCCCGTGTTCAACGGCCTCACCGATGTGGATCATCCCACCCAGATTCTTGCGGATATGCTCACCATGGAGGAGCATATCGCAAAGCCCCTGAAGGACTGCAAGGTGGTTTTCGTGGGCGATATCCGCAACAATATGTGCTATGCATGGATGTACGGCTGTGCCAAAATGGGCATGACCTTTGTGGGCTATGGCCCCCAGTCGCTGATCGACGAGGTGGATCCCCATGTGCTCCGGCAGGTGGCGGAGGTTTCCGCCGAGACCGGCGCAAATGTCTCCCTCAGCAGCGATCCGGCCTGCCTCAAGGGTGCGGACGTGCTCTACAGCGATATCTGGGCATCCATGGGCGAGGAGGATAAAATCCCCGAACGTGCCAAGCTGCTGTCTCCCTACCGCATTGACAGCGCCATGCTGGACGCCACCGGCAACCCGGACGTGAAGTTCATGCACTGCCTTCCCTCCTTCCACGACTTTGAGACAAAGACTGCAAAGGAATGGATGGACAAGGGCATCGACATCCGGGAGGTCACCGATGAGGTGTTCCGCGGCTCCCACTCCATTGTGTTTGACGAGGCCGAGAACCGGATGCATACCATTAAGGCGGTGCTGGTGGCTATGCTCGGAGCATAATTCCATACCGTATCCATTTGACCTGCCGTTTTTCTGCGGCAGGTCTTTTTTCTTCGCCGATTTTATGATATAATTGTCGAGATAATGTAAAATAGAGCGTAGGGGTAATACCGCGCAAGTCGTCAAGAGAGTCTGGCGAGAGATTTTTCGTCAGAAAAAGGTGGAAAACCGCAGGAATACTTTGTGTATTGCAAGGTTTTCCTAACGAATTTCTGGCGGAAAAGATCCGTCAGAATCCGCAGAGGATTTGTGTGGTGTTACCCCCAAAAAGGAGAGAATAACATATGACGGCAGTGGGATTTGACAACGAAAAATACCTGAAAACCCAGTCCGAGCAGATACAAAAGCGCATTGCCCAGTTTGGCGGCAAGCTCTATCTGGAGTTCGGCGGCAAGCTGTTTGACGATTATCACGCCTCCCGGGTGCTGCCTGGCTTTCAGCCGGACAGCAAGATCCGGATGCTCCAGAAGCTGAGCGATGATGTAGAGATCGTCATTGCCATCAACGCCTCCGACATCGAGAAGAACAAGGTGCGGGGCGATCTGGGCATCACCTATGACGAGGACGTGCTGCGGCTCATTGACACGTTCCGGAGCATGGGGCTGTATGTGGGCAGCGTGGTGCTCACCCGCTACAGCGGTCAGCCCGCCGCCGACGCGTTTCTCCGCCGGCTCCAGTCGCTGGGCATCCGCAGCTACCGGCACTATCCCATTGCAGGCTACCCCTCCGACGTGGCGCATATCGTCAGCGACGACGGTCTGGGGAAAAACGACTACATTGAAACCAGCCGCTCCCTGATCGTGGTCACTGCCCCCGGCCCCGGCAGCGGAAAAATGGCCACCTGCCTGTCTCAGCTGTATCATGAGCATAAGCGGGGCGTAACGGCTGGATACGCCAAGTTTGAGACGTTCCCCATCTGGAATCTGCCGCTGAAACACCCGGTGAACATGGCCTATGAAGCCGCCACCGCCGACCTCAGCGACGTGAACATGATCGACCCCTTCCATTTGGAGGCCTATGGAAAGACCGCCGTCAACTATAACCGGGATGTGGAAATTTTCCCGGTACTGCGGGCAATTTTCACCAAGATTCAGGGCGAATGCCCCTACGCCTCCCCCACGGATATGGGCGTGAACATGGCGGGCAGCTGCATTGTGGACGATGCGGTTTGCTGTCAGGCCTCCCGGATGGAGATTCTCCGCCGGTACTATACCGCCTGTGTGGAGCAGCTTCAGGGCAAATGCGACGCCGCCACGGTGGCAAAGCTCAAGCTTCTGATGAATCAGGCCGAGGTAACCACCGACATCTTCCCCGCAGTCTCCGCTGCCCTCCTGAAGGCCGACGCCACCGGCGCACCCGCAGGAGCCATGCAGCTGCCCGATGGAACCGTGGTCACCGGAAAGACCTCCTCTACGCTGGGTGCTGCCTCTGCCCTGCTGCTCAACGCCCTCAAGCATCTGGCGGGCATTGACGACCGCATCGACCTGATCTCCGCTCAGGTGCTGGAGCCCATCTGCCAGCTGAAAACCGGATACCTCTCCCATAAGAACCCCCGGCTCCACACCGACGAGGTGCTCATTGCCCTGACCATCTCCGCGCTCACCAATCCCGCCGCCCAGAAGGCCAAGGAGCAGCTCTCCAAGCTGCAGGGCTGCGGCGCACACTTCACCGTGGTGCTGAGTCAGGAGGACGAAAGCCTGCTCAAGAGTCTGGGCATTCACGTTTCCTGCGAGGCCAAATACGAGAGCAATCGCCTGTATCATAAGTAAATCGAGAAACGCAAAGCGCCGGACGACTGGAATCCCCGCCATCCGGCGCTTTGATTCTATTGAAACATCGCCGCAGGATACCCCTTCTGTCGGCGGAGCTGACCTCTCCCCTTGCAGGGAATACAGACAGCTTCCACGCAAAGAGGTTCCGGCCTGCATTACCCCTTCGCCTGCCGGATGGAAAGGCTGATGCGCTTTTTCTTCTCGTCCACACTCAGCACCACAACCTTAACCACGTCGCCCACGGAGAGCACCTCGGAGGGATGCTTCACGTACCGGTCTGCGATCTCGGAGATATGCACCAGTCCGTCCTGATGCACGCCGATATCCACAAATGCGCCGAAATCAATGACGTTCCGCACCGTGCCGGCGAGCATCATGCCGGGCTTCAAATCCTTCATTTCCATGACGTCCGTGCGGAGAATGGGCTGGGGCAGCGCATCCCGGACATCCCGTCCGGGCTTCATCAGCTCCGCCGCCACATCCATCATGGTGGGAACGCCCACGCCCAGCGCCGCGGCGGCCTTTTCCGTTCCATAGGCCTCGATCTTTTTGCTCAAATCCCCCAGCGTGCCGTTTTTCACGTCCGTCAGGGTGTATCCCATCAGCTCCAGCAGAGCCTTTGCCGCCCCATAGGACTCCGGATGCACGGCGGTATTGTCCAGAATATCCCGGCTCTCCGGCACCCGCAGGAAGCCCGCGCACTGCTGAAAGGCCTTGGGGCCGAGCTTCGGCACCTTATTCAGCTGCTTCCGGGTGGTGAATGCGCCGTTCTCCTCCCGGTAGGCCACGATATTCTTTGCGGTCACGGCGGTGAGGCCGGACACCCGGCGGAGCAGGGACGGCGACGCGGTATTCACGTCCACGCCCACTGCGTTCACGCAGTCCTCCACCACGCCGTCCAGCGCTTCCTCCAGCCGCTTCTGGGGCATATCATGCTGATACTGCCCCACGCCGATGGCCTTCGGGTCGATCTTTACCAGCTCCGCCAGCGGATCCTGAAGCCGCCGGGCGATGGACACCGCCGACCGGAGATTGACGTCAAACTGCGGGAACTCCTCCGCAGCCAGCGGGCTTGCGGAATACACCGATGCCCCCGCCTCGGAGACGATCATATAGCTGAGGGTCCGACCCTTCTCCCCCTCCCTGCGGATCAGCTCCACCGCCATCTCCTCGGTTTCCCGGCTGGCAGTTCCGTTGCCGATGGCAAGATGCTCTACGTTGTCCTGCTCCACCAGACGGGAGAGGATGGAAATGGCCTCCTGCTTTTTCTTCTCGCTGAACGTGGGATAGACCACCGTGGTATCCAGCACCTTGCCGGTGCCGTCCACCACCGCCACCTTGCAGCCGTTGCGGTAGCCGGGATCCAGCCCCATGGTGACCTTGCCCTTCACCGGCGGCTGCATCAAAAGAGGCCGGAGATTCAGCGCAAACTGCCCGATGGCGCCCTCACAGGCGGAATCCGTCAGTTCCGCACGCACCTCAC
>CAJKSU010000136.1 GCA_905202605.1 uncultured Eubacteriales bacterium
ACACAACCTCGCCGGAATTGAAAAAGAACTGGCCGAATACGGCGCCGACAGGGTGATGACACCTGCATCCCCAAGTTCATCATGGGTGATATGGACATTGAAACCGAGTGGGACACCTATCTGGCCAGTCTGGAACAGATGGGGATTGCTGAGTGCATCCAGCTCGAACAGGCGGCTTATGACGCCTACGCCAAATAGCATCCTTTCCATACCCATACAAGGCCCCGAAACCGCTACCTGCGGTTTCGGGGCCGAATTCTACTTCAGAAAGGCTTTCCTGATGCAATACATTTGAGAGCACCGACTTCGGGTGGGGGAATAGGTTCTATAAGGCTGGCCAAGAATCTGAATCATCACACCTTACAGAGTGTGAAGCTGGTCAAGCCAAACACTTTATTCCAAGATGACGACAGAGTCGGCGGTGGCATATCAATTCATGTCCGGCGACAGGGTCAGGTGAGTGCGATAGAAAATCATTTGTATTATACATACTGTATGACAAACCTCAGAATGGCTGAATAAACTTGGTTTGCTTAAAAAGCTCCAACTGCTCTTGAAGATTCGAAAAATAATCATCGCAGAAAGCAAGAAAAGTCTGCTCGTGGGGCAGGTATTTCGGTTTCATGGGGTAGGAGATATAAATGGTGGCAGTTTGGCCGGGGCAAACAATGGGA
Source organism: uncultured Eubacteriales bacterium (assembly GCA_905202605.1). Classification (GTDB taxonomy): domain Bacteria; phylum Bacillota; class Clostridia; order Oscillospirales; family Oscillospiraceae; genus HGM13006. The sequence continues at coordinate 675 of CAJKSU010000136.1, forward strand.
ATGCTTTTGGGCCTGGTCTCTGCCGGAAAAAAGGTATCCAGGTCTGGCTGCAGCAAAAACCAACTGCTGGCGGGAATCACAGAAACACCGTAGCCCTGGGAGACCAGCCGTGCTACGGAAAGGAGGTCGCTGACCAGATATTTGGGGTGCGCGAGCTTCTTTTCAATCAGGCGGGGCAGCTTGATCGTGGAGTGGCCTACATGCGGAAACGAATGCAGTTGGTCCAGATCCACCGAGGAACGTCCAGCAAGGAGGTGATCCGGCGGGGTCAACAGGACAAACGCATCCTGCATCAACTGTTTACTATGGATGGTTCTGCTGTTGTAGGGATGGTAGGACAGTAAAAATGCCCCCGGGGAGGATTCGAAGAAATTCAGCGCACCAGCGCGCATAGGCGATTCCAGCACAGGAATATCCGGGTGGTCTTTGAAAAAAGCGCGCAGCAGATGTGAGAACAGCTCCGGAATCTCATTGATAATGGAGATGGTAATCGATGAGGAAGTGCTCAAACGCAGCAGTTTCCTGCTGGCATCGTCCAGACTTTCCAGGGCCTGCTGCGCGACCTCGTAGAAATATTTCCCATAGGGTGTCAGCTGCACACCGCGTCCCTTCGGTTCAAACAAGGGGACGTTCAGTTCCTCTTCCAGATTCTTTATAGTGCGGCTCAGCGCTGGCTGGGATACAAACAGGGCATCTGCCGCACTGGAGAAATGCTCACATTTTGCAGCCTCGCAAAAGTAACGTAATTGACGCAGTTCCATAATTCCTCCATTCATAACAAAATTGTTATGAATCAGCAAAGTATTTGGCATTAGTTTCGCCGCAGGCCATGTGGTAAGATGAGCTTATCAGATGGCCCGGTCGAAACGGTTTTTTCAATTATAACAATGGACGTCTCTGCTGTAAAGAGGAAAAGCCGAAAGCCGGACAGAATCTGATGGAAAACACCTGATGAAGGGAGATCATTATGAAAAAGTTATGTTTGCTTATGGCGCTGCTGTTTGTGCTTTTGACAGGCTGTGAAGGTGCGGCTGCTGGAAGTTCTGCCGCTTCTGTTGGCAGCGCTGCTTCCGGGGGGAACGCCCCTGTGGAAGAAACGGCTCCGGATGCGGAGGAGGATCCGGCAGAAGCTCCTATTTCTGTAGAAGAAACCTCCGGCGCAGAGGAATTTGCCGCAGAGCTTGTTCGCCGCGAGAACCTGAGCTACCCGCTGACAGAGGAACAAGTGACCCTCAGTATGTTCTGCGCAGCCCCCACGCTGGGCCCCCTGACATTCATGGGCGGCGATTATGGGATCCAGGGCTACGAGGACTATGCGTCTGTACAGAAATCCTTTGAGATTACCGGTGTCACCGTGGACTTTGCAAATGTCAGCAGCATGGAGAGTTCGACGCTCTTTGCCCTGCACATTGCTTCTGGCGATCTGAGTGATATGCTTTCCGGCATCGACCTGGAGTACAGCGGCGGCGTATCCAATGCCTATGCGGAAGATATCGTCGTGGATCTGAGTCCCTATGTGGAAGAATACTGCCCCGCCTACATGAACCTGATCGATGAAGACGAAGACCTGAAAAAGAGCACGGTTACGGATGATGGCGAGATGCTGATGCTCTATTTCTTTAACGACTATTTTATCCAGGCTGAGGGATCGGTCATCCGGACGGACTGGCTTGACAAGGTGAATATGGAGATTCCCTCGACCATCGACGAACTACACGATGTGCTGTTGGCCTTCCAGAGCGAGATGGATTGTGCAAACCCCTTCTATTTCAATTCTGCCTGCTGCCAGTTGCTGCCCAGCTTCAACCTGTACAACTATCAGGACCTTTCCAGCGGTGAACTGGCAATCTATCAGATTGATGGCACCGTATACTCCAACTTTACCAGTGAGAACTATCGCCAGTGGCTCAGAACAATGAACACCTGGTACAGTGAGGGCTTGATCGACCCCGATTTTGTCTCTGTTTCTGCTTCCAACATGGGCGGTCATGACGAGGAGTTGATTGCAGAGGACAACCTGGGTGTTTGGGCTGGCAATATCAACAGTATTTCCAATTACTATTCCATGTGCCCCAACGAGGACTTCGCGATTGCACCGGTGTATTTCACCTATGACGGGGAGATCAACCACACAATCAGCACGTCCAGACTGTTTGGTTCCTCCACCGGCACCAGCGGCATTGCAATCTCCACCGACTGCGAAAACGTGGAACTGGCACTGGGCTATCTGGACTTCTGGTATACCGAGGAGGGCTACTACCTGAAGAATTACGGCGTGGAAGGCGAGAGCTACAATCTGGTGGATGGCCAGGTGGAATACACTGATGTGATCCTGAACAACGAATATGACTTGGTTCCCGCTGTTGCGCTTCTGCTGTACTCCATCGGCAGCTCTGACATGGGAATGGGCGCGCAGGACCGGACGGCCATCTTCTATGACGATGTCCAATCGGAAGCCAGAGATGTATGGACCGCAAACTGTGATGGTACATGGTCCTATCCCAATGCGACCCTCACAACAGATGAAAGCAGTATTGTCGGTGCAGCTGGCAGTGACGTGACAACCTATATTGCCGAGTGCGTACCGAAGTTCATCATGGGAGAGTTGGATGTGGAAACCGAGTGGGATACCTATGTGGACACATGCAATTCCATGGGCATGTCAGACTGTCTGAGTGCCTATCAGAGTGCACTGGACCGCTACAATGCTAGATAAGTGAGGAAAATTGCTATGAAAAAATGCACCGCACCAGCGGAAAAGCTGGTCACAGTCATTCTAGATGGCGTAGAGGTCCCTTATTGCCCAGAGCAGGAATACCCGGATACTGCTGAATTCGTTTTCACAGACAAACTGGCAGAGATCCCCGGCAGCTACAAAAGGCGCGGTGTTGAGCCCTACCGGGCCGCAGTCATGGTAAACGCCGGAGGGCTGGACCGGGACAACTCCGTCCTGGGTGCAATTCAGGGAGGGGCCGTTGACGACGGTACGCTCAGGGGCGCAGTAATCAATTCTACCTCCGATGATTTTACGGCAGTGATCAACGATGGCGGTACATTCACCATCCAGGATTCTGTCTTGAACTTCCATACGAACTCCGACGGAAAGCATGTCAATGACTTTACTGGATATGGTGCAGTGCTGGCCGGGTTCCGCGGCGCGAAATTCCGGGTGGAGCGCACAAAGATTAACTGCCAGGGCGTGGCCAAACCCGCCGTATTCTGCGATGACCGTACGGAATGCCTGTTCAAGGATTGCAACGTGGCCATCCGCGGCGGCAAGCTCTATGACGGATATGTGAACTCTGCAAACCAGAATACTATGGTTGCACCGCCTTGGGTGCTGGGTATCAGCGGAAACGCCCGGGGCATCAACCTGATGGGTGACCGGGGGACAGCCTATGTCATTGACACCTGCTTCAAGGCCAACCAGTGGGGCGTGTTCTCTACGGATGCGGGGCAGAACATGCATCTTTATGTTGTGGATTCTGACATGATCCTTCTGGGCGAAAATGTATCCGAATCGGATGCCCGGGATCCCTATGCGGTCAAATATGGCTCTGGCTATGGGTCCTATCTCATTGGTAAAGCCTATGAGGAATTTTCTGGTGCAGATATTAAAGTGGGTGCCCATGGGGCTGTCCTCCGCGGAGGCACTGCATTGTATAAATCCTCGAAAGGAACCATTCAGCTGATTTCTCCAATCACAGGAGAGACTGTCTATGAGGCTCCCGGCAAGGGCCGCAATACCCGCATTGAGGCCGAGTTTGCTTTGATGGCCCACGGCGACGGAACTGTCACCTACACGGAAGGAACGGAGATCTACGCGGGGAGCGCAGCATTTCTTGTGAAGTCAAGCGGCGTGACCGTCAACGTGCTGGATGGAACGACGGTCCATGCAGAAAAGGGAATCCTGTTCCAGATGATGGACGATGATGACAATATCGTCGGCACCACTTGGACGGAGCACGGTCCCGTGTTCAACACCGAGTTCCATGAGCCGGAGGGCTGGCCCTCGGAGAACGGCATGGTCACCTGCAAGATGCCGCTTTCTGAGCAGAACACAGACCCCTTTGGCTTTGGCGCTGGCCCGGGGCCAGACGGTCCGGAAGGAGCGTTCCCTGGTCCTGTTCCCGAGGGCGGTGGGGACCAGGAACCGGAAGGCCCCGGCGCACCTGGCTTTCAGCCAGACTGCTATTTCCGCGCAGAGAATGTCACACTGACAGGGGACATTTTCAATGGTTCCGGCTATTACCGGCAGATTGCCAAGCCCTTGCATGTGGACCTTGGGGCAAATACCGTTTTGACTGGTGCAATTTCCGCAACGGAAACCCGCCATGTTGACGAAAACGGTAAGCAGAACACGTTCTTTACGATCAAGGAATATTACTATCTCGGCCATGTGGAGAACCGCAACTATTTTGGCGGGGAAAACACTGTGGATGTCACGCTCCGGGATGGCGCTGTCTGGAACGTTACTGCCCCAGGAATCATCAACTCCCTGTCTGTGGGGGAGGGCTGCCGGTTAAATGGCCGCGTCTGCAAGAATCTGGATGGCACACTGACCGTAATGCCTGCGGCAGAGGGAAACTGAACACTACGACGGAAAGAGATTCCTCTGATTTAATAATCGAAGAAAGGACTGTATTCTTATGAGTAAAACGATTTATTATCCCGACCAATATACCCCCGAACAGCAGCAGGAACTGGACGAACGCCGGGCGTCCCTGGTCCACCGGGACGATCCCCATGACGTAAAGGCCCGGAAGAGCGCCGCCTGCCGGACTCCCGGAGGTCCCAGGACCAACGTGCTGGTCACCGAGGAATCCATCCGCAGCTTTTGCAACTATCGGTACACCTCCAAGCTGTTCACAGATCCCGAATATGCCAAGCAGACCAAGTACGGCTCCATGATCGCCCCGCCGGAGATGTTCTCCGAGGGCAGCTTCCCCATGTTCATGCACCGGACCTTCGGCACCATGGTCACCGGCAACGACGGCGGCCTGCTGGAATGCTACAGGCCCATCAAGGTGGGCGATACCATCACCGAGGTCTACGATTTTGAGGAGATCCTGGACACCACCCCTGCCGAAGGCAGCCCCTACCGGGAATTTTCCTTTGTGGCAGGCACCAAAAGCTACAACCAGAACGGCGAGCTGGTGGCCTATGGCGAGGGCTATGGCCGCAATGCCATGTCCAGAGGCGCCCTGCCCGACGGTCCCGCTGCAGCCCTGGCCACCTGGGGTATGAAGGTGGATGATCAGCACATCTACACCGACGAGGACTGGGAGAAAATCTTCGCCATGTGGGACGCGGAGACCAACCGTGGTGCAGACACCCTCTACTGGGAGGACGTTGAAGTGGGCTATTCCCCTAATCCGGTCAGCAGTCATCCCCTGACTCTGGTGGATGCCGTCTATATGGGCGGCGAGTTCTCCATGATGAACGCCGGCAGGGCAAAGGAGACGATCCGCACCCAGAGCGGCAACCCGGACCAGATCTATGTGACAGAGGACGGTATCCGGCATATGCGCCGGGTAGAGCAGAGCATCAACACCATGGGCGAGTTCCCGCGGCTGTTTGTGATGATGGCCTACGGCCGCCGGGTCATGCTGAATATGATCACCGGGTTTATCGGCGACGACGGCTGGCTCCGCCGCCTGAACTGGCGAAACGGCCCCATGGCCAACCCCATTATCCGCCAGGTTCCCGGTATGGAGGATGCCGTGTGCGATACCCATATCTGCATCGGCGATATGGTGATCTGCAAGGCTGTCGCAGTCAGAAAGTATAAGGACGAAGAGGGCGCAAAGGTGGATTTCATCTGCTGGAACGAGACCTTTGAGGGGCACAAGTGTACTGCCGCGGAGGCCACTGTGATCCTGCCCACCAGAGAATGAGAGGGAACCCATGAAAGGAAAAGCACTGATTATCTACTCCAGTATCACCGGCAATACCGCCAAGGTCGCCGGATGGTTCCAGGAGACCTTTGAACACTACAACATGGAGGTCACCAGCATCCGGGTAAAGAACAAGATGGACTGGGATATCCACGAGGGAAAAACCTACTTTGAGGACTACGATGTGGTCTGCCTGGGGAGCCCCATCATTGCCGGAGCCCCCACAAAAGCCATGATAAAGCTGTTCAGCCCCGGTGGCGGCAGCGATCTGGAGGCCAATGTGACCGCCAATGCCGATGCGGGCAAGGGCTTCAACGACGGAGGCGCGGGTTTCCCCAAGGAGATGCAGATGCCTGATGGTTCCGGGGAACCCGGCGCCATGCCCCAATTGCCGGGTCCCCACTTCCAGCGGGATGACTATACAAAAGGGTACTATATGTATGCCGGCGGCCCCTTCCCCCAGGAGGTCTATCAGCCGCTGGGTATTGCATTCTGCACCTACGGCGGCGGCATGCTGGGCTCCAGCGAATGCCTTGCCACGCTGGAAACACTGGAGCTGTACCTTCGGAACCGAAACTGCATTCCTGTGGGCAAGTTTGCCTGCTGCGGCATGGAGTTCGGCCCCGCAGGGCTGAAAGACGGGGAGAAGCCCATGACCTTTGGCGGAGATATTCCCGCACCCAAGGTATATGTGGACGCCGACGGAACCAAGCATATTGGCTCTTACTTTTTCCACACGCATATGGACCAGAAGCCCGGCCCCAGAGACGAGATGAAGGCAAAGGCACTGATCGCGGATCTGGTGGAGGACTATTTCTACTCCTGGGACGGCAAGAGGAAAACGCCTGGCTCCCAGTATATCTCCATCAGCTAATCCGGAAGGGGAACAATACCTTGCAACAGGTGGAAGCATTCCGCAATCTGGCACCTGAGGTGTATGTGATTGGTGACAATCTGAAGCCTGGCGATCTGCATTATTGTCTGCATGCTGCCTACGAGGCGGTTATGGCACTGTAACAATGACAAGGCGCTTCTGGGAATGTCCTGTCTCTTTTTGCGCAAATGTAGGCA
>CAJKSU010000137.1 GCA_905202605.1 uncultured Eubacteriales bacterium
GTAATGATCGGCGGCTACCTCAATCTGCTGGACGCCGGTCACCGGGTCGGTCACGGCGACACCATCATCATGGAGTCCTGCGAATACTGCAACTCCTTCCTGAACTTCACTCCCACCATTGCGGTGATTCTGGATATTGACGCCGATCATCTGGATTTCTTTAAGGATCTGGAGGACATCAAGCATTCCTTCCGCCAGTTTGCGGAGCTGACCCCTGCGGATCGCGGCATTGTCATTGCCAACGGCATGGACAAGAATACCATGGACGCCCTTCAGGGCATTGACCGACGGCTCATCACCTTCGGTCTGACTCCGGATATGGACGTATATCCTCTGCATTTTGACCGGGGACATTCCAGCTTTGACGTCATGTGCAAGGGTAGCTTCTACACCCATGTGGATCTGCGGGTGCTGGGCAAGCACAACTGCATGGACGCACTGGCTGCCATTGCCGCCGCATGGGCGCTGGGCATCGAGCCGGAGGCCGTTACCCGCGGACTGGTTTCCTTTACCGGCGCGGCACGGCGCATGGAATTCAAGGGCGTTTACAATGGCGCAGACATCTACGATGACTATGCCCACCATCCCGGTGAGCTGAAGGCCACGCTGGACGCCGTACCGGAGCGCGGCTACAGCCGCACCATTGTGGTGTTCCAGCCCCATACCTATTCCCGCACAAAAGCGCTGTTCCCGGAATTTGTGGAGCAGCTCCGACGTCCCGATCTCACCATTCTGGCGGAGATCTACGCAGCCCGCGAAACCAACACCTGCGGCATCTCCTCCAAGGATCTGGCGGATCAGATTCCCGGAGCGGAGTATTATAAAACCTTTGATGAGATCACCCAGCGGCTCCGCGATATCGCAGCTCCCGGCGATTTGATCCTCACCATCGGCGCCGGTGACATCTATCTGGTGGGCGAGGCGCTGGCAAACGCCAACTGATACTACGAAAAGCGCCGCAAATGCGGCGCTTTGAGCCTGTCGAAAAACCTGTTGGGTTTTTCGACAAAGTCTCTTGCCGGACACTGCGCGCGCCCGTTGTCCGCTTGAGGCGGACAACGAACACACTTGCGTCCTATATTGTATTTTGCGTCGTGTACACGCCCCTCCGCAAAATAGATTTGATTTTATTTGCCGCAAACGCGGCAAACTCTGCGAGGCTTTTTTGACACGCTGAAACGTCCGGCAGGCATCGCCTGTCGGACGTATTTTTAATTTAGCCATCCAGATCGCGGAAATCATATACACTGCTGGGCAGTGCGTCAGCCAGCTCCACCAGTGCCGGGGAAAAGCCGCCAAGGGTGGTGGGGTGCTGTACCAACGTGCGGAGGGGGTGCTCTGCGGCTTTTGCGCCGTAGGGGAGGGTCAAATAGACAGTGGTTCCCTCTCCGGCCAGCGATTCCAAAATCAAAGCCCCGCCGTGGAGCTGCATGATACTGCGTGCCAGCGGAAGCCCGAGACCAACGCCCCAACGGGGATCCGGCATCTCTCTGGCAACGCTGGATCGGTTGAAAACTGCGCCCATCTGATCCGCAGGAATACCGCAGCCGTTGTCACGTACAATAATACAGAGTCGGGTAGAGGCAGTCTTTTTCAGCTGGATGGAGATTTCGCCGCCGGGATCGGTGAACTTGATGGCATTGGAAATCAAATTCATCAAAGCCTGCCCGAGACGCTCCGGGTCAAATTGGCAGGTGAAATCTACGGGGGGGAGCTTTAACGTGATGGTGCGCCGCGCTTGCTCTGCCAGAGGAGAGATCAGCTGATACTGCAGTGTCAGCCAATGGCTGATGTTCTCGCATCGGGGATTTACCGTCAGCTGCCCCGGCGTACTGCAAAGCCGCAGGTGATTGGCGGCGCGATATACGGAATAAATACCCTGACTGAGTTGGGCAGAAACGACTTGAAGCTTGGCGTCTGAAGAATCCGCCGTGTGCCGGAGCAGCTCCGGCGCAGCGGCCATTACCCCGGTAAGGGGGGCAAGGATTCCCTGCGCGGCGGAGGCCAGCACGTTTTGATCGGATGCGGCGGGAAGCGACAGCTCCAACAGCTGATAGCCCATCCAGCGGGTAACACGCAGCTCCCGGCGCAGGCCGAGGATCTCGCCGGAAAAAATGCGGCTGCCGCTGCCGGCATAGGAAAATGCGGAATAGGAATCTTCGCCAAGCAGCGACTGGGCGCTGAGCCCCGGAGACAGGCTGGGAAAGAGTCGGCTTGCGGCCTGATTCAGCCCGCAAAGGCATTCGTCCTGAAACAGCAGCAGCGGGGAGGCGTGGGCATCCAGCAGCGGCTGAAGGTCATGAAGCGTAAACGAGTTCATACAGCATTCCTCCCAACTCACCGGTGTTAGCCTTTCCAGTTTTTCATGGAACAAGCACTGTAATATCTGGCAAATCGTGTGATGATTTACAATGCTATGATAACTGAAAAATAAACGAAAAGCAACGACAGAATCTAAGTTTTTACGTCATGCTCCACATTTTTTCGGGGATTCCCCGGAAAAAAATTAGAAGGGCTTTACCTTTCTGAGATGATAGTATATAATAACATAGGCGGGCAGCGTTCTGGCAGACATTCGCCCGCTGGCATAATGGAATATTGCAATAAAGGAGATATCTGGCATGAGTGTAAAAGTGGGTATCAACGGCTTCGGCAGAATCGGACGTCTGGCAGTCCGGGAAGCTGCATTCCGTGACGACATTGAAATTGTCGCCATCAACAACACTGTCACCCCCGACTACATGGTTTATAAGCTCAAGTATGACTCCGTCCATGGAATCTTTCCGGGTGAGCTGAGCTTTGACGACAATGCAATCTATGTGTGCGGGAAGCGGATCGTTACATTCCGGGAAAAGGAGCCGAAGGACGTGGATTGGGCCAGCACCGGTGCGGAGTATATCATTGAATCAACCGGTAAGTTCACCACGGCAGAGAAGTGCATGGGTCACTTCAATAGCCCCTCGGTAAAGAAGGTTATTATTTCCGCTCCGGCAAAGGATGACAGCCCCATGTTTGTTATGGGCGTCAACAATCAGGAGTATGATCCTTCCATGAAGGTGATTTCCAACGCCTCCTGCACCACCAACTGTCTGGCACCTCTGGCCAAGGTATTAAATGATAATTACGGTATTCGTATGGGCCTGATGACCACCATCCATTCCACCACCGCCTCACAGAAGACCGTAGACGGTACCTCACGGAAGGACTGGCGCGGCGGTCGTGCGGCAGAGGGCAACATTATCCCCTCCTCCACTGGCGCAGCCAAGGCGGTCGGCAGAGTCATTCCGGCGCTGAACGGCAAGCTCACTGGCATGAGCTTCCGCGTGCCCACGCTGGACGTGTCTGTGGTGGATCTGACCATTGAGCTGGAGAAGCATACCAGCTATTCGGACATCTGCAAGACCATTAAGGAAGCTTCAGAGACGTATATGAAGGGGATTTTGGGCTACACTGAGGACGATGTGGTTTCCACCGATTTTGTAGGGGACAAGCGTACCTGCATTTTTGATGCCAAGGCGGGCATTGAACTGGCGGACAACTTCCTGAAGCTCGTAGCGTGGTACGATAACGAGGCCGGATACACCAGCAAGACCTTGGACCTTGTTGCCTATGCCTATGAACGGGACCAGGCCGCAGGTGTATAAGCGATTATTGAATTTATATTGTGCCGCCGGACATGCAGTCTGCATGTCCGGTGGTTTTGCGTTCCCTTCGGTTATAATACGACAGGAAAAATGGAACTTGAAATTGACAAATTTTTTCAAAGTCGTTGCAATTGCGGGCGAATTAGTGTATACTCTTTTAAGTGTGCCAATACGAAAAATAGAGGAAAATATTGGGAAACGAAGATAAAGACAAAATGCAAATGGAGGTTCCTATGATCCCGTTTAATAAGCCCCCCTATGCGGGGAATGAAAAGGAATATATTGCCGAGGCTATTGCCGCTAATAAAATTTGCGGCGACGGTCAGTTTACAAAGAAATGTCATGCGCTGCTGGAGAAGATGACAGGCAGCCAGAAGGTGCTTCTGACCACGTCAGGCAGCCATGCGCTGGAGATGGCGGCGCTGCTGTGCGGCCTTGAGCCTGGGGATGAGGTCATCCTGCCCAGCTTTACCTTTTCCTCCACAGCCAATGCCTTTGTGCTGGCGGGGGCAAAGCTGGTGTTTGTGGATGTGCGCCCGGACACCATGAACATTGATGAAACCAAGATCGAAGCGGCAATCACGCCGCGGACGCGGGTCATTGTGCCGGTACATTATGCCGGCGTGGCCTGCGAGATGGATACGATCATGGCAATTGCAAAGAAATACAACTTAAAGGTCGTAGAGGATGCCGCACAGGGTGTAATGGCCAGCTACCACGGCAAGGCGCTGGGCACCATCGGTGACTTTGGCTGCTTCAGCTTCCATGAGACGAAGAACTACTCCATGGGTGAGGGTGGTGCGCTGCTGATCCGGGATTCGGAAAACAATGAGGCCGCTGAGATCCTCCGGGAGAAGGGAACCAATCGAAGCCGTTTCCTCCGGGGACAGGTGGACAAGTACACATGGGTGGGCTATGGCTCCTCCTATCTGCCCTCCGACCTGAACGCTGCCTATCTGTTGGCACAGCTGGAGGAGGCGGATAAGATCAATCATGCCCGGCTCCATGCATGGGAGCAGTATCATAAGGGACTTGCACCGCTGGAGGCTGCAGGGAAAATCGAGATTGCCCATATTCCGGAGGGGTGCGCCCATAACGCCCACATGTTCTGGGTCAAGACGAAGGATCTGGCGGAGCGCACGGCGCTGATCGCTTACTTAAAGGAACGGGAAATCTTCTCCATGTTCCACTATGTGCCGCTGCATTCTGCGGAGGCGGGACTGAAATTCGGACGCTTCCATGGGGAGGATCAGTATACCACCCAGGAGAGCAACCGCCTGACCCGTCTGCCGATGTATTATGGCATCGGGGACGAGGAGATCGAGACGGTCATTGCTGCGGTAAAGGAGTTCTATGAGGAATAAGAGGAATGAATTGATATCTAGAGGAATTCCGGCTTTGATGGAGAATATTCCGGTATTTGAAGGCAAATGAACGCTCAAAAACGCTGTTGTTCCTAGCCTGCTGCCATAGGGACGGAGTTGCGATGCTGTCAAACGGCCGACAACGGTGTTTTGGTGTGGACGGAGCCGAATCGTATAGAATTACATGAAATACCGGGTGGAAATCATCTTAGCGCATGTAGGGATTCTGATGTTTCTTATCTGAGAAAATATGAGAACTGCGATATGGTTTTGTCGAATGAATGCAGCGGGGAGAAAAATGCCCCCCAATAGTGCGCAGTGAGAATACATGAGACACTGCAATTCAGACGGTAAGGAGCAATAGAATGCAGCCCTTTGAAAAAAAGAAAACGTTTTTTCCCGTTCTTCCTACACTTTTACTGCTAATGGTGCTGCTTTGCACTGGGGCAAACGCTTCGGATACATTGGAGTTTTTCAATGGATGCGGAACGCGGGATGATCCGTATTTGATCGAAAGCTACCAGGACATTCGGAATTTAAGCAGAACTGTGGAGGACGGGGAGCGTTTTGAGAATTGCTATTTTCTGCAAACGGATGACATAGATATGGAAAATATGGGCTGGTTTCCGATTGGAACAGAAGACAGTCCATTTGCCGGCGTATATGATGGAAATGGACATTCCATCCGAAACCTTCTTGTCACGTATGAATCGGCGCCCGGCGGAGCAAGCGGCCTGTTTGGATATGTCAGCGGTGCAGTTATAAACCTTGGAATTGAGAGCGGTTGGGTAGAAGGTACCTACTGTGGCTCGATTGGAGTACAGAGTGTAGGTGAAAATGCAGCGATTATTAACTGCTACAGCAGGGCGAGCGTTGAAGGAGGATACGCAGGAGGCATTGCCTATAATTTTGCTGGGAACCTTGTTGCATGCTCATGGTATGATGGAACGCTGAACGGCAGCGAAAGCAATTGCCTTGTAGCAACTGGCGGAGATATTAAAATCTATCACTGCTATTCGACCACTGGCATGATTTCAACGGAGGATGTAGACTCACCTACGTCGGCGGTCGTAGAGCCTGAGCGCTTATTTTCATCGCAGGTAGTGCGAAATTTAAATTTGTCGGTTGGCTTAGCACAGTTCCTCTTTGCGGGGGAATATGGGGTGAACTTAAAGGAGTGGAAGCTTGATGCCAATGGAAGCCTGACGTATTCGGATGGCACCGGTTATCTGCGGGTATTTCGGTTTATTGACCTGTATCTTCTTCCACTGCTGTTGCTTTGCATTGCATTGATTTATTTTATAAAATGGATGCGATATGGCAGTGAGCGCTTCTGTGAGCGGTATCACAAAGACGCAATCGCAATTGCTATTGTCAGTGGAGTTGTGGCGTTCTTTTTCGATATGGCATTGATTGCGAAAGGCAAAGAAGTCATTTGTGCGGGAAATATCCTGTTTATGGTTGTGCTGCACACATTCTTGATCATTGCGTTGAAGATTGTCATAAAAAAGAAAGAAGGCTGGAACGGATTCAGAAAAGAGTATATCCCACTTTTGTGCGCAATTGCCGTAGTTGTGGTATTGGAGCTGATCCAGTTTCAACTGGTACCCCATTTTGACGCACATTTGTATTACGGCAGCTTTGTCAAGGGATGCCAGCTATTCCGTGCTGATCTGCTCACATATATTGGAGACTTTGTATGCTGGAAATGGGCACAAGGGCTTGTGTTGCTGATTGCACCATTTGAATTTCTCCTGCCGGGGAAAATGATTGGCGTTTATGTGTCCAACGTTATGATCACGGTAGTGACGATGTGCTGTTCCTTCTGGCTGTTGAGACAACTCAGCCCTGGCATTTCGCCGATTCTGGCTGCGCTGAGCGGGGCTATTCTAATGCTATGCCCTTATGAATTAGGATTGTTTACTTATCTGTGCATGGATAACTATACGGCGCTCTTTTTGGTGTGGCTGCTTTGCAGCTATAAGGCGAAGCAGCCAATACTGGTTTCTTTTTGTGGGTATTTGCTTGCATTTAACAAGATAACAGGCCTTGTTTTTTATGTATTTTTCCTCCTTTCGGTTGGAATGTATGAGGTGTTTAGTACACAGGGAAAGAGCTTCTTTAGAAAAGTACTGACCTGGTGGGATTGGAAGAAAGTGAGCCTCTGGGTATTCCCTGCTGTTGTATACCTCTGCACAACGGTTGTTGCGGATGATTTGACTGTGCTGTGTTTTTATGGATCGTATACGGAGGCGAGCATAGGGATTAAGAACCTGAGAGGGCTTGCGAATACCGGCATGCAGGCGTTTGTGTATGGCTTCCGGTGGATTTTTACTCTGCTGACGATTTTTGCGGCGGCATTGCTTTTGCTGAGAAGGCGAAAGCTCACAAATATGCTCAAGGCAGATGGATGCGCGATTTTGGCGGCAACTGTAGTTGGGTGCGCGGCAACTCTGGTGGTCCTCTGTATATACCGCGGCGATGCGGAATGCCCGCGATATACAGCGCTACTGAATGTGTATTACGCTATATTCCTTCCGATTGTGTTGCAGCTCATTTTTTCCAGAAGAAAAGCGCTTGCTGCCGAATGCATTCTTGC
>CAJKSU010000138.1 GCA_905202605.1 uncultured Eubacteriales bacterium
CCCCTTCCAATACGGTAAAGCTGATTCTGCCGGATGAAACCTATACCTTTACCCCGGCTCAGGAGGGCGTGACCCTGAACGCCGACGCGGTGGCGGAGCGCGCCTATGATTATAAGCGGACGGACACCACGGCCTTTGGCATGTACAAGGCCTACCGCGCCGCAAAGGGTACGGAATATTATCTCTCAGCGGAAACCGAGCTGGTCTACAGCAAGGATGACATTGAGAAGAAGGCGGCGGAAATTGCCGAGGAGACTTATGTTGCTTCCACGGATTCCACCGCCGACTATGACGAGGACAACCACACCGTAACGGTGACCATCGGTACGCCGGGGCGGAGCATTGACGCCGAAGCCATTGCCGCAGCAGTGGAAAATGCCTTTGAAATGCTGAATTTTCAGGACATTTCCATGGATTATGACAAGGTGGAGATCGATATCTCTGCGCTGAAACAGCTTTTATGGCAGTGTGACCGGGATTACAGCGTGGAGCCGGTGGAGCCGTATGTCTATGCGGACTCCAGCGTGCATACGATTGATGTGACCATGGGAACGCTGGGCTACTCCATGGATCGGAAGAGCCTGTGCGACACGGCGCTGGAGCAGGTGGCGTCCGGTGAATACGGCACCGTGAGCCAGCAGCTGGAGGAGGTCTATCCCCAAGACGTGGATATCACCGACGCCTACCATGAGCTGGCCTGTGACCCCACCGAGCCGTATTACGCAAACGGCGACGTTCAGGAGGGCTATGACGGCTATACGCTGGACTGGGATATGGCGGTGGAGGAGATCATGAACACCGGCTGGGGCGAAATGGTCAGCATCCCTATGACGGCAATTCCGCCGGAAAAGACCGCAGAGGAGATCCGCGCAGTGCTGTTCCGGGATGAGCTTTCCACCTATTCCTCCCCCCACACTGCCAATGCGGGGCGCACTACCAATCTAAAGCTGGCCTGCAATGCCATCAACGGCACGGTTATCAATGACGGCGAAGTATTCTCGTTTAACGACGTGGTGGGCGAACGCACCGCCGCTAAGGGCTATCAGTCTGCAACGGTGTATGTAGGGACCGACTCCAAGGAGGAAACCGGCGGCGGCATCTGTCAGGTGGCATCTACAGTCTATGATGCAGCGCTGTATGCAGATATGGAGATTACCGAGCGTGCGCCCCATACGTTCTTTGTCACCTATGTCCCCGGCGGACTGGACGCAACGGTATACTGGGGTTCTCAAGACTTCTGCTTCCGTAACAATACCGGCTATCCCATTCGGGTAGATGCATGGGTATCCGGCGGCTATGTCAATATCTCCATTTACGGCACCAAGCTCAACGACAACTATGTGGTGCTGGATTATGCCAAGCTGGCGACCAATCCCTACAGCACGGTGACGGAGTATTCAAGCTCTTTGCCTTCCGGCACCTCCAAGGAGACGACCTATCCCTATACTGGCTACACCTATGAGGCGTATCAGTACGTCTACAGCGGTGACGGAACGCTGCTGGAAACCAACTATCTGGGCAAAAGCACCTATAAAAAGCGTGACCGGGTGGTTACGGTGGGTACCGGCTGAGAAAGGAGCAGGAATCATGACAAAGGAAGAACTGGTGGCGCTGGCGAAGGAGGCCATGACCCACGCCTATGTTCCCTATTCCGGCTATATGGTCGGGGCGGCGCTGCTGACAAAGGACGGACGGGTCTATCAGGGCTGCAACATCGAGAATGCGTCCTATACCCCTACGGTCTGCGCAGAGCGGACGGCGTTTTTCAAGGCGGTCTATGACGGCGCAAGAGACTTTGAAGCCATTGCGGTGGTGGGAGGCAAGAATGGCGAGATCACCGGCTTTTTCCCGCCCTGCGGCGTGTGCCGTCAGGTGATGCGGGAGTTCTGCGGAGATGATTTTATCATCTATTTCGGCGGCGCAGAGAATGCAATCAGGACACTGACCCTGAAGGATATCCTCCCCTACAGCTTTTCCGCTGGAGAATATATGCAGGACTAAGGAAAAACGATTGGAAACCGCCGCAGATTTCGGTTTGCGGCGGTTTTTACGATTTTCAGAGATTTTCATTACAAAAAATCCTCAGAACTGAAAATAGCGGTTGATTTTTTATGTGGTTTGTGCCAAAATAGGGTGGCGACAAAAATAGCCGCAATTATTATTGGAGGTTGAATCACATGAAGAGAATCACTGCACTTGTTCTCGCCGCCGGCATGATGCTGGCAATGCTCTCCGGCTGTGGCTCCGACAAGGCAAGCTCTGCTGCCGCGTCCGGTTCTGCACCCGCCGCTGAGACTACTGCTCCTGCAGCAGAGGCTGGCTCTGCTGCTGAGACTACTGCTCCTGCAGCAGAGGCTGGCTCCGCTGCTGCTGAGACTGCAGGTTCCACTGCTGAGGCTGTCACCGGCGAGCAGAAAATCGCTCTGGTTACCGATGTCGGCAACATTGACGATGAATCTTTTAACCAGACCTGCTGGGAGGCTGTTCAGGCCTACGGTCAGGAGCACAGCGTTGAAACGGTCTATTATAAGCCCACCGAGGACTCCACCGACGCCCGTGTGACCTCTATCACTCAGGCTGTCAACGAGGGTGCTACCGTGATCGTAATGCCCGGCTACCTGTTCGGTGAGGCCATCGGCCAGACGCAGGATCTGTATCCTGATGTAAAGTTCATCGCCGTTGACGTTGGCGAGAGCGATCTCGGCGACACCACTCTGGCAAAGAACACCCACACCATGGTCTTCCATGAGGAGCAGGCTGGCTATCTGGCTGGCTACGCCGCTGTGATGGAAGGCTACACCAAGCTGGGCTATCTGGGCGGCATGGCTGTTCCCGCAGTTCAGCGTTATGGCTACGGCTACATTCAGGGCATCAACGACGCTGCCAACGAGAAGGGTGTAGACGTTGAGATCAAGTACACCTATGGCGGCCAGTTCAGCGCCGATGCTTCCATCACCGCAAAGATGGAGGGCTGGTACTCTGACGGCACTGAGGTCGTATTTTCCTGCGGCGGCGGCATCTATGCTTCCGCGGTTGAGGCTGCTAACGAGCATAACGGAAAGGTTATCGGCGTTGACGTTGACCAGTCCAGCATTGATCCCTGCATCATCACCTCTGCCATGAAGGGCCTGTACGCCGCTACCTACAGCGCACTGGATACCTACTTCAACGGCAAGTGGGATACCATCGGCGGCACTCTGTCCTCCCTGTCCCTCACCGACGGCGACTATGTTGGCCTGCCCACCGATACCTGGAGCATGAAGAACTTCACTGTGGACGACTACAACGCTCTGGTTGAGAAGATCAAGTCCGGCGAGGTTTCCATTTCCGACGATATCTCCGACTACCCCGCAGTTGGCGATCACTGCACGCTGACTGTTGTAGAGTAATTTCGAGAGAATTTACACTTTGGTCCCGCTGCCCTGCTTTGGGCAGCGGGATTTTTCGGTTTCCATGATTTTTCGGCGGAATTGTTTCAGAAAAGGGACATAATTCAGAAGGAACTCCTTGCTTTTTGGGAGAATAGTCAATATAATATGATTTGGGCAATATTGCGCACTGGTCGATGTTGCCCTTGCACTATAAAAACGAGGGAGATGATGTGCATGAGCGATTACGTCATTGAAATGCTAAACATCACCAAGGAATTCCCAGGGATTAAGGCCAATGACAACATCACCCTGCAGCTGAAAAAGGGAGAGGTTCATGCGCTTTTGGGTGAAAACGGCGCTGGCAAGTCGACCCTGATGAGCGTTCTCTTCGGCCTTTATCAGCCGGAATCCGGCACCATCAAAAAAGACGGTCAGGTGGTAGAGATCAAGAACCCCAACGATGCTACTGCCCTGCATATTGGCATGGTTCATCAGCACTTTAAGCTGGTCGAATGCTTTACGGTGCTTGACAATATCATTCTGGGCTGCGAGCCGTGCAAGCATGGCTTCATCAACCGGAAGGAAGCACGGAAAAAGGTCGTGGAATTGTCGGAGCGCTATGGTCTGAAAATTGACCCGGATGCAAAGATCGAGGACATTTCCGTTGGAATGCAGCAGCGTGTGGAGATTCTCAAGATGCTCTACCGGGAAAATGAAATCCTGATCTTTGATGAGCCGACTGCGGTGCTTACTCCGCAGGAAATTGACGAGCTGATGGAGATCATGCGCAGCTTCACCAAGGAAGGCAAGAGCATCCTGTTCATTACCCATAAGCTTGCGGAGATTATGGCGGTAGCGGATCGCTGCACAGTCCTGCGCAAGGGGAAATGCACCGGTACCGTTGAGATCAGGGGCACGACTGCACAGGAGCTTTCCAAACTGATGGTAGGCCGTGACGTACAGCTGACGGTTTCGAAGCAGGAAAGCCATCCCGGCGATGCGATTTTGAAGGTAAACGGGCTTACCGTTCCCTCCAAGGTGCATAAGAATGACGCGGTAAAGAACGCCTCTCTGGAGGTGCGCAGCGGTGAAATCGTCTGTCTGGCAGGCATCGAGGGCAACGGACAGACGGAGTTTGTCTATGCGGTAACGGGGCTGGAAAAGGCCACCGCCGGAACTGTGACCCTGATGGGGCAGGACATCACCTCCGCTTCCATCCGCACCCGCAGCAAAACCGGCATGAGCCATATTCCGGAGGATCGACACAAGCACGGTCTGGTGTTGGATTATACTTTGGAGGAAAACCTTGTGCTCCAGCGCTATTGGGAACCGGAATTTCAAAATCACGGCGTAATCCGCAAGGAGGCCGTGCGGGAGTATGCAAACCGTCTGATTGACGAATATGATGTGCGATCCGGTCAAGGTGCAATCACAACAGTACGCTCCATGTCCGGCGGTAACCAGCAAAAGGCAATCATTGCCCGTGAGTTGGATAAGAATCCGGAACTTCTGGTAGCGGTTCAGCCCACCCGTGGTCTGGACGTAGGTGCTATTGAAAATATCCATCGTCAGCTGGTGGCGCAGCGGGACGCTGGGAAGGCGGTGCTGCTGGTGTCTCTGGAGTTGGACGAGGTGATGAATCTCTCGGACCGTATTCTGGTCATGTACGAGGGCGAGATCGTGGGCGAGTTCAACCCCAAGACCACCGATGTACAGACGCTGGGTCTTTATATGTCCGGCGCAAAGCGTGGCCATAAATTTGAGGAGGTGTCCTGATGAAAAAACAAGCAAAATCACCTCTTTTGCAGCGCAGCGGCGTATCAACGGTGTTCTCATCTCTGCTGTGTATCGTAATCGGACTGGCACTTGGCTTTCTGTTCCTGCTGGCACTGGACCCTAAAGGCGCGTGGGAGGGCGGCTTCCTGCGGATTTTAAAGGGCGGCTTTTACATGTGGCCCATCGGCGTAGGCCGAGAGATTGCCCAGATTGCGCCGCTGATCATGACCGGTCTTTCCGTGGGCTTTGCGTTCAAGACGGGCCTGTTCAACATCGGCGCTGCCGGTCAGTATACTGTCGGCGCATTCGGCGCGCTGTTTTTTGCCATAGTGCTGAAGATGCCATGGTGGGTGTGTCTGCTGGCCTCTGCTCTGTTCGGTGCAATCTGGGGCGCAATCCCCGGCATCCTTAAGGCGTATCTCAACGTTAACGAGGTCATCACCGCCATCATGTTCAACTGGATTGGTCTTTATGCGGTGAACACCATCATCTATGGCGGCGGCAACGGCGTTATGTATGATGCTACAAAAACCAAGACCTTCAGCCTCCGGGCAAACTTCTCGGATTCTGTAATTCCGGACTTGGGGCTTGGTAATGTATTTAGCAACAAGTCCACCACCATTGCAGTATTTCTGGCGATTCTGGTTGCCATTCTCATCTGGTTCATCATTGATAAGACTACCTTTGGCTATGAGCTGAAGGCCTGCGGTCACAACAAGGATGCGGCGCGGTACGCAGGCATCAACGAAAAACGGAACATTATCCTCTCCATGGTGATTGCCGGTGCGCTGGCTGGCTTTGGCGCCGGCCTGTATTACCTGTCCGGTGTGGCGGAGTGGAATCCTCAGGACTCTACCGCCCTTCCCGGCATCGGCTTTGACGGCATTTCCGTTGCCCTGCTTGCTTCCTCTAACCCCATCGGTACAATTTTTTCTGCCGCCTTTATCTCACATATTTCTACCGGCGGCGGCTTTATGGATACCAATGTGTTCCCGCCAGAAATTGCGGACGTAATCTCCGGTGTGGTCATCTACCTCTGCGCCTTCTCCCTGCTCTTTAAAAACTGGTTCTCTAAAAGAATGCAGAAACGCAAGAGCGCCGGGGAGCTATCCGAGGCCCCAGGTAATGCGGCTGTTCCGGAGGAAAATGACGGAAAGGAGGACGGCGCACAATGATCCTTCTGATTAAATACACCCTCATGTATATGATGGTTCTGATGCTGGTGGCATTGGGCGGCATGTTCTCTGAGCGTTCCGGCATCATCAACATCGCTCTGGAGGGCATTATGGTCATTGGTGGTCTGGTTGGCGTTCTGATGACCCGGATGCTGCCCGCTGATCTGCCCGCAGGGGCGATGGTGGCGCTGAGCATCCTAGGCTCTGCGGTGTCCGGTGCGATTTATTCGGCACTGCTGGCCTTTGCATCGGTCAACCTCAAGGCGGATCAGACCATCGGCGGCACGGCGCTGAACCTGCTGGCAACGGCGCTGGCGCTGGTTGCGGCAAAGCGGTTCAACGGCAGTCAATCCGGTAAAGTTGACTTTGACAATTCTGCGTTCTCCTTTCAGGTCGGATCCATTACACTGAATGTATTCTTTTTTATTGGCATTGTGGTTCTGATTGCAGCCTTTGTGGTGCTGTATCGTACCCGGTTCGGTTTGCGGCTTTCGGCCTGCGGCGAACATCCTCAGGCTGCGGACTCGGTGGGCATCAATGTTTATAAGATGCGCTGGTGCGGCGTTTTGATTTCCGGCGTAATGGGCGGCATCGGCGGATTTGCCTACATTGTTCCATCCGTTTCCTCATGGAACTTTGAGGTGGGCGTTGCCGGTATGGGCTTTCTTGCACTGGCGGTCATGATTTTCGGCCAGTGGAAGCCGTTGCAGATTGCCGGTGCGGCGCTGTTCTTTGCGGTGTTTAAGGCACTTGCCAATATCGCGGATTCCACATTTCTCTCGGCGTTCCATTGGAGCAAGGAAATCTACAACATGATGCCCTTTATCGCATCCATGGTGATTCTAATCTTCACCTCCAAGAAGTCCAAAGCGCCCAAGGCTGAGGGCGTTCCCTATGATAAGGGAAGCAGATAAAATATAATAGGTTAAGCCGCTGCGTGAACGCTCACGCAGCGGCTTTTTGCATGCTCTCTACATATGATTTCTATGAAAGTTCCCCCTGAAAGGGGGAATGTCAGCTTTGCTGACAAGGGGGAATTTGCGTAGAAACGGGACGATCGCAGCAGCGACCGTCCCACTTTTTTATTCTTCCAGCAGCAGGTAAACACTGCTGCTTGGACCGTCTGACATAATTTGCGCCGTGACTGTCAGCTGACCGGCTGCTTGATCGTAGTCTGCCGCATCGACCCGGTAGACGA
>CAJKSU010000139.1 GCA_905202605.1 uncultured Eubacteriales bacterium
CGCTGGGCGCATCGGAGGCTGCCACAGTCACACTGGATCGGGAGCTGTTCGGCACCCGATATTATGACGGCTTTACGCTTCCCGGCGGCTATTACGAGGCGCTGCGGGTAACCATTGGTAAGGGCGAGGGGAAGAACTGGTGGTGCGTGGTCTATCCCCAGCTCTGCACCCCGGCGGCAGCCTCTGAGGCCGTTCCCGCCATGGGGCAGCTCAGTGAAGACGATGCGGCGCTGCTGGAGGCAGGGGAGACGCGGTTCCGGTTCCGGTGTCTGGAGCTGCTGGAAAACCTGCTGGCCTATTTCCGGGACACCGGCAGCGGAATCCCCACTTCCGAATAACCTCGAAATATGGTATACTAGGGGCATATTTGTAAGGAAGTGATCCCATGCTGACCATTATCACAGGACGCGGAAAATCCGGAAAGACCCGGCGTCTGCTGGAGGCCGTCCGTACCTGCCCATCGGCGGAGATGGCGTCAAAAATCGTCATCGTCCCGGAGCAGCTGAGCCATGAGATGGAGCGGCTGTTATCCCTTCTGTGCGGAGACACTATCAGCTTCTCTGCCGAGGTTTTGAGCTTTTCCCGGCTGTATGACCGGGTGACCGCCCGTAGCGGCGGCGGAGCCATGTCTATTCTGGATCAGGGAGGACGAATTCTCACCGCCCGTCAGGCCTTGGAGGGCATCCGTCCCCGGCTCAAGGTCTTCGGCTCCGCTGCGGGGAAGCCGGAGTTTCTGGGCAGCATGGTCAACATGATCGACGAGCTGAAATCCTACGGCGTCTCTGCCGCCGCCCTCCAGCAGGCCGCCCAGTCCTCCACCGGTCTGTTTGCCGAAAAGCTCTCGGAGCTGGCACTGATCCTTGGAGCCTATGAAGCCGCCACCGCTCAGGGGCAGGCAGACCCGCGGGATCGTCTGACCCTGCTCCGGAAAAAGCTCTTGGACGGGGATTACGCTCAGGGGCGGCATTTCTTCGTGGACGGTTTCACCGATTTCTCCGGTCTGGAGCTTGGGGTGCTGGAAGCGCTGCTGCGCCAGGGTGAAAGTCTGACCGTCGCCCTGCCCGCCGGGGACGATCCGGCGCAGCCGGGGGTATTTCTCCCCGGTGCGGAGACGATGACGATTTTGTCGGAGCTGTGCAGGGGCCTTGGTCAGGAGCTTCGGGTGCTTCCGGCGTCGTATCACCGTCCGCTGCCTCCGGCGCTTACATATCTGGAGCAGCATCTCATGGATTACGCCGCTGATGGTTTTACGGAGCCGCAGACGGCGATACAGGTGCTGCTGCCTGCCGACCTTCTGGAGGAATGCCGTGCCTGCGGCGCCGTGCTCAAGCGGAAGGCCATGGAGGGCATGCGCTTCCGGGATATGGCGGTGTGCTGCGGGGATGAAAATGCCTATCGCGCTCTGCTGCCCGCGGTGCTGGAGAGTCTGGGCATCCCGGTCTACCGTTCGGAAAAGCGTCAGGTATTGTCGCACCCGGCGGCAAGATTCCTGCTTCTGGCGCTGGAATGCGCCACCGGCGGCATGGAGCAGGAGGCCGTCATGGCCTACCTCAAAACCGGCTATCCCGGCCTTGACCGGGATCAGGTGGATCTTCTGGAAAACTACTGCATCACATGGTCTATCCGTGGCAGCAAATTCTTTTCGGAATGGAAGCTGCATCCCGACGGCTATGACGGCGTATTCCGGGAGGAGACGGAAGCCCTGCTGCAAAACCTCAATGACTGGCGGCAGACTGCCATGGAGCCACTCCGTCAGCTCTCTCTGCGGCTGCGGGACGCCCTGACCGTCCGGGAACAGTTGGAAGCCGTCTACGATTTCATGACCGTCACCCAGCTCTATGCCCGTTTGGAACAGCAGGTAGCGGAGGAAACTGCCAGCAGTCAGCTGGAAGCTGCACAGGAAACTGCACAGATCTGGTCAATCCTTCTGACCTGTCTCCAGCAAACGGCGCAGGTTCTGGGGGCGCTGCGGCTGAAGGGACAGGAGCTGGGCAAAATGCTGGAGCTGGCGCTTGGACAGTATCAGGTGGGAACGATCCCTGCTGTACTGGATGCGGTAAGCATCGGCAGCGTCTCCTCCATGCGCGGCAAGGAGCCAAAACTGCTCTATGTGCTGGGAGCAACGGAAAGCGCCATGCCCGCCGCTCCGGCTGGGGGAAGCCTTCTTTCCGAGCAGGAGCGGCAGACCCTCCGGCAGCAGTTTGACATTCAGCTGGCTCCGGACAGCGAAGGGAATCTCCAGCGGCAGTTATTAGAGCTGTATACCGCCTTTACCGCACCCACGCATGACCTGTATCTCTCCTGTCCGGCGGATGCCGAGGGGGGCGTGTCCTTCCTTTTGGAGCGCATCATGCAGCTCTTTCCCGACTGCACGGGGCAGGCTCCTGCGGACACCGGCTATACGCCCCAAGCCGCGGCAGAGCTGTGCCTGACCGCTTCGGAGGATGACCGGATGCGTCCGCTGAGCGCAGCGATCTCCGCCGCCGCTCGGCAGCTTCCGGCGCTGTCTCAGGCCATTTTACTGGGGCAGCGCTGGGCGGAGCCGCGGGATACCATGGTTTCCCGCGAGGTTGCCCGGCGGCTGTTTGGCAGCACCGTGGGGCTGACCGCCTCGAGGCTGGACAAATTCGCCTCCTGCCCTCTGGACTTCTTTCTGACCTTCGGCCTGAAAGCCAGACCACGGAAGGAGGCCACGTTCAACGCCGCAGAGTTCGGCACCTTTGTCCATTTTATTCTGGAAAAGTCCGTTCCCACGCTGGCATCGGATCGCCGCATCTATACCCCGGAGGAAAGCCTCCAACTGGTAGACCGGCACATGGATGAATACGTGGAAGACCGGCTCGGCCCCATGGAGCAGACCAGCCGCCAGCACTATCTGCTCTACCGGAACCGGGTGGAAGCCGCGCTGCTGGTGGAGGAAATTTCGGAGGAACTGAGCACCACGGACTTTCTGCCCTGCGGCTATGAGATCAGCCTTGGGGGAAAAGACGGGCTGCCGCCGCTGACCGTAAAAAGTCAGCTGGGCCGGGGTGCCCTCAGCGGCTTTGTAGACCGTGCCGACCTGTGGCGCAGTCCCAACGGGGATTTTCTCCGGATCGTTGATTATAAAACCGGAAGCAAGAAATTCGACTATACCGATCTCTACGGCGGCGCGGGCATGCAGATGCTCCTGTACCTGTTTGCTCTGGAGCAAAGCGGTCTGCCAGGCATTTCTGACCGACCCAAGCCCGCGGGCGTGCTGTATTTCCCCGCCAGGCGGAGCTTTGCCTCGTCGGACGGTCCGGAGGATGGAGAAAGCGCCCATGCGCCGGTACAGCGCAGCGGCATCATTCTCTCGGAGGACGGCGTACCGGAGGCCATGGAGCACGGCGACAGCTATCAGTACATTCCGGTGAAAAGGACGAAAAGCGGCATGGGGGACTATGTGGTGTCCTCCCAGCAGCTCCGCCTGCTCAAGGACTATGTGGAGGATCGCATGACTCAGGTGACCGACAGAATCCTCGGCGGCGAATTCCCCGCAAGGCCCTTTTATCGGGGGCAGTCCCATGACCCCTGCGCCTGGTGCGACTTTGGCGCGGTGTGTCAGAAGGACCCCCAGTTCCGTAAGACCTGCTATCAAGCATCCATCAAGCCCGGCGAATTCTGGGCATTTCTCAGTGAAGGAGGGGAGAACCATGGCTGAACCGACTCTGACCCTACAGCAGCAGACGGTAGTTGAGAACCGCGGCGGCACGCTGCTGGTTTCCGCTGCCGCAGGCTCCGGCAAAACCAAGGTGCTGGTGGATCGCATGATCCGCGAGATTCGTCAGGAAGGGAAGAATATCAACGAATTTCTGATCATCACCTTTACCAACGCCGCCGCCGCCGAGCTGCGGGGCAAGATCTCCAAGGCGCTGGGAAAGGCGCTGGCAGCGGAGCCACAGAACCAGCACCTTCGCCGTCAGCTGACGCTGATGCATCTGGCGCAGATCTCCACGGTGCATGCCTTCTGTGGGGCACTGATCCGGCAGTACGGCTATCTTCTGGAGGTTCCCTCGGACTATACCATGCTGGAGGATCCCCGCCGGGAGGAAATGCTCACCCGGCTGATCGGCGACCTTTTGGAGGAAGCCTATGGGGAGATGCAGCCCGGCTTCCGGCTTCTGGCGGATACGCTGGGGGCAGGACGTACCGACCAGTCATTGGAAACGCTGATCCGCTCGGTGTTTGAGCGGATGCTCACCCAGCCCAATCCGGAGGCATGGCTGAGCGGCCTGTGCCTGACCCTGCCGGAACAGGGGGAGCCAAAAGACACGGTTTACGGTGCGGTGCTTCTGGATAACGCCCGTCAGCAGCTTACGTGGATGATCGGCCGCTACACCTGGGCCATTTCCCAGATGCAGGGGGATCAAAAGCTCTCGAAAAAGTTCCTTCCCGCCTATGAATCCGAGAAAAAGAAGCTGGAGCAGCTGCTTTCGGCGCTGGATGGGCCGTGGGACGCCATCCGGGACTGCCTTTCCATGGAATTTCCACGGCTGGTAGTGCAGAAACACCCGGATCCCCAGCGGCTCACCGCCATTCAGCAGGTGCGCAATGACCTCAAAAAGAAGCTGCTTCCGGAGCTGACCCGGCAGTTTTCCCGTCCCGCCGCCCAGCTGATTGGGGAGCAGAATGTACTGGCTCCGGCGCTCCGCACGCTCTGTGATCTGGCACGAGAGCTAAACCGACGTTTTTCCGCAGAAAAGCGCCGGAAGAATGTGCTGGACTTCTCTGATCAGGAGCATCTTGCCATTCGCCTGCTGGTAGACGGCAGCGGACGGCCTACCCCGGTGGCGCAGGAGGTTTCCCAGCGATATGCGGAGATCATGGTAGACGAGTATCAGGACTCCAACCGGGTGCAGGAGCTGATTTACCGGGCCATTGTCCGGGGGCAGGACGAAAACCGCTTTCTGGTGGGGGATGTGAAGCAGTCCATCTACGGCTTCCGTCAGGCGGAGCCGGAGCTGTTTCTGGAGAAATACCAGACATACCGCCCGGCATCTGACGCACAGGCCGGGGAATGCCGAAAGCTGATCCTGTCGAAAAACTTCCGTTCCCGCCCGGAAATTCTCGAAGCGGTGAACCATACCTTTTCCTGCGTCATGAGCCGCGAGGTGGGCGGCATGACCTACGGTCCGGACGAAAGCCTTTATCCGGGACTGGATACATACCCGCAGGATCATGAGAATCATGTGGAGCTGGACGTTCTGCTGCTGCCCAAGGGGAAATCCGGCAGCGACAGCGATGACCTTACAAAATACCAAAAGGAGGCCGCTTGGGTCGCCCAGCGGATCACTCAGCTGTTGGAGCAGGGGATCCCCGTGCGGGATGGAGACGGCACCCGTCCCGTTCGCCCGGAGGACATCGCGATCCTGCTCCGCACCAGAGATCCCATTCGCATCTATCAGCGGGCGCTGGTGCGGGCGGGCATTCCCGTTGCCACCGGGGCAGGGGAGAACCTGTTTGAGGCCCCGGAGGTGCAGATGCTTCTAAGCCTGCTCCGGGCGCTGGATAACCCCCATCAGGACGTGCCGCTGCTGGCGGTGCTGTGCAGCCCCCTCTATCGGCTCTCCAACGATCAGCTGGGGCAGATCCGTGCCGGAAGCCGTCAGGAGCGGTTCTATGACGCCATGTGCGAATGCGAGGAAGACTGGTGCCGTCAGGTGCTGTCCTCCTTCCAGTCCCTGCGGAAAAAGGCCTCCGGCATGTCGGCGGAGCAGCTGGTATGGTATCTATTGGAGGATACTGGACTTCTGGCGGCCTACAGCGCCATGGAGCAAGGGCAGCGCCGCCGGGAGAATCTCCTTTCGGTCTATGCCCTTGCGCGTACCACTGCAGGAGGAAATTACCTCTATCTCTATGAACTGATCCGCGCCCTGAACCGTATGGAGCAGGCCGGGCAGGAATCCGCCTCCGGCGGCACTTCCGTGGTCACCCTCACTACCATTCACCGTTCCAAAGGACTGGAATACCCGGTGGTATTCCTCTCTGACCTTTCCCGAAAGTTCAATTTCCGGGAGCTGAACAATACGGTGCTGCTGGACGGCGCTATGGGCATCGGGGCAAAAATTGTAGATCCGACTCAGCGGATCCGCTATCCGGGTCTGGTGTTTGATGCCATGAGCGTAAAAAAACAGCAGTCCCTTCTGGATGAGGAGCTGCGCATTCTATACGTGGGCATGACCCGCCCCAAGGACTATCTGTTTATGACCTATGCCATCGGTGCGGAAAGCAACGTTTTTTCCCGGCTACGTGCCGGTGCCGGAACGCCTGCGGAGCCTTGGTGTACGTCCTCGGCGGGGTGTCTCGGTGACTGGGTGCTCCTTGCCGCACTGTCCAGAGTAGAGGCCGGGGAGCTGTTTTCCCTGTGCGGACGCCCGGACTGTACGCTAAGGGTCACGGACTCCCCTTGGCAAATTCAGCTGGACTCTCTGGAGCTTGTCCCCCGGCCCTACTATGCCGGGGAAGAGGACAACCAGCAGACCGCCGCTGCGCTGACCGTTCCCGCCCCAGAGCAGATGATTCGCGCCATGACATGGGAAAATCCCCATGCCGCCGCCAGCCGCACGCCCTCCAAGCTCACCGCAACGGAGCTGAAGGGGCGCAATAAGGATCTGGAGGCGCAGGAGGATGCCGCGGTGCCGGTTTCCGTTCCGAAGCTTCTGCGTCCGGAGTTCATTCTGGAGAAAAAGGGGCTGACCCCAACGGAGAAGGGAACCGCGGCCCATCAGTTCCTCCAGTACGCCCAATTTTCGCAGCTTGCCAGCCGGGACGGCATTCTTTCGGAGCTGGACCGCATGGTAGACAGCGCTTATCTCACCGAACAGCAGGCAGAGGCCGTGAAGCCCGATGAGATTGCACGTTTGTTTTCCAGTCCCCTTGGGCAGCGTCTTCTCTCTGCTCCAAAGCTGATCCGGGAGTTTAAATTTTCCCTGCTGACCCCCGCTGACCGGTTTTATTCCGGCCTCAAGGACGAGCAGGTGCTGCTTCAGGGCGTAGTGGATGCTGCCATTTTGGAGCCGGATTCCATCACAGTCATTGATTTTAAAACGGATCGCATCAGCGCCCAGCAGGCGTCCGTTCGCGCCGAGCACTATCGTCCCCAGCTGGAAACCTATCGGGAAGCACTGGGCAGGATTTTTGAAAGGCCGGTGCGGGAAATGATCCTGTATTTCCTGAAGCCGGGGAAGGAGGTAACACTATGATTTCTGCGGTCATATTTGATATGGACGGCCTGATGACCGATACTGAGCGCCTGTTCATTGACCTGTGGTGTCAGGTTCTGCGGGAGCAGGGTATGGAGGAGCATCGGGATGTGGTCACCCACTGCATTGGACTGGATCATGAAAAGACCCGACAATTTGTGCGAAGAACTCTGGGGGAGGATTTCGACTATCTCTCCGTTCTTATGGAG
>CAJKSU010000140.1 GCA_905202605.1 uncultured Eubacteriales bacterium
CACTGAATCTGAGGTCTATCTGGAATTCCCCATGGATGTAACGGATCTGCTGCCCTACATCGAATCGAAGAACCAGCTGCACCCGGAATACAAAGCCACGATTTTTCATTGTCTGGTCACCGCCGTAGCCCGAGTGATTACTATGCGTCCCTATCTCAACCGCTTTATTTGCGGCAGAAAGCTGTATGAGCGCAATGACATTTCTCTGAGCTTTGTGGCAAAGCGCAAATTTGCCGATCACTCCGAGGAATCCCTTATGACGCTGATTGCCAAGGACGAGATGGACGTTGACTATGTCACCCGGAAAATCGTCGGTGATGTAAAGGAACTGCGGGAAAGCCGCGGCAGCAATGATTTTGACGGCGTCATCAATGCCATCGGCAGTCTTCCCAATCCCCTGCTTCATCTTTTCATCGGCCTTTTGCAGCGGCTCAGCGCCAGCGGCCACCTGCCCGACGCGCTGACTCAGGGCGACACAAACCATACCACAGTGCTGCTGTCCAATCTGGGCAGTATAAAATGCCCCTGCTGCTATCACCATCTCAACAACTACGGCACCAACAGTATTCTCATTACCGTTGGCGTTCTAAAGAAAGAGCTGCGTCCCATGCCGGACGGCACTACCCAATCCCGTGATATCCTCACGCTGGGCTTCACTGCAGACGAGCGCATTGCCGATGGGTTCTACTTTGCAAAAAGTCTGAGACTGGTAGAGTACATTCTCCAACATCCTCAGCTTTTGGACGTTCCCCTGAAGGAGGAGATTGTATATGACTGCTGAAACAACCATCCGCACTCCGTGGGCGGCCTATTCTGAGGGGGTTCCTCTGCATCTTGCCTACCCTGACTGCGCCATGGTGGATATGATTGAGCGTTCTGCACAGAAGACGCCGGAGGTCCCTGCTTATACCTTTTACACCACAAAGGTTTCTTACCGGACATTCTTTGAGGATATCCGCCAGTGCGCCAAGGCGCTGGTCGCTATGGGCATTCAGCCTGGCGATAAGGTGACCATCTGCATGCCCAACACGCCTCAAGCCGTCACCATGTTCTATGCCATCAACTATATGGGCGGCATTGCAAATATGGTACATCCCCTGTCTGCTCAGGAAGAAATTGCGTTCTATCTTCAGGAAAGCGACTCTGTGGCAGCGCTGACCCTGCGGCAGTTTTATCCCAAATTTCAGGCCATCCGCAGCAAGCTTTCCATTCGCAAGCTGATTATCACCGGCATTGAGGATGCTCTCCACGGCCCCATGAAGCTGGGCTATCTGGCATCTCAGGGACGAAAGCTCCCGAAAATCCCCGCTGACGATTCTCTCGTACTCTACTGGAAGGATTTTCTCCGGGGCGGAAAGAACCAGCCGGATCCCCGATATGCCCGCAGCGGCAGCGACACCGCCGCCATTCTCTACTCCGGCGGCACCACCGGCACCACCAAGGGCATTCTCCTCAGCAACCTGAACTTTAATGCGCTGGGTCTGCAAACAGGTGCGGCAGGAAATTGCCTGCACGAGGGGCACAAAATGCTGTCCATCATGCCTATTTTTCATGGCTTTGGTCTGGGCGTATGCATTCATACAATACTGCTCCACAGCGCCACCTGCATTCTGGTGCCACAGTTTACCGTTGAGAGCTATGCACAGCTGCTGAAAAAGCACAAGCCCAACTATATCGCCGGCGTTCCCACCCTCTACGAGGCGCTGCTGCGGCTGAAAAAGGCCGAGAATCTGGATCTCAGCCAGCTGGAGGGCGTATTCTCCGGCGGTGATTCCCTATCCATTGAGTTAAAGCACAAGGTGGATACATTTCTAAAATCCCACGGCTCCAAGGAGCAGGTGCGGGAGGGCTACGGCACTACCGAATGCGTTACCGCCAGCTGCCTGACACCTAAGACCTTCTACCGTGAAGGCAGCATCGGCATTCCCTTCCCGGACACCTATTATAAGATTGTGATCCCCTCCACCCACGACGAGGTTCCCTACGGCACCATCGGCGAAATCTGCATCTCCGGTCCCACCGTGATGCAGGGCTATCTGGACAAGCCCAAGGAGACTGCCCAGACACTCCAGCTCCATGAGGACGGACTTGTCTGGCTGCACACCGGCGACCTCGGTTTGATGGATGAGGACGGCTTTATCTACTTCAAGCAGCGGCTCAAGCGGATGATCATCACCAGCGGCTATAACGTCTATCCCTCTCAGGTGGAGAATGTCATCGACGCCCACGAGGCGGTTCTGATGAGCACTGTCATCGGCGTAAAGGACGACTACAAAATGCAGCGGGTCAAAGCCTTTGTGCTACTAAAGCCCGGCTACACGCCCTCGGAGGAGCTGAAGGCCTCCATTCTGGAGCACTGCAAAAAGCGTATCGCCAAATATGCGCTGCCCCGTGAGATTGAGTTCCGGGACGCTCTGCCGAAAACGCTGGTAGGCAAGGTTGCCTACACCGTGCTCGAAAAGGAAGAGGACGAAAAATCCAAGGCATAATGCAGGAGGATTCTATGCAGTACATCGGCTGTCATCTGACCATTTCAAAGGGCTTTGCCGCCATGGGACAGGAAGCGGTAAGGTTGGGCGGCAATACCGCGCAGTTCTTCACCCGGAATCCCCGCGGCGGCAAGGCAAAGGACATTGACCCGGCGGATATTGCGGGACTGCGGGACATCATGGAGGAACATCGCTTTGGCCCACTGATCGCCCATGCCCCCTATACCATCAACCCCTGTGCTGCAAAGCCCGAAACGCTGGAATTCGCCCGAATCACCATGGCGGACGATCTCCGGCGGCTGGATTTTCTGCCGGGAACCCTGTATAACTTCCATCCCGGTTCCCATGTGGGGCAGGGCGCGGAGGCTGCTGTGGAGAAAATCGCCGAAACGTTAAATCTGGTGCTTTATCCGGAGATGCAGACCACCGTGCTACTGGAAACCATGGCGGGAAAGGGTACCGAAATGGGCAGCAGCTTTCAGGAGCTGCGCGCCATCCTCGACCGGGTAGCGCTTTCCGACCGGGTCGGCGTGTGTCTGGACACCTGTCATGTCTCCGATGCTGGCTATGACATCATTGGGGATTTGGACGGTGTGCTGGAGGAATTTGATCGTGTTATCGGCCTTGACCGGCTTCGGGCGCTTCATCTCAATGACAGCATGAATCCGCCGGGCAGCCATAAGGATCGTCATGAAAGGCTCGGAAAGGGCTTTCTCGGCATGGACACCTTCCGCCACATCATGACACACCCGTTGCTTCGCAGTCTGCCCAAGGTGCTGGAAACACCCAACGATACCCATGGCTACGCAGAAGAAATTGCCCTTCTTCACACAATGGAATGATTTTTGTCCCTTGCTCCCGTTGTTTAGAGCAAGGGACGTTCTCTTTTTTTCAAAAAATCATACTTTAGGCTGATTTACAAATTCGATTAAACTCCGTATAATGAATTAAGTTGCATTACTTTTCCCATCTGAGACAGGAGTGATATCTATGGAAGATCACATTACCATTCGTCCGGCACTGGCAGAACAGTTCGGTGCCGCACTGGAATCCATGCGTATCATCCTCCTCAGCGCCCCCTGCGGCTTCGGTAAAACCGTTACGGCGGAAAAGCTGCTTTCCGGCCGTCGGGTGTTCCGAACCGATGCCGCCGTCTCCCCCCTTTCCCTGCCCGCCCCCGATGACCGCTGGGACGTGCTGCTGCTGGATCAGCTTCAATATTTAAAGGATGTCTCCGACCAGCAGGCCCTCTGTGAGCTGATCCGCAGTCACCCGAATCGGCGCTTTGTCATGATGACCCGCGGCGTTGCCCCCGGCTGGCTGGTTCCTTTTCAGGTTGCCGGGCTGATGACCACGTTCAGCGTCCGGGATCTGATGCTGGATCGGGACACCACCGCCCGGCTGATGGAGTCCTTCGGCCTTACCGTGTCGGAGCTGGATCTAACCGCCATCCATCGGGAAACCTACGGCTACCCAGTTGCCATTATCATTGCAGCACAGCAGATTCTCTCATTTGGGCAATATGGTCCGGAGGTAGACACCGCTGTGCGCCATGCTCTGTTTCAATACTTTGACGAGGTGGTTTACCGTCGTTTTCCGCTCCCCATGCGCCGTTTTCTTCTGGAGCTGAGTCCATTTCCCAGCTTCGACGCAGAACAGGCGCGAATGGTCAGTGGCGAAAACAATGCCGGGGAGCTTCTGCGGACGCTGCAGGAGGATACCACCATGATGCTGTTTGACGGTCTGGAGCGCTGCCACTTCTGGGAAGTTTTTCAGCAATTTCTCCAGTGGGAGCTTGCACGGGAATATACGCTGGAGCAGCAAAAAGCCCTCTATATCCGGGGTGGCCTGTATTATGAGCTGCATGAGGATTATTCCAGTGCACTGGAATGCTATGCCAAAGGCGGCGACCAGAAAAAGATCTCTGACCTTCTGGAGAAAAACGCCCAGAATCATCCCGGCTCCGGTCACTACCTTGAAATGTCGCACTATTATCACCTTCTGCCGGAACAGGAGATTCGTTCTTCTCCACCCCTGATGCAGGGCATGAGCATTCTCTGCGCAATGGAGATGGACTATACCGCGTCTGAGCGTTGGTATGCGCTGTTAAAGGAGTTTCTCCAGCAGTGCAACACCTCAGATGCAGCCTATAAGGATGCCCGGAACCGCCTTGCGTGGCTGGATATTTCTCTGCCCCAGCGCAGCGTAGAGGAGCTTCCCTCCAAGTTTCTGAGCCTGTTCCAGCTGATGACCAATAAAGAGGTCAAGCTTCCGCCGTTCTCCGTCACCAGTATGCTGCCCAGCATCATGAACGGTGGCAAGGACTTCTCCGCATGGAGCAAGAGGGATGATCTTCTCTACAATACCCTGCGGCACGCCGTAACTGCTGCTCTGGGCAGGGACGGCGTAGCAATGCCGGAATGCGCCATTGCTGAGAGCAAGTTTGAAAAGGGCGAGGACATCACCAACCGCATGCTGGCTCTGATGAGCCGTCTCAGCGAAATTCAGAGCAATGGAACGCCAGATATCGAGTTAGCTGTGGTAGGTCTGCTGGTACGCCAGCAGGTGGATGCCGGTCAGGCCATCGCCGCGCAGAATACGCTTGATGCTCTCCGGAAACGCTTTGATGCCACCGGAGATCGCCGATTTTTCCCGAATTTGGATGCCATGGACTGCCGCATTGCCCTGCATCAGGGAGATCTGGAGCGTGCCAGCGACTGGTACCGGGATAAGGCGCCAAAGGATCCCGTACATCTACAGGTCATGCGCCGCTATCAATACTTTACTCAGGCCATGTGCGAGCTTGCCATGGGGAATCCCGGCGCCGCACTCCTGACGCTCTCTCCGCTGGATTCTTACTGTACCACATGCAACCGTCATATCGACAGCATTCACCTCTATACGCTCTCCGCAATCGCCCGATATCGGCAGAAAAACAGTACATGGAAAAAGCTCCTTACTCAGGCATTGGAGATTGCCATGGAATACCGGTTTATCCGCCCCATCGGGCTATACGGTACCGCAGTGCTGCCCCTGCTGGAGGAATGCAGTTGGTTCAAAGATGAGAACTTTCTCCGCGCTATCACCAGCGCCGCCCGCATGCAGGCCGCCCATTATCCGGAATTTCTCCAGCCAAGACTGTCTCCCAGTCAGGCACTGACTGCCATGGAGCTGCAAGTACTGCGGCTGATCTGTGCCGATAAGAGCAATGCCGAAATTGGCAGCATCCTGGATATCAAGCTGCCCACGGTAAAAACGCATGTAAGCCATGTGCTGCAAAAGCTGGGCGTCAGCCGACGCTCCGAGGCAAAAACCGCCGCGCAAAAGCTTTGGCTGCTCCCATAACCAATGAACATGCGGCTTCCTCAAAATACAAATAAAGCAGGAACATCTTCCATAAAAGTCAGAAAGAAGCCGTGAAAACCCGACGAGAGCTCGGATTCTCACGGCTTTTTGTTTGGCTGATTTTTAGGGCAATACCGCATAAATCGGCAAGAGAGTCTGACGAAAAAGATTCGTCATAATCCGATAACGCATTTGCGCGGTGTTGCCTTAGAACAGTTCATTTTTAGACAGCCGCCCACTTTCTATGGATAAAGCTTCCCCCAACCGCACCCGCACGAATCTTCCTTTAAGGCAATACCGCACAATTCAGCGAGAGAGTATGACGAGAGATTTTTCGTCAGAAAAAGGTGGAAAACCGCAGGAATACTCTGTGTATTTCAAGGTTTTCCAAACGAATTTCTGGCGAAAAAGAACCGTCAGAATCCGAAGACGTAATTGCGCGGTGTTGCCTTAAGTCCATATTTTGCTTTTTCGCCCTTTATTTTTTCATTTTTCAGCCGAATGCCGAAAAAAAAACACGAAATCTGTTTGCTTTCCCTTGACAGCCCCCAGTAGTGATCCTGTATAATCAGAGCAATCACAAAAAGAAAGGATCACTTATGAATCTGTTAGTTTCCGCAATTCCGGCGTTCTGTGAGGCCGCCGCATGACCATACGAACACATACCCGCTGCATGGTTTTTATTTTGCTTCTAAGTCTGCTTTCCGGTTGCTTCGATGCTCCAGCTGCAGAAGCTCTGATTTCCCAGCAGGAGAGCACGTGGGGGCTTGTCTTCGGTCAGCCACCGAATACTGCTGCTGTTGTCTCTGAAGCGCCGAACGCCAGCGCCGCGGAAGCGGCCACCATGGAGCTTGACGGTCTGGACGAGTCCCTGACCGACGCTCTGATCAGCAGCGGTGCCATTCGGCAGGCCATGGAGGACTATGATATTCCTCAGGACTCTTCCGCCTTTGAGGCACTCAAACGGGTCAACTCCGTCTATGCCGAGGCGCTGAGTGAGGATCAAAAAGCCGGACTGCTGGTCTTTCTGTTTGAAGGAGCCGGAGAAAACACCGATCCACAGGAGCGCAAGGACGCCATGTGTGTCGTGGTGCAAAATGGAGAAATTCTCTATTTGAGCCGCTGCTGTAGCACCATCCCAGACTACCCCTTCTCCCCATGGAAAAACGACGGCGACGATGTTCCCACGCTGAAATCCGGCATTTATTCCTTTGATACCGTAAATCACAACGGACGCTACGCCGCCCTCCGGGTGCTGGGGGATCAGGTGGTGCGCTTCCATGACAACGATGAATTCTATTCCGATGTCTCTAACAACCAGAGTATTCAGGTGCATCGCCGGGGACATGAGGAAAACTCCCCGGATGATGAGGTCTGGGCCAACTCCATCGGCTGCCTTCTGGTGGGACATGCCGGGACTGATCCTGACGATGACTACGCTACCTTTGCCCATGCTGTGGGCATTTTAAAGGAAGGCTCCAGTGGAAGCACTCCCTACGAGGCGCAGTCCTACGGAACGCTGATCGTAGACCGGAGCCTTGGGGCGGATTATCTCCGCGCCGTAGGATATCCGGAC
>CAJKSU010000141.1 GCA_905202605.1 uncultured Eubacteriales bacterium
GCAGCCTCATTAAACGCCACCAGCCCAAATATAATATTCTGCTGAAGGACGACAAGGGCTATCCCTATATCCGGGTGGATCTCCGGGAGCCGTATCCCACGTTTTCCATGGCGGGGCGGCGGGAGAATGACGGCGCACGGTACTTCGGCCCCTACGGCGGCAGATTTGTCACCCAGCAGGCGCTGGATACCATTCGTCTGACCTTAAAGCTTCCCGGCTGCTCCAAAAAGTTCCCCAGAGATGTGGGGAAAGAGCGCCCCTGCCTCAACTATCAGATCGGCAACTGTGACGGCTGGTGCCAGAAGAAAATGACCCGGGAGGAGTATCTGGCGCGGATCCACCAGGGCGTTCTGATGCTGGAGGGGCGGGATAAGGAGCTTGCCGCCCAGCTCAAGGAGCAGATGGAGGCTGCGGCAGAGCGGCTGGATTTTGAGTCGGCGGCGGCCTGTCGGGATCGGTTCCGGGCCATTGAAGCCCTGTCCAGAAAGCAGATGGTCTGCTCCGGCGCCATGGCGGATACGGACGTGATCGGTATCTTCACCGGCACCGCCAAAACCGGCTTTGCCGTGCTGCACTATGTTCTGGGCAACCTCATCGACAAGGACGTGGAGGTGCTGGAAACCCAGATCGGGGAGACGCAGGAGGAAACCGTCTCCACGCTGGTCAAGCAGTATTATCTTAGGCGCGGCCTAGCCCCAAAGGATATCTATCTGCCCTGCCCGATGGAGGACAGCGAGCTGTTCGCTCAGCTGCTCCAGCAGGAATATGGGAAAAAGGTGCGGATCTCGGTGCCTCAGCGGGGCGACCATGTGCGGCTGGTGGAGCTGGCCTGCGCCAATGCCAAGGAGGAGTCCGAGCGAGTTTCCACCGATTATGAGCGCACCAATAAAACGCTGGAGTTGCTTGGCTCCATGTTAAAGCTGGAGCATTTGCCCCGGCGGCTGGAGTCCTATGATATCTCCAATCTGGGCAGCGACGACATTGTGGCGTCCATGGTGGTGTTTGTGGACGGCAGCCCCAGTAAAAAGGACTATAAGCGCTTTAAGCTGCGGGACATGGACGGCCCCAATGACTACGGCTCCATGCAGCAGGTGATTGAGCGGCGGTTTACCCATTTCCTTGCGGGAGATAAGGGCTTTGCGGAGCGCCCGGACGCACTGCTCATTGACGGCGGTCAGGTGCATGCGGATACGGTGCTCAGGCAGCTTTCCTCCATGGGAATCAGTATTCCGGTGTTCGGCATGGTCAAGGATGACAGACACCGGACCCGTGCGCTGGTGACCCCACAGGGCGATGAGATCGGAATACAGGGCAATCAGGCGGTCTTTTCTCTGATCGGGCGCATTCAGGAGGAAA
Organism: uncultured Eubacteriales bacterium; assembly: GCA_905202605.1. Classification (GTDB taxonomy): domain Bacteria; phylum Bacillota; class Clostridia; order Oscillospirales; family Oscillospiraceae; genus HGM13006. The sequence continues at coordinate 1,357 of CAJKSU010000141.1, forward strand.
CCCACCGCTTTGCCATCACCTATCAGCGGGAGCTGCGCTCCAAGCGGATGAAGCGCTCGTCTCTGGATCATATCCCCGGCGTTGGAGACAAGCGGAAGCAGGAACTGATGCGACACTTTAAAACCATCGGCGCAATCTCCGCAGCATCGCTGGAGGAACTGTGTCAGGTGGTGCCGAAGAATACTGCGGCGGAAGTTTACAAATACTATCGTTCCCGGCGGGAACAGCAGGATAAAGGAGAAACAACATGCGAGTAATTACTGGCAGCGCCAGAGGCGCAAAGCTCAAAACACTGGAGGGGCTGGCGACCCGCCCCACCTCCGACCGGGTGAAGGAAGCCGTTTTCAATATCATTCAGTTTGACATCGAGGGGCGCCGGGTGCTGGACCTGTTCGGCGGCAGCGGACAGCTAGCTATCGAGGCGCTTTCCCGCGGTGCAGAGTATGCGGTGCTGGTGGATCAGAGTGCCGAGGCAGTGAAGATCATCAAGGACAATCTCAAAAAGACAAAATTCGATCAAAAGGCATCGGTATTCCAGATGGACTATCTCCGTTACCTGTCCACCGCAAGGGAAAAGTTTGATATCATTTTTCTGGATCCCCCTTATGCAGAAAAATTCTTAGAAAATGCGCTGCAAAAGATATCTGAAATTGACATTTTGTCGGATGGTGGTATAATAATTTGTGAGCGGCCCAGAGAAAAGACCATGCCCCCCGAAGTGGGCGGCCTGATTTGCTCAAAGGATTATTGCTACGGCAAAACCGCTGTGAATCTGTATACAAGGTGATTCGATATGAAAACAGCCATTTACCCCGGTAGCTTTGACCCCATTACTCTGGGCCATCTCAATATTATCACGCGTGCTGCATCAATTTTTGACCGGCTCATTGTATGTGTGGGCTACAATCAGAAGAAAAATCCTCTGTTTACGGCACAGGAGCGTGTAGAGATGATCCGAAAGGCCACCAGCCATCTGCCCAATGTGGAGGTAGAGGCTTCTGACGAGCTGCTGGCGCATTTTGCACGAAGAAAGGGTGCCTGCGTGATCGTAAAGGGGCTGCGGGCTGTATCGGATTTTGAGTCTGAGTTTACTATGAGCCTGATCAATAAAAAGCTGAATCCTGAGCTGGATACCATGTTTCTGACCGCAGAGGAAAAATACATGTATCTCAGCTCCAGCGCGGTAAAGGAACTGGGACGGTATGATGTGGATCTCAGTGAGTTCCTGCCTGTGTCGGTGATTGATGATTTCAGAGCCAGATTAAATGCAAGGAGATAGTCGCATGGAGAAAACAACCATTGAGTCGCTGCTTGACAGCCTTGTCGCTCTGGTGAGCGACGCACGTGGATCCCTGTTCGGCCAGGATAAATGTATGGTAGACAAGGATCAGCTCCTGTATCTGGTGGATGCCCTCCAGGCACAGATTCCGCAGGAAATCAGCCAGTCCAAGGCTGTGATTGCCAGCTGCAACGAGCTGCGCACCAATGCCAAAAAAGACGCAGCGCTGACCAGAAAGCAGGCCGATCATGTGCTTCAGGACGCGCAGGAACGTGCGGCAAAGCTGATCGAAGAGAATCAGATTGTGGAATTTGCCAAGGTGCGCGCGCAGGAGATTTTGGATCAGGCGGAGGAACAGCGTAAGACGCTGATTACCGGTGCGGTGGAGTATGCGGATCGAATCATGGCAGAGGCGGAGCAATCTGTGACTGATATCTACGATACGCTGCATGCGGGAATGACTGCGATTCAGGCAAAGGGCAAGGAGGATAAAACCTCGGCTCTTGCCAAAGTGCGTGAGGCGCGGAAGGCGCTGAAAAACGCCGCCAAGTCTGAACAGAACGGCAAATAATATTTCAGATGTTCCATACAACCTGCCTCAAAAATTGGGGCAGGTTGTGTTTTTGCACAATAATTTAGATTATTTCAGAACTATTATGCAACACGAAACAGTTCTTCTTGCATAAACGCTGTCAAATTTGTGATTTCTGGACTTTACATCTGTGTGGGGATGGAGTATAATAAGCATACTGCGTACAACTGTACCGATGCGGGGGAAGAGGTGTCTCCCGTAAAATCTTAATGAGGTGATCATGTGACACAGAAACCCTTTAACAAGGTTCTGGCTGCGAACCGCGGTGAAATAGCCATTCGTATTTTCCGGGCCTGCTACGATCTGGGGCTCCATACGGTAGCAATGTATTCCAATGAGGATACCGGCGGCCAGTTCCGTACCCACGCAGACGAGGCGTATCTGATCGGGGAAAACAAGAGCCCGGTAGGCGCTTATCTGGATATCCCTGCAATCATCGATCTGGCAAAGCGCCGGGGTGTAGATGCCATTCATCCCGGCTATGGCTTCCTGTCCGAGAATGCGGACTTTGCCAAGGCCTGTGAAGAAGCCGGCATTTCCTTCATCGGTCCACCCAGCGACATTCTTGCAATGATGGGAGACAAGCTCTCTGCAAAACAGATTGCCATTCAGGCTGGTGTTCCCATTATTCCCGGGTCTACTGAGCCCCTGAAGGACGGGGACGAGGCGCTGGAAAAGGCCATATCCTTCGGCTTCCCCATTATCCTCAAGGCTGCCGCAGGCGGCGGCGGACGCGGCATGCGTCGCTGTGACACCCCGGAGGAGGTAAAGCCTGCTTTCGAGTTGGTGCGCAGTGAGGCAAAAAAAGCATTTGGCAACGACGATATTTTCATTGAGAAATATCTGGTTGAGCCGAAGCATATTGAGGTGCAGGTACTGGCGGATAAATACGGCAACTGCTATCACATCGGTGAGCGTGACTGCTCCCTGCAGCGCCGCTATCAGAAGGTGGTAGAGTTCGCGCCTGCGTGGTCCGTTGATCCTGCTATTACCGAAAAGATCCGAAACGATGCGGTAAAGATCGCAAAGTCCGTTGGCTACATCAATGCCGGTACACTGGAGTTTCTGGTGGACAAGTCCGGCAGCTATTACTTCATTGAAATGAACCCCCGTATTCAGGTAGAGCATACCGTAACCGAAATGGTCACCGGTATCGATCTGGTTCGGGCGCAGATCCTGATTGCGGAGGGATATCCTCTGAGCCATCCGGCCATTGGACTTACCTGTCAGGAGGATGTGCAGGTGCGCGGCTATGCCATTCAGTGCCGTGTTACTACCGAGGATCCTACCAATAACTTTGCCCCGGACAACGGTAAGATTACCTCTTATCGCACCGGAGGCGGCAACGGCGTCCGTCTGGACGGCGGCAACGCTACTACCGGTACGGTGATTTCTCCCTACTATGATTCTCTGCTGGTCAAGGTCACCTGCTGGGATAACTCCTTCCAGGGGACCTGCCGGAAGGCACTCCGTGCCATCAGTGAGGTTCGCGTTCGCGGCGTAAAGACCAACATTCCCTTTGTTTCCAACATTCTCAGCCATCCCACCTTCGTGGCGGGCAAGTGCCACACCAAGTTCATTGACGAAACTCCTGAGCTGTTTGACATCGCCGATTCCAAGGATCGCGCCACCCGTGTACTCAAGTACATTGCTAACATTCAGGTGGCAAATCCCAATGCGGAGCGGAAGCAGTATGATACCCCCAGATTCCCCAAGGGTTCCGGCAATCCCAAGCCCGCCCTCAAGCAGCTGCTGGACGAAAAGGGACCCAAGGCGCTGTCTCAGTGGGTCATGGATCAGAAGAAGCTTCTGATTACTGATACCACCATGCGCGACGCCCATCAGTCCCTGCTGTCCACTAGAATGCGTACCCGTGATATGGTCAAGGGTGCAGACGGTACCGCAGACATTCTGGCAGACTGCTTCTCTCTGGAAATGTGGGGCGGCGCAACCTTCGATGTTGCCTACCGGTTCCTCCACGAGGATCCATGGGAGCGTCTGGATCTGCTCCGGGAGAAGATTCCCAACATTCCGTTCCAGATGCTGCTCCGCGGCTCCAACACCGTGGGCTATCAGAACTATCCTGATAACGTGGTACGGGAGTTTGTCAAGCAGTCCGCACTGGGCGGCATTGATATTTTCCGTGTGTTCGACTCTCTGAACTGGATCCCCGGCATGTCCATCGCCATGGACGAGGTGCTCAAGCAGAATAAGTTCTGCGAGGCAACCATCTGCTATACCGGCGATATCATGGATCAGTCCCGTACTCGCTATACGCTGGATTACTATGTGAAGCTGGCGAAGGAGCTGGAGCATATCGGTGCGCACTCCATCTGCATCAAGGATATGTCCGGCCTGCTCAAGCCCTATGCGGCAAAGGAGCTGGTACATGCTCTGAAGCAGGAGATCGGTATCCCAATCCATCTCCATACTCACGATACCACCGGCAATCAGGTTGCCACCTTGCTGATGGCCGCCGAGGCTGGCGTGGATATTGTGGATACCGCCGTGGCGTCCATGTCCAGCCTGACCTCTCAGCCCTCTATGAACGCTGTTGTGGCAGCGCTTCAGGGCAACCCAAGAGATACCGGCTTCTCCATGGAGGGCATTCAGGAACTGACCGATTACTGGGCTGACGTGCGCCTGCGCTATGCAAGCTTCGACCACGGCCTCAAGACGCCTGTGACCGATATCTATCGCTATGAGATTCCCGGCGGTCAGTATACCAATTTGGAGCCTCAGGTTATTTCTCTGGGTCTGGGAAGCCGCTTCCTGGAAGTCAAAGAGATGTACAAGAAGGTCAACGATATGCTGGGCGATTTGGTCAAGGTTACCCCGTCCTCCAAGATGGTGGGCGATCTGGCAATCTTCATGGTGCAGAATGACCTGACGCCTGAAAACATTGTGGAAAAGGGCGAGCATCTGACGTTCCCCGATTCTGTGGTCAGCTACTTCAAGGGCATGATGGGTCAGCCGCCCTGCGGCTTCCCGGTGGATCTCCAGAAGATCGTCCTCAAGGGCGAAGAGCCGATTACCTGCCGTCCCGGCGAGCTGCTGGCTCCGGTGGACTTCGAGCAGGCCAAGAAGGAAGTGGAGAAGTTCTGCCCCAACCCCACTATGCGGGATGTCATTTCCTACTGCATCTACCCCAAGGTGGTGGAGGAGTACTGGAAGCACTCCAAGGAGTACGGCTATCTCATGCGTATGGGCTCCCACGTTTTCTTCAACGGTCTTGCGCTGGGTGAAACCAACAAGATCAACATTGAAGACGGTAAGACTCTGGTTATCAAGTATCTGGGTCTGGGTGACCACAACGATGATGGTACCCGGAACGTTGTATTTGAGCTGAACGGCACCCGCCGTGAGGTGGCAGTGGTGGATAAGAACGCCAAGGTTACCGGCAAGACCGTTGTCATGGCGGATCCTCAGGACAAGAGCCATGTCGGCGCGTCCATCCCCGGTATGGTCACCAAGGTGAATGTAAAGCCCGGCGACAAGGTCGAGGAAAATCAGGTACTGGCTGTCATCGAGGCAATGAAGATGGAGACATCCGTGGTTGCCCGTATGGCTGGTACGGTAGACGAGGTTCTGGTCAAGGAAGGCGGCAACGTCAAAGCTGGCGAGCTGCTCATTAAGATCAAGTAAATCATCCGAAAATGACCGCTGGTTTTCAGCGGTCATTTTTTCGCCTTCGGCAGGATTCTCCTTGCGCTGACGGAAAAATATCGGTATAATAACGGCGATAGAAGTAAACGAGTTTTGCGGCAATCCAAACAGAACAAAGGAGCGATGGCACATGACATATATGGAGAAATATCAGCTTTGGCTGGAGCAGGTACCGGAATCGTCCCCGGTACACGGGGAACTGTTGGCGCTCTCCGGGCAGGATAAGGAGCTGCGGGCGTGCTTTGGGGAGAATCTGACCTTTGGCACTGCGGGACTGCGGGGCATTATGGGTGCGGGTACGGATCGGATGAACGTCTATACCGTGCGCCGTGCTGCGCTGGCTTACGGGCAGTACATTAAGGCGTCAACACTGCCGGATACCTGTGTGATCGCCTATGATACCCGGAACAACGGCCTTTTGTTTTCCCAGACCTGCGCCGCAGCGCTGGCGGAGTGCGGCATTCAGGTGTATCTGTTCTCAAAGCCAACGCCGACCCCGGTTCTGAGCTTTG
>CAJKSU010000142.1 GCA_905202605.1 uncultured Eubacteriales bacterium
CGAAAAGGTGGGCGATCATCAGATTGGTTCACATGCCTACAAAGTGCGTCGGGAAAATAATGCCGATGGTGGCGGTCCGGTTGGTTTTCAGGCCTCGGGCCTGACTGTTCAGGACAAACCCGTATTCTACCGCTTTCTGCCGGATCATTCTCTTTTTTTCCTCCGGCACCAGGTCGCTGTCATTCATGGCGCGGGATATGGTGGATTGGGATACACCCAGGAGTTTGGCAAATTCTTTAGAAGTAAGCATGGTATCTTCCTTCCCCAATGGCTTTTTCCTTATTATATCATATTTTTGAAATTTGCAAAGGAAAATACTACCGGTTCCCCTTTTTGGGGGAGCCGTTTTTCCTGTTTGACGTTTCGGCGCCCATGGAGTATAATGGCGCTGATACGAATATCCAACAAGAAAGCAACAGGAGGGATCCCATGCGGTCTGTTCATCTGCTGATAAAACCCGCCAGCGGAATGTGCAATATGCGCTGCCAGTACTGCTTTTATGCGGACGAGACCAGCAAACGCGAGACGCCCAATTACGGCATTATGTCCCGGCAGACCATTTCGGCTGTTTTGGAACACGCCCTGGAAGCGGCGGACGCAGAATGCACTATCGCGTTTCAGGGAGGTGAGCCCACATTAGCGGGACTGGATTTTTTCCGGTTTGCCGTAGCGGAGGCGAAGGAGAAAAACCGGAATTACGCCCGACTGCATTTTGCCATACAGACCAATGGACTGGCGATTGATGATGATTGGGCGGCTTTTTTCGCGGAGAATCATTTCCTGGTGGGGGTGTCCCTGGACGGAACAAAAGAAGTCCACGACTGCAACCGGATCGACGCGGCGAGGAAGGGAACCTTTGGCCGGGTGGTTCATGCCATTGAGATTATGGAGCGGCATGGGGTGGACTACAATATCCTCACGGTCATTACAAAAAACACGGTGCGAAGCTACCGGGCGATCCATAGCTTTTTCAAAAAGAAAGGGTTCCGCTATCAGCAGTTTATTCCCTGCCTGGACCCGCTGGAAGAGGAGCGGGGCGGGAAAAACTGGTCGCTGACGCCGGAATTGTTCGAAAAGTACTTAAAGCAGTCCTTTGACCTGTGGTACGAGGAGGCCATGGCGGGGGACAAGCAGTACCACCGGTATTTTGACAATCTGCTGTGTATGCTCGATGGACAGCCGCCGGAGGCCTGCGGTATGGCGGGCAGATGCGGGCTGCAGTATGTGGTAGAGGCGGACGGCAGTACCTACCCCTGTGATTTTTATATGCTGGATGCCTACCGGATCGGAAACCTGGCGGAGGATACCATCGAGGCGGTGGATGCCCGGCGAAAGGAAATCGGATTTATCGAGCAGAGCCTGCCGGTGCCGGAGGATTGCGGAGCGTGCCGGTGGTATGCCCTTTGCCGCGGAGGCTGCCGCCGGGACAGGGACTATTTTGAAAACGGCATCGGCCGAAACTATTATTGCGCCGCTTACCGGGCGTTTTTTGAATACGCCTATCCCCGCTTGGTGCAGCTTTACCGGTTTATGACCATGCCGGGAAGGATCTGATAGGAACCTTCGATGAAATCCACCTTTCATCAAAGAAACTCCGACTGACAGCGCGGCGGCCGGGAAAATAATCAAAACGGGAGAAACCGCATATGCGAGTTCTCCCGTCATTTTTTATTCAATCCCGGCGGAGAAGGCGTTCTGCCTGTTTTGCAGCCTCCCCATACTCCGGGATGCTGGAAATGCCGCCTGGTTTTGTGGTGGAAAGCCCCGCACTGGCGCAGGCAAAGGCAACCGCCTCCCGCAGTTCGGGTTCCGTCAGGGCCTCCGGCGCTTTCCTGGATTGCAGCAGCTTCCATAGGGCGCTGCCGCCGAAAATATCCCCGGCCCCGGTGGTATCAACGCCCCGGATGCCCGGCAGGCTGGGCACATGGCCGCAGGCGTTTCGGTTTTGGAAATAGCATCCGTCCGCGCCGCAGGTGGCAAATACCAGCTTCACACCGTAGTGCTCCAGAATGTGCGCGGCCCCTTCTTTTACACCCAGGCCAAAGAGAAATTCCACTTCCTCGTTACTGATTTTTACGATATCCGCCTGGCGCAGTCCCCAGAGAAGCTGCTGCTTTGCGTCTTCCATGCTACGCCACAAGGGCTTGCGGAGGTTGGGGTCATAGGTAATCAGTTTGCCCTTGGACTTGGCATAGGCCACCGCCTGATAGGTCGCGGAGCGGGCAGGCTCGTCCGTCAGGCTCAGAGTGCCGAAGCGGAACACCTTTGCTTCGTCGATCAGGCTCAGATCCAGATCCTCAAACCGAAGCTGGGTGTCCGCGCCGGGTTTCCGGGCGAAGGAGAACTCCCGGTTCCCTGTGCCGTCCAGCGTCACAAAGGCCAGGGTGGTAAAAACCCCGTCATCCGCGAGAATGCTGCGGGTTTCGATTCCCGCACTGTCCAAGGCGGGGTAGCCGTCTCCATCCACGCTCTGGCAGGTAAAATCAATGAGCAGTTCGCCTAACGCGACAGATCATGGCGTTTTCTCCGCCTGTGTGTCTGTGATGGTGATGGACCAGGTAATTTCGAAGCGCCTGCCCGGCGCCAACTGGATCAGATCGCTCTTGCGGCTGAAGTCCTCGATCATATTCTCCCGGCCGGGCAGAGAGGTCCAAGGCTCGATGCACACAAAGGGTGCGTCCGTCTTTGGCGTGTGCCAGATGCCAAGATAGGGCATCTGTGGGTAGGAGACTGTTACGACGCAGCCGGATATCTGAGATTGAAGGGTCACTTCCTTTGCCATATTTTGCAGGATAATGACCCGGTTCTCAAATAAGCTATGGCGCAGCGGCAGAAAACGGCCCGCTTCTAGGGGAAAGCGCTCCACCCTGCCGCTCAATAAGGGGCCGGCGACAGTGCCGATCCGATCCGGCTGGCATCTTTGGGAAAAGACCAGCGTATAGTCCTCAAACTCTTCGCCCTCTGCCCAGGGCACCCGAAAGCCGGGATGACCGCCGATGGCAAAGGGCATGACCTGGCTGCCCCGGTTTTGAACGGCATAGGTGATCTCCACGCTGCTGCCCCGGAGACGGTAGGTAATCTCCAGGGAAAAGGGAAATGGATACCGGGTGGCAGTTTCGGGACTGTCGGATAGGGAGAGAACCGCCCCGTCATCCTGATGCGTGGTCACGGAAAACATGGATTCCGCAGCAAACCCATGGATACCTATGGAGTATTCCGCATCCCGGAACCGGTAGCGGTCTTGGAAAAGCCGCCCGATACATGGGAATAAGACCGGTGAACGGTCATTCCAGTAGGCAGGATCGCCCTGCCAGAGGTATTGCCTGCCGCTGGGGCCGAATAATTCCATCATTTGGGCGCCCAGGGTGTCTACCGTGAGTCGGAGATGTTCGTTATGAAGATAAATCAGCATATCTTTTTACTTCGCAGAGGGATACTCATTGCACAGCAGGCGATAGGGCGGCTCGTCCTCCTCGATCTCTGGGAAGCGGCCCACCGGCGGGTTGAAACGGTTGTCGGTGTTGTCATCGTTGCACTGGCTGACTTCCCCCAGCAGCACAGGGCCTGTGCCCGGTTCCACCTCGAAATCATGGTACATATATTGCTGAATGTGGATGCTCTCACCGGAGGTCAGCCTCACCTGGGTTCCGGCGGGAACGGTGTAGGTGCGGCCATCGCAGTGGACGGTGACATCGGACTCCCGGTCGATGGACTCATCCGGCAGGCTGTTGTACACCCGGATCAGGATATTTCCGCCGCCTCGGTTGATGATATCCTCGGTCTTGTACCAGTGGAAATGGTTGGGGGAATACTGGCCCTCTTTCATGTACAGCAGCTTCTCGGCGTAAACCTTGGGGTACTTGTCCGCCATGGCACGGTTGCCGTTACGGATGGTGATGAGTGACATTCCAACCTTATTGAAATCTCCCAGGCCGTAGTCCGTAATGTCCCAACCCAGCATACAGTCGCGCACCTCGTCATACTCGTGGCCGATATCTTGCCACTGCTCCGGGGTAAAATGGCAGAAGGGCGGCAGATAGCAATGCTCCTTCTGGCACATGGCTTCCAGCTCTTTCAGAGCTTTGTTGATTTCCGATCGTTTCATGGTAGTCGCTCCTTTCAGTTTCACGGTTTTGCTTCTACTATCTGCCTCCGGGACGTTCAAGACAAGCGGGGATCTTTTGAAAAAATATTGTAATATTGCGATTTCTGTGCTATTATTTTGAAAAATAATTCCCTGGCGGAAGGAGGAAGCGGTGTGCGGTGTGTCTATTATGGGGACGATCTGCCCAATGGATTTGAGGAAAAGATCCCGTTTTCGCCGAAAAAACCCTACACGATCAGCATAAAGCGCTTTCAGGTGGAGGATGTGGTTCCGCTGCATTACGCCGAAACGCTGGAGATCCTGCTGTGCGACGAATTATGCGGTGAAATTTTGATCGATGCAACCCGGTTCCAGCTGGAGGAGAAGCAGCTCGTGGTGATCCCGCCCTATACGGTCCATTCCACCAATGTCCAGCCCGGGGGTGGCACCATGTATGTGGTCAAGGTATCCCTGCGGGAGCTGCGCCGCTATATCGATGTGGAGAACTATCTGGCGGCCTGCGGCTGCGGGATTAGCCAGCTCCAGTACCGCTGCGGCGCGTACACGGCGGTGTATGCCATTGTGGAGAAACTGATCGAACGGGACGGGGAACTGGGGGACTGCCTTCCACTGCTGCTGGAACTGTTTCGGGTGTTGTCCAAGTATGTGGATACCCAGCGGGAGACTGCCTCCCTCCATGGCCAGTTCCGGGTGTCCAGCTTACAGGAGCTGATCCACTGGACCAACCAGAATTATGCCCGGAAAATTTCCATTGACGAGGTGGCCCAAAGAACGGGATACAGCAAGTATCACTTTTGCAGCCGGTTCAAATCCCTGACCGGGATCACCTACATGAATTATCTGAACAGCGTCCGGGTGTCCCACGCCTGCCTGATGTTGCAAAATGGGGAATCTGTTCAGGCGGTAGGCCGGAGCGTGGGCTTCGAAAACAGCTCCTATTTCACCCAGGTTTTTAAGCGGATTCAGCATATGACGCCCCATGAATATGCCTGCCGGCAGAAGAAAGCCAGGGCCGGACAGGAAACGATTGCCGCAGCCGTATGCGGCGTTATGGAGCTATGATAGGAACTTGCTCAAAAGAAGAGGGCTGGTGCCCGCATCGGCCCCAAGGCCTCTGCAAAATTCGCCTGTTGATACATTTCAGGGCACTCCCACGGGAGTGCCCTTAGATTATCAAAAAAGTAATCCCGTAGGGGCTGATGCCCACATCAGCCCTTTCCAGATGTTTAGAATTCGCCGAAAACGATCTAAGGCAACACCGCACAATTGCATCTGCGGATCTCAGCGGATCTTTTGCGGCATTTCCTCAATTCTGTTATAAAATGACATCCGTCAAGAGGTAACATCTCACAAATAAGTGGATAGCAACCTGTGAAAAATGCTGAGGGCATCTGGGAAGAGTCAGAGGACAGATTCCCGGCATATAGCCATTCTGTTATACGTGGATTGGTTACCGATAGGCTAATGACTTCGCCGTGAGCTCTGCAATCTAAAATCGGGGATTGGTTGCCCCATAGAGTTTTGACAGATAGCTGAATTAGCCATGTCCTGACTCCTCGCAGATGGCCTCAGTTGGAATATGAAATTAGATGCTTTTAGATTCCGAGCCGGAGCCAAGGCAGCTACCGCGAAGCGGCTCCGCCCTTGACAGCCAGCCGGAGAAAAATGCTAAGAGGGAAATGCGGTGAATGGAAAATGTTTGGATATCTGCTATTGACCGGGAAAGTGGTCTGATTGTCATGAAGTCCGACCGAGCGGCACTTGTGGCAGATATGCAGGGCAACATTTTGGAAGGAGTGCAATCTATTCCTTCTGATATTCAATCCCATATAGCTATTTATCAAGCCTTTCCTCAGTTAGGTGGTGTTGTTCGGCCCCATGCGAGATATGCCACAATTTTTGCACAGGTTGGTATGGATATTCCAGTTCTGGGAACTTTCCATAAAGACCGTTTCCAAGTGGAGATTCCCTGTGCATCTTCTGCTATGGAAATACGGGACACATTCCACGAACGCAGTATCGACCCGCAACGAACACCTGCTGCGCTGCTGGTGAGTCACAGTGCCTATGCCTGGGATCAAACAGCATTGGATGCGGTATCCAATGCAGCCGCATTGGAAGAAACGGCATACCTTGCTTACCAAACCATGCAGTTGGATCCCGGAATCCAGCCGCTTCAATAAAACTCTAAAAATTTTCCGGTTAATATATTATGCACGATCATTAATTTGCGTATTGATAGAGCTGCAGTTTGTACATCTGGAATAGTTTGGTGAAATATTGACACAAAAAAGCCTCTGGCGAAGAAAAGCTAGAGGCGTTTATTTGTTAAGTTGCTGCTTTCTTTCGGGTAGCAGTATCGTGGAAGGAAAAGTATTCCGGCTGATGCCGGGACTGGGTATATTCGAACATCACACCGTCAGAATTAAAGGTATTGCTGGTCACCACAGCCAGGCAGTTATAACTGTCCATAAAGATCAGTTCCCGGTCCTGGGGTGTGGCCTTTTCTACCGTAATTTTTCGCTTACTGGTGACAATCTGCATCTTTAATTCCTGTTCCAGGTAAGCGTAGATGGAGTTTTCTGCGATTTCTTTTGTCAAACCGGGAACAGCGGATTTCAGGAAATAGTTAACGTCCAAAATCAGGGGCTTGTCATCCACGCTGCGGACACGGCAAATATGAAGTACTTCACTGCCTACAGGAAAGCTGCTTTCCCGGGACAGGGACTCATCAACGGTAATTGTTTCGTAAACAACTACTTTTGTGCAATAGGTCATCCGGTTTCTGGCAGCGGTTTCCTGGAAGGATTCAATGCGGCCGACAGTAAAATTGGTTTCTTCCGAGGGCTGAAAAATTACCTGCACACCCTTACCGTGGACAGCCTGAACATAACCGTCCCCCACTAGTCCGGCAATGGCCCGGCGGATAGTATTGCGGGAGCAGTCATAAATTCCAATCAGATTATTTTCAGAGGGAAGCAGTTCGCTATACAGATAATCTCCCTGCTCCACATGATACTTTAAATCTCTGTAGATTTCTTCAAATTTGGACTTCGTCAAAGACAACACCTTCTTAAACTTGTTTGAACATCGAATAGTATATCGGAAGTATCCGTAAAAATCAAGTGTACAAATCAGCGAATAAAGGAAACAATTACAAGCAGATGTGATACTAGTTTTCAATAAAACGGTTAAAAACCGTTTTATTCGGCTGCTGTTTCA
>CAJKSU010000143.1 GCA_905202605.1 uncultured Eubacteriales bacterium
ATTCAGCAGGAATCCTCGCTTTTATAAAAACGTTTCAAATTAACACTACTATTTAAGCAAAAATACTCCAAAACGTCAAGATGAAAATGAAGCAGCGGGTTCGCCGTGAATCTCGGCGTAGCCGAGTCCCCATACCACAGGCATTCCCTTCGGCCACAGGGGGATTCATTCCGCCCGAGGGTGTTAAATAGAAAATATCCCCATGGAACATGGTTCCGTGGGGATGGAGCTGATGGTGGGAATCGAACCCACAACCTTCTCATTACGAGTGAGATGCTCTGCCATTGAGCCACATCAGCAATTTTGCCTATTTATTCTATCATGAAATGGATTTCTCGTCAACCCCAGAATTGGTGAATCAGAAAATGAAGGGGAACGCAGGGGTAAATGCAGAATTTTTTAGATAAAATGTGTAGAACTTTTCCTCTTCAGTTTACATAAATTATAGAATACTTGGATTGTGCAAAAGTTATCCACAGTTTCCACAGAGTTATCCACAGTAATTCTTCGGAGTTTTCCTCATGATAGGGGGTTTTCCAGATTATCCACAGGTTTATCCACAATAGTTTTGCACGTGGATGTGCAGAACACAAGTTGACATAAAAATATGAAAGAATATTTGTCAAGTAATTTATTTCCAAATTTCAAGAATATTTTCTTTCAATTTCACGTCAAAACGGACGATTTTCTATGATAGAATACATAATAAGGAAAATATAATAAATTAAGGTTTATTATAACTGCCGCGCTCCGCGGGAAGGGAGGCAACTGCGTTCAGCTCCTGCCCGGCAATGTGTCCAGCCAGATATTCATAGTAGCCCTGACAGGCGATCATGGCGCCGTTGTCGCCGCAGAGATTCAGAGGCGGCATATACAGCTTTGCCCCAAGTATCCCACATTCCTGTTGAAACGCACTGCGAATATGGGAGTTGGCGGAAACACCGCCCGCAATAGCGAGTTTTCCATAGCCGGTCATGTTCAGTGCGTCCATAGTGCGGGGTACCAGCGTGTCCCGTACTGCGGAGACAAAGCTTGCACAGAGATCCGGAACGTTCAGCGTCTCCCCTTTTTGCTCGGCATTGTGGATAATATTCAAGGCGGCGGTTTTTAAGCCGGAAAAGCTCATATCCAGCGGCGCGCCGTCCACCTTGGAACGGGGCAGATGATAGGCGTTGGGGTTTCCGGTCATGCTTTTCTCGTCCAGCGCCTTGCCGCCGGGATAGGGCATCCCCAATACACGGGCAATTTTATCGAAGCACTCCCCAGCTGCATCGTCTCTGGTAGAACCCATGATCCGCGTATCGGTGTAGTCCCGAACGTCCAGAATCAACGTATTGCCGCCGGAAACGCTGAGGCACACAAAGGGCGGCTCCAGCTCCGGAAATGCGATATAGTTGGCGGCGATGTGTCCACGAATATGATGCACCGGAATGATCGGAATATTCAGTGCCAGTGCGGCGGCCTTTGCAAAGTTGACGCCCACCAGCAGCGCGCCGATCAGACCCGGCGCATAGGTAACAGCAATGGCATCCAGCTCCTGCCGGGTGATCCCGGCTTCCTTTAACGCCTGATCTGCCAAACCCACAATGGCTTCGATGTGCTTCCGGGATGCGATTTCCGGCACCACACCGCCATAGATGGTATGCATATCGATCTGACTGAGCACACAGTTGGACAAAATCTCCCGGCCATTCCGGGAGACGGACAATGCGGTTTCATCACAGGAGCTTTCGATCCCCAAAATCAGCATATGGTTTCCTCCTCAAAGTATTTTGTCAGAAGCAGTGCGTCTTCTGTGGGTTTCTGATAGTATTTCGGTCTGCGTCCCACCTGACGGAAGCCCTGAGATGCATACAACGCCAGTGCGGATATATTGGAGGGGCGCACCTCCAGCGTGATCCACTGGAGGTTTTTTGCTTTCAGCTGCTGTTCCATGTGGGAAAGCAGCAGCTTTGCAATGCCTTTCCCGCGAAAATCCTGAGAAGTGGCAATGGACATGATATCCGCTCCATCCGGGCCGTACTGGATTCCCAAATAGCCTGCCAATACGCCGTTTTCAGTGGCGGTAATCCAGATTGCCCATGGATTATCCAGCTCGGAAACCAGATCCTTAAGGCTCCATGGGGTGGAAAAGCACTGTTCCTCCAGCGTTGCCACCATTTCCACGGTGTTCGGATTCATCGGTTCTATAGTCATGGCGATTTCCTCAGACTTCCTGAAAGAATTCAATTTCTTCTCCAACCGGGCCAATACAGAAGGCGATTCGTGCCGGAAACGGCGGCTGGGAGGCAATGACGATATCCTTCGGCTCTACGGTCACGGTGTAGCCCGCGTCCCGAACCGCTTGAATGCAGGCGTCCGGGTTGCTGGTTTGCAGCGCAAAATGGCGAATTGCGCCCTGGGGTAGCTTCTCTCCGGATGCGAAAATCTCAAGAAGGCCGTTTCCGGTGGAGAGCATTGCGCCGCGGCTTGCCCCTTCTCCCCACTGCCGAACCAGCTCCAGCTGCAAAATATCCCGATAAAAGTGAATGGTTTTCTGAAATTCCTCTGTACCGTCACATTTCAGTGCCACGTGATGAATGCCGGAAATGAATGAACCCATAATTGATCCCTCTGTTCTATACATTATATATAATGTGTATTGTGATTCCTGTTATCCCTTGAGATTGTTGATGCCCAGCCGCTTTCGAGCGGAGGACGGCTTCTGTGGAATCAACTGGTTGAAGTATTCCCGCAGCTCCTGTCCCAGATTTTCAAAATAGTGAATGGTATAGTGATAAAGCCGGGCGGCGTTGGACTGAAAAATGCGATCTCTCCGCTTGGCGATGGAGAGCATCCGCACCAGCTCCACATCCGTGGAACGGAGCAGGGATAGCCGCTTCATATTTTTTCGGTAGATCAGATTGGCGGGAACCAGCGCCACGCCGAGATTACTCCGGAGTGCGTCGTCAATCAGATCCCCTTCGTTGCTGTGCAGCAGAATTTTCGGCTCAAATCCCGCAATTCCGCAGAGCACCCGGACAATTTTCTGGTCAAAGCTCGCTTCATCCACCAGAAAATAATCGTCCTTGAGGTCAATCAGCCGTACATATTTCTGATTTGCCAGAGGATGCGATTCGCTGACGACGATGAACACATCCTCCTCCATCAGCTTGATCTGTTCAATCTCGCTGTTTTCTATGGTAATAGGCGTAATCGCAAAATCCAGCTTGCCGGACAGCAGCTCGCTTTCCAGAATGTGCTCCTCATAGAAATATTGGTTGATCTGAATGAGATCCCCGGACATGAGAAAGTTATAAATCAGCTCCTGCAGCACTCCAGCTACCGGTGAGGCAATGGAGACAGTTCCTCCAGAGGTCTGCTTCATCTCCTCCAGCTTCTTTTCTCCGGATTCCAGCACCTCAAAGGCAGAGGACACATATTCGTAGTATACCCGCCCCATGGCAGAAAGGCTGATGCGCCCTTTTCTCCGCTCGAACAGCGTAACGTCCAGACTTTTTTCCAGCTTTGCGATGGCTTTGCTCAGGGCAGGCTGTGAGATATAGAGCAGTTCAGCTGCTTTTGTGATATTTTCCTGCTCCGCTACGGTTTTGAAGTAATACAGCAGGGATAGCTCCATATATCATCACTCCTTTTCTGTTATTTTACCAGATGATATCCCTATGGTCAAGAATGCCGCTGGAAAGCGCTATTGTATTCAGTTGTTTCACGTGAAACAACCGGAACCACAAGCCAAAATGTTTCACGTGAAACTTCACTTGCGGCGGACAAATCCCTTGCAATGTGTTACGCCAGTTGGTATAATATGATCTGCCGGAGTGTACTGGAATCCGGCGCTTTCATTTCTGGAAAGGAGGCCGGTGGAATGATCTTGTCCCTGGTAAATCAGAAGGGCGGCGTGGGCAAAACCACAACGGCAGTCAGTCTTACCGCCGCAATGAAATCTCTTGGCAAGCGCGTACTGCTGTGCGACTTTGATCCGCAGGCAAATGCAACCTCCGGCCTTGGCGTGGAGAAGTCGGATGTGATCAGCTCGGTCTATGACGTGATTATCAACGATGTCCCGGCAAAGGATGCGGTGATCCATACGGATTTTGGTGATTTGATTCCATCCGGTGCTGCGTTAGCTGGAGCCGGGATTGAACTGGTCAGTCTCGACCGCCGTGAATTCCGACTCAAGGACGCGTTGGAGCCGCTGAAGCAGGAATATGACTACATTTTTATTGATTGTCCCCCCTCACTGGAGCTGCTGACCCTCAATGCACTGTGTGCGGCAGATCAGGTGATTGTGCCGGTACAGTGTGAATACTATGCGCTGGAGGGACTCAGCGATTTAATGGGAACGCTCCGTGCAGTAAAACGAACCTATCAGCCCAATATCGGCATCTTTGGACTGGTGCTCACCATGTATGACGGCAGAACCAACCTCAGCATGCAGGTGGCACAGGAGGTGCGGCGGCATTTCCCCGGAAAGGTCTTTTCCGCGGTGATTCCCAGAAATGTTCGGCTCAGTGAGGCACCCAGCCATGGCCTGCCCATTACGGCCTATGATAAATATAGCCGTGGAGCCGAGCGCTATTTAAGTCTTGCGGAGGAAATTGTTAAGAAAACGGGATAAACAAGGGTATTGTTTCACGTGAAACAGTAGAGAATAAAAATCGAGCGAATAAAGGAGCGGTTCTATGGCAAAATCAAGCCAAAAGGGTCTTGGAAAGGGTCTTGGCGCTCTGTTTGCAGAGCCGGCAGTTCCGGAAACGCCGCAGCAGCCTATCAATCTGCTTCCCATTCAGAAGCTGGAGCCAAATCGGGCGCAGCCTCGGCAGGACTTCGATGAGGAAGCGCTGGGAGAGCTGGCGGCCTCCATTGCGGAGCATGGACTGATCCAGCCCATTGCTGTCCGGGCTATGCCCAACGGCTACTATCAGATCATCGCCGGAGAACGCCGCTGGCGTGCATCCCGACTGGCAGGACTGAAAGAGGTCCCTGTTACCATGATTGAGGCGGATGACCGGACTGCGGCAGAGCTGACCCTGATCGAAAACCTACAGCGGGAAGATCTCAACCCCATGGAGGAAGCAAGGGGCTATGCGGCGCTGATATCTGATTTCGGTATGAGTCAGGAGGAAGCGGCAAAAAGCGTTGGAAAATCAAGACCTGCAGTGGCTAATGCCCTGCGTCTGCTGAAGCTTCCCAAGTCCATTATATCTCTTGTGGAGGATGGAAGCCTGTCTGCCGGACATGCCCGTGCGCTGATTCCACTGCCCACAGAGGAGCTGCAAAAGGAAGCAGCACAGAGAATTCTGGAGCAGCAGCTCTCGGTGCGCCAGACGGAAAGTCTGGTCAAGCGGCTGATGAAGCCGGAGGCAGAGCCGGAGCCGGAGAATGTATTAAAAGTAGATTATTACAGAGAATGCGAGAAAACACTGAGTAAATCTCTGGGACGGGGCGTAAAAATCCATCCGGGCAAGAAGAAAGGTGTATTTCAGCTGGAATATTACGGCGAAGAGGATCTGCAGCAGCTGATGGATGCGTTGGAGACTTTGAGCCGTAAATAAATAACGAGGTGGAAAGAAATGCTTGATATTAAATTTATCCGGGAGAACCCCGATGTGGTAAAGGAAAACATTAAAAAGAAATTTCAGGACGAAAAGCTGCCGCTGGTAGACAAGGTCATTGAACTGGACGCCGAGAACCGCGCCGCCATTTCCGAGGCGCAGGAGCTTCGCACCGCCCGCAACACCCTGTCCAAGCAGATCGGCAAGCTGATGGGGATGGCAAAGAAGGACCCCAGCAAGCTGGAGGAGGCGGAGCAGGTCAAGGCACAGGTCAAGGCTGATGCTGACCGTCTGGCAGAGCTGGAGAAGAAGGAGGACGAGCTGGCAGCGGAGATCCACAAGATCATGCTGGTGATCCCCAATATTATTGATCCCTCCGTTCCCATTGGCCCCGATGACAGCTGTAACGTAGAGGTACAGCGGTTCGGTGAGCCGAAGGTGCCGGATTATCCCGTTCCCTATCACACGGAGATCATGGAGAGCTTTGACGGCATTGATCTGGATTCCGCAGGCCGTGTTTCCGGCAGCGGCTTCTATTATCTGCTGGGCGATATCGCACGGCTTCATGAGGCGGTGCTGGCCTATGCCCGTGATTTTATGATTGATAAGGGCTTTACCTATGTGATTCCTCCCTTTATGATCCACGGCAACGTGGTAGAGGGCGTTATGAGCCAGACCGATATGGACGCCATGATGTATAAGATCGAGGGCGAGGATCTCTACCTCATCGGTACCTCCGAGCATTCCATGATTGGACGCTTTATCGACCAGATTCTTCCGGTTGAACAGCTGCCCCTGACGCTGACCTCCTATTCCCCCTGCTTCCGGAAGGAAAAAGGCTCCCACGGCATTGAGGAGCGCGGCATCTACCGGATCCATCAGTTTGAAAAGCAGGAGATGATTGTGGTCTGCAAGCCTGAAGAGAGCAAGGACTGGTATGAGAAGCTGTGGCAGCTGTCTGTGGAGCTGTTCCGTTCCATGGACATCCCTGTTCGTCAGCTGGAGTGCTGCTCCGGCGATCTGGCAGATTTGAAGGTGAAGTCCTGCGACATCGAGGCATGGAGTCCCCGTCAGCAGAAGTATTTTGAGGTCTGCTCCTGCTCCAATCTGGGAGATGCGCAGGCCCGCCGCCTGAAGATCCGCTATAAGGATGAAAACGGAAAGATGCAGCTGGCCCATACCCTGAACAATACCTGCGTTGCTCCTCCCAGAATGCTGATCGCGTTTCTGGAGAACAACCTGCAGGAGGACGGCAGCGTGCTGATCCCTGAGGTCATTCGTCCCTACATGGGTGGAAAGGACAAGCTGGTTCCCAAGAAGAAGTAAAAATCAAGGAGGTATATTCCTGTGAAAAAAGCTGGATGGATCTCTGAATTTAAAACCTTTATGATGCGGGGCAATGTGCTGGACATGGCGGTAGGCGTTGTGATCGGCTCCGCCTTCACTGCAATCGTCACCTCTGTGGTGGAAAATCTGCTGACCCCTGTGATTGCATTGATTATGGGGAAAACGGATTTTTCCAGTATTGTGGTTGGACCGTTTGGCATTGGCGCGGTGATTAATGCCATTGTCACATTCCTGATTACTGCATTTGTGGTATTCTGGATTGTAAAGGCGGTAAACCGTCTGGCGCCTAAAAAGGAAGAGCAGCCGGAGGAGCCAAAAGGACCCACTACGGAGGAACTCCTCACCGAAATTCGCGACCTGTTAAAGGAAAAGTAATCTATGGATATGAAATTCCCCAAGGAAGAAAACCCG
>CAJKSU010000144.1 GCA_905202605.1 uncultured Eubacteriales bacterium
GGACTGGGTAAAGGGCTTTTGGCCGGGTTTGTATTCGGCGTGCTCAAGTTCTTGTTTGACGGCGGCTTTGCCATCGGCTGGCAGTCTATAATTGGCGACTACCTGCTGGCCTTTACGGTGCTTGGTCTTGCCGGCGTCATGAAGGGAAAGAAGTACGGCGTATTTTTCGGCACGCTGATCGGCGGTGCGGCACGTTTTCTGGTGCATTATGTTGTGGGCGCTACCGTCTGGGCGGCATACATGCCGGAGGAGTTCTTTGGCATGACCATGACCTCTCCGTGGATCTATTCCCTGCTTTATAACATTGCATACATGGGGCCGAATATCATCATCACCCTTGTGATTTTCGGGCTGCTCTATGTGCCGATGAAGAAGTATATGCTGGGTCAGGATATTCACTGAGTCTGAGACAAACATTGGATCCCCCTTAACCGATGGTTAAGGGGGATTTCAGCGTGTCAAAAAGGTGTTTTTGCCCCGCTGAACTGCGGATTCCTGAACTTCAAAAAGTTCAAGAATCCGTTTGATTGAACGCGAAGGGCGGGCCTTGCCCCCCTTCACTCTTCCCCCTGCTGCTCAAGCTCATAACCCCCTTGCGAGGTTCTTTGACAGTTTTGGATGCTTTTAACCGATGGTTAAGGGGGATTTTAATTTACCTGTCCGGCGGAGACACGCAAATCGGGCTGCTTGGGCAATTGACTTCCCTATGGGGGTGTGCTATACTGAGGGATAACAAAGGCCGCCTCCAGAAATGTGAGAAGGCAGTTACGAAAGTGAGTAAATCATTTGAACAAAAAACAAAATCATATGAAGACAGTCGGCCTGATTATGATGATTACGCTGCTGGGGAAGGTGCTCGGTCTGGTGCGGGATATGCTGCTGGGCCATAATTTTGGTACCGGCATGGAAAGTGCAGCGTTCCTGACTGCCAGCCGGATTCCCCGCACTTTCTTTGACGCAATTTTTGCGGCGGCGATTTCTGCCAGCTTTATTCCGGTGTTTACGGAGCGGATGGAGCAAAAGGGACAGGAGGATGCGTTCCGGCTGTCCCGCTGCTTTTTCACATGGATGGGACTGCTGACGGCGGGAATGAGCCTGATTGGTATGGTGTTTGCCGAGCCGCTGGTGGGCGTGCTGGCGCAGGGATTTGATGCGAAAACGGCAGCACTGTGCGCCCAGTTGCTGCGAATTTTGTTTCCTACGGTATTTTTGACCGGGCTGGCCTTTTCTATGGTGGGCGTCCTCCAGTCCATGGGGGAGTTTTATATCCCGGCGGCGCTCAGCGTGGCCTCCAACGGCATCATTATTCTGTACTATCTGCTGTTCTGCCGTAGGTTTGGTGTTTACGGTCTGGCTTGGGCATTCCTGCTGGGCTGGGCAGCGCAGGCGCTGATGCAGATGCCATGGCTATTCCGGCACGGGTTCCATTATCGCCCCTGCTTCCGCCACCCCGCACTGAAAAGCGTATTTACGCTGATGGTGCCGGTGATGGTTTCCACGTGGATCCAGCCGGTGAATCAGCTGATTTCCACCCGGTTTGCATCGTTCCTGTTTGAGGGCGCCGGAGCCAGCGCCATGGAATATGCCAATACCCTGTATACCATGATCGCGGGCATTCTGGTGCTGTCCATTACCAATGTAATGTTCCCGGAGATGAGCCGTCTGTCCTCCAGTGGACAGGAGGATCAGCTGGGAGAGCTGGTGGGCGGAACCCTGCGGGGTATGCTGTTTCTGCTGCTGCCTATGATGGTGGGGCTGATGCTGCTATCCCGGCCCATTGTGCGGCTGCTCTACGAATATCAGTCATGGAATACCTTTTCTACAGAGATCACGGCACGGGCGTTGTGCTTTATGAGCCTTGGCATGGTGGGCTATGGCATACAGAACGTACTGTCCAGAGCCTTTTATGCCCAGCAGAACGGAAAAGCACCGATGATTTCCGGCGCGATCTCCATTGTTGTAAATCTGGCGCTCTGCCTGCTGCTTTCGGGAAGTATGGATGTGGCAGGGCTGTCCATTGCCACGGCGGCAAGCTCCATGGTCAGCGCAGTGCTGCTGCTGATCCCCATGCTGCGCCGGTATCCCGGCGTGCTGGGAAAGCGGTTCTGGATCGGCATTTTAAAAATGCTGTGCTGCACGCTGGGCATGGGCGTTGTGGTTTGGCTGACCGGGCGCAGTGTGGCGCTGTGGTTGCAGGATGGAATGCTGCGCCGTATTTTGCAGGTGGGCATTCCCACGGTAGCTGGAATTGCTGCGTATTTTATCCTGGCATTGGTGCTGGGACTGGAGGAGCTTCAGGCTCTGCGGAGCCGCTTGAAGCGAACCTGAGGTGTGACTTGAAATTGCCTCGCTCATTGGAGCGGGATGAAAAAAGAGGGAACCTATGAATATCATCATTGTTGGATGCGGAAAGGTTGGCCTGACGCTGGCCGAGCAGCTTTGCCAGGAGAATCATGCCATTACCATGATTGACACCGATCAGGAACGATTGGACGATGCTGTAAACTCTATGGACGTACAGGCGGTGCTTGGCAATGGTACCAGCTATCAGACCCAGACCGAGGCCGGGGTAAAGGAGGCAGACCTGCTGATTGCGGTGACAGATCAGGACGAGCTGAACATGCTTGCCTGCCTGATTGCACGGAAGGTGGGCAACTGCCAGACGATTGCCAGAGTGCGTAACCCCGGCTATTATGAGGATATTCATTACATCAAGGACGATCTCGGTCTGGCGATGGTCATTAACCCGGAGTGGGCGGCGGCGCAGGATATTTTCCGGCTGCTGCAAATCCCCTCGGCGCTGGATGTGGACACCTTTGACAAGGGCAAGGTCAACATGATCCGTTTCCAGATCAGCGCAGGCAGCCCGCTGGACGGGAAGAACATGATGGCCATCAACAATATGCTGGGCGGCAAAATGCTGGTGTGCATTCGGGAACGAGCCGGTGAAGTGGTAATTCCCAGCGGCAACACGGATTTGAAGGCCGGAGATAAAATTTCTGTTGTCATCCCCATGGCGGAAATCGGCGTGGTGCTCCAGCGGCTTCGGCTGCGGAAGCGTGCGATTCACTCCGTACTCATTGCGGGCGGCGGAAATACGGCGGTCTATCTGACCCTGATGCTGCAAAGGGCTGGATTGCAGGTAAAGATTATTGAAAACAGTCTGGTTCGTTGTGAGGAGCTGGCGGAGCGGGTGCCCAAGGCTCACATCATCCATGGCGACTCCACGGATAAGCAGCTGCTTCAGGAGGAGGGGCTGCGGGACGCCGAGGCCTTCGTCTGCCTGACGGGGCTGGACGAGGAGAATATCATGCTGGCGCTGTATGCCGAGAAGGTCTCCAAGGCAAAGGTTATTACCAAGATCGGCAGGATCAGCTTTGAGGAGGTTGTTGATGAGCTGCCGCTGGGCAGCGTGATCTACCCCAAAAATATCACCGCCGAGGTGATCGTGCGGTATGTCCGCGCACTGGAAAATGCCAGCGGCAACAATGTTGAAACCCTCTACCGACTGCTGGACGGGCGGGTGGAGGCCATGGAATTTGTGGTGCGTCCCGGCTCTACTAATATCACTGGCGTCCCGCTGCAGCAGCTGGGCCTCAAGAAGAATCTGCTGGTGTGCAGCATTAACCGTCAGGGGAAAATCATTACGCCCACTGGACAGGATACGATTCAGGAGGGTGACATTGTAGTTGTGGTCACCACCCATAAGGGTATCCGGGATCTCAGCGATATTGTGAGGTATTGAGATGAACCTTGCGATGATTGCCTATATCGTTGGCATGGTTATGGAAGTTGAGGCAGGGCTGATGCTGCTGCCTGCGCTGGTGGGGCTGATTTACGGCGAAAAGAGCGCTCTGTCCTTTGTGGTTTGCGCCGTTGCTGCGGCTGTGATCGGAGCCATTCCAATTCTGCGGAAGCCGAAAAACACATCAATTTATGCCAAAGAGGGCTTTGTGGCAACGGCACTTAGTTGGTTGGCGCTCAGCGCCGTGGGAGCGGTTCCCTTCTGCATGACGGGGCAGATTCCCCATTACATCAATGCGCTGTTTGAAATGGTGTCCGGCTTTACCACCACCGGCGCCAGCGTCCTCCATGAGGTGGAGTTCATGGATCACTGTATGCTGTTCTGGCGGAGCTTCTCTCACTGGATCGGCGGCATGGGCGTGCTGGTCTTTATGCTGGCGATCCTCCCCATGGCGGGCGGGCAGAACCTCCACCTGATGCGGGCGGAATCTCCCGGCCCGACAGTTGGAAAGCTGGTGCCGAAGCTCAGACAGTCTGCCATCTGGCTCTACGGCATTTATCTGGGACTGTCCATCGTGGACTTTATTCTGCTGTGTATCGGCGGTATGGGGACGTTTGAGGCGCTGTGCCTGACCTTTGGCACGGCAGGCACCGGCGGCTTTGGTGTATTGAATACCGGCTATGCGGAGTACTCCGTGTTCTGCAAGTGGGTGACCACGGTGTTCATGACACTGTTCGGCATGAATTTCAACTTTTACTATCTTGTGATCTTGAGGAAGTTCAGGGACGCACTGAAAATGGAGGAAATTCGCTGGTATCTAATCGTATTTTTCTTTGCATCGCTTACGATTCTGGTGGATCTCCGCTATGCAGGGCTGCTGGGCGGTCAGGCACAGGCTGTGGATGCATTTTTCAGCGTATCCTCGGTGATGACCACGACGGGCTATGCCACGGCGGACTTTAACCTCTGGCCCAGCTACAGCCGCACGATTCTGGTAATGCTGATGTTCACAGGGGCCTGCGCCGGTTCCACCGGCGGCGGCATTAAGATCAGTCGGTTCGTCATCTATGTCAAGACGCTGGCAAGGGAACTGCGTCGGATGGCCCATCCCCGGTCGGTGCGCCACATTCAGATGGATGGGAAAACCGTGGAAAGCAACGTTCTTCAGAATACGTTTGCGTACCTTGCGGTCTATGTGCTGATCTTTGCGGTGTCTCTGCTGATCATCAGTCTGGATGGGCTGGATCTGACAACGAATTTTACTGCGGTTGCTGCAACCTTCAATAACATTGGCCCCGGTCTGGAGCTGGTCGGCCCTACCGGGAATTTTGACTGCTATTCCTTCCTCAGCAAGCTCGTATTGATTTTCGACATGCTGGCGGGGCGGCTGGAAATCTATCCGCTGATGATTTTCTTCCTGCCCTCCACGTGGAAGCGACACAGCTGAACATGGCGTTTACGGCAGGTTTTCGAGGGATCGGAAGCCTGCCCTTTGCGTCTGCAGAAAAAATATTCCCTTGATTTGCAGCGGCTCTACGCGATTTGATAGGCAACCGCGCAAAACGATACTTGCAATTCGCAAAATATTATCGTATGCTGATATAGTAGTTTGGATACAAACAAAGGAGGTATTCCTGTGAAAACATTTCAGAAGGTAGAGGGTCAGTGGATCGTTCCGGAAACCACGGAGCTGTTTGGACTGACCATTTTCCCCGGTGCGTCGCTGGAAGCGCCGGAGGGCAAGACGCTGGTCATGACTGTCAACGGCGAGAGCGTTGCGCCTGTTCCCGGCAATTATGAGGGCGATATCGTGCTGGAGGTGCTCGATCCGATCCCCAATGGAAACTATCAGTTCCGGGCTGCCATCTATGCAGAGGGCGGCGCGGTGATCGAGGAGAAGTCTGCGCTGTCCGCCGTGCTGGACGGTGAGGTAAAGGATGGCGAGTGTCTGGATGTATCCATCACCAGCCGGGACGAAAATTTCAATGGCATTTGCGTGGGCGGAAAAGGCCCCTACACAGTGACAGGTGCGGACGTGTCTCTGGTGGGCAACGGCGGCAATGACTTTATCGGCTATGGCGCAGGCATTATGTCCGGGGACGATGCAGTGCTTCGGGTTGAGGACTCCTGCATCACCACCAAGGGCGCTGCCCGTGGCGCTATGTTCGCCGGCGGCAACTCCAAGCTCTATGTGAAGAACTGCGAGATCTCTGCCGAGGACGGCGTGCTGCCCTATGATTATGAGGACAACGTCATGCCCGGCAATATGCGCCGTGTTCCATGGATGCTGGGACTTCGGGGCAACTGCCGTGCCACCAATCTGGCGGACTACGCGGATGCGCTCTATGAGGACTGCACCATCACCTCTGAGGCGTGGGGTGTTATGTCTACCGACGGCGTGCGCCGCTGCCGCCTGAATCTCAAGAACTGCGATGTTGCCATCACCGGCCCCAGCGGCTACGGTGCATTCTCCATCGGCGACTGCATTGATACGTTTGAGGACTGCCGGATTGATGTTCCGGATTACGCGCTGATCATGGCCAATGAAACCGCATCCGGCGTGTTTAAGAACACTAAGGTGGATGCAGGCCGGTTTGCGGTGATGTGCTTCCGCAATGAGGGAGGCAAGCTGTTCATCACTGACGGCTCTGTGATGAACAGCGACGAGACAACGGTGGTGGTTAAGGGCTGCGCACCGATTATCGAGGCGGACAACTGCGTGCTGTCCCCCGGCAACGGCATCATTTTGCAGCTGATGAACAGCGATGATCCCGGCAATCCCGCCGGATACTATAAGGATCCCACCGAGGACGATACTTTTGATCCTACCCATGACAACAAGACCGCAAGAGAAACCTATGACGTGATTGCTTCCTTCAAGAACATGACCGTCACCGGCGATTTCTATAACGGCTCCACCGGCAAGAAGGGCGATACCGGCCCGAAGATGGAGATGGCGCCGCCTCCCGGCGCTGGCCCTGAGGGACCCGGCGGCCCTGGCGGACCCGGCGGCCCCGGCGGTCCCGGTGCAAAGGGCAACGGCTACGACGGTGTTCGCAACATGGCGCTGACCTTTGACAATGCGGCGGTCACTGGCGTGATCTCGGCCTCTAAGGCTCTCCATCGGGTGGAGAAGGTCTTTAAGGACAACTGCGAGGAGCTGGGCGAGGTGATCAACACCGCACAGCCTGTGGTCAACAACGGCGTGATCGTCACCCTGAAAAACGGTGCAGTCTGGACGGTGGCAGGTACCTCCTACCTCAGCTCTCTGACCATCGACGAGACGTCCAGCGTGGTTGGCACCCTGCTGGTAGACGGGAAGGAAACCGCACTGGTTCCCGGCGTCTACACCGGCGCGCTGACGCTGACCATCTGATTAAAGACAGAAAAAAGAATAAACAGGCGCTGGAGCGATTTGCTCCAGCGCCTGTTCTGCGCTATTTACTGCATCAGATCCAGCAGACGGGACAGCATGGCTGCTGCCTCTTCCCAGATGATGCGGGAAGCGGGACGGAAGGTGCCGTCCTT
>CAJKSU010000145.1 GCA_905202605.1 uncultured Eubacteriales bacterium
CGTGTATGCAGAGACAACTTCCGAGAACCAGCCAATCCAGATCAGCAGCGCAGACAGAATGCCGTGGAGAAGTTTCCCGAAGAAATAGGTTCGTGTGGAAAGGCCGCTCTTTCCGATAAAGGACAATACCTGACAGTGAACCGACAGCCCCGCCCAGCCCAGAATAAAGGCTGCCATGCAGAGCCTGCTCCCAAGGCTTCCCGCCATATCCCGAAGGCTCCAGACCCCGGAGGTCATTTCAATGGCCCCGGAGAGCAGACTTTCCGCCATGGCCTGACTCAACTCCAGACAGCCCAGTACCTTTGACAGCAGGAATGCCAGCCATGTGATCACGCCGGTGAGGAATAACAGCCGGATGACCACCGTAAAGAAAATCACAAAGGCGCAGATATTCAACGTGGAGGAAAAGGCGTCCCTGACGGCGCTGATAAATATCTCTGTCAGGCTCCGGTCTGAACGGCTGGGAGCCGCTGCCTTTGCGTGGGTCACCGTACCTTTTCCGTAAAAGCGGAAGCAGATTCCCACCAGAATGGAGGCAGCCACGTGCGCTCCGTAGAGCCATAGACCGGCAGCGGAGCTGGAGAAGATGCCCGCCCCCACAACGCCCAAAATAAACGCCGGGCCGGAGTTGTTGCAGAAGCTCAGGAGCCGCTCGGCCTCCTCCCGGCTGCACTGCCCGGACTCATAGAGGGCAAGGGCGGTGCGCGCACCCACGGGGTAGCCCCCCACGATGCCCAGAAGAAACGCCCCGGCGCAGCTGCCGCCCACCCGGAACAGCGGCGCCATCAGCGGCTGCATCCACCGGCCCAGTGCGGCAATCAGCCCCAGCTCCACGCATAGGGTTGATACGACAAAAAAAGGAAATAGTGACGGCAGAATTACGTTGAAACATAGCTGCACGCCGTCTACGGCAGCGGCAACGGACTGCTTTGGAAACAGGATCAGGGCGGCAACCATCAACAGCACCGCCATGGAAAAGATCCCGTCCCGGAAGCGCGGACGCCAGAGAAGCCTGCTCATGCGATCACCTCAGAAAAGAATATGCGCACGGGTGATGAAACTTGCCTAAGGCGCATAGAGTGTTTCGGGGGTGATGGCATGGGCTTGGATCCGAAGGGGCAGCTGCAGCGGGGCATGGAGCAGATGAATCTGCCCAGTCAGGTGATGGGCGCGTCTCTGGTGGAGATCACAGGGGGACGGCAGATCCTACTGTCCGGGCAGAAGGGCATCCGCATGTACAGCAACAGCGAGATCATTGTGGATCTGCCGGACTGCGCCGTGCGGCTCCGGGGGGAAGACCTTAGCATTGTCACCATGACAGCCCATGAACTGCTGATCCGGGGCTATCTTCGTGAACTGGAGTATATTCGATGACCGGTGCAAGGCTGCTGGGGCTGCGGGGAACAGTGCGGCTCCGGGTGACCGGTGCGTGTCCGGAGGATATTTTGACCGGGCTGGCTGCGGCGGGAGTTCGCTTTCGGGATTACCGAAGGGAGGACGACCTGACGGCCTGCCTGACCATTTCGGGGGAAGCACTCCGGGAGGCAAGGCAGATCGGGAAAAAGACCATGTGCCAGATAGAGGTGGTGGAGACGTCGGGAATGCTTCCAACGCTCCAAGCTATGGGATGGCGGCTGCTGCTTCCGGTTTGGCTGGGGTTGCTGACGGTGTTTGTGTTCTGGGTGCAGGGGCATACCCTGTTCTTTCGGGTCAGCGGGAATACCACGATCCCGGATCAGGTGATTTTGGAGACGCTGGAATCCTGCGGGGTAGGCTTCTTTACGCCCGTGGATTCCATTGATTTGAATCTGCTGAAAAACCGGATGCTGTCCCAGCTTCCAAACCTGCGGTTTGTGACGGTCAATACCCATGGCGGCGTGGCGGAGGTGATCGTCCGGGAACGGGAGGAGAAGCCTGTGATCTCCGGCAGCGCCGCGCCTGCCAATATTCTGGCGGCAAAGGACGGGCTGATTACTTCTGTGACCGTCACCGGCGGTACCCCGGAGGTGCGCCCCGGTGATTTGGTGACGAAAGGGGAGGTGCTGGTGTCCGGGGTGACCAATCTGGACAAGACCGTGATGGTGACCAGAGCCGAGGGCGAGGTCTATGCCCGCACATGGAACCCGGTGGAGGCCGTTCTGCCGGAGGAAATGACGTATAAGCAGGCAACCGGGCGAGAAACCAGAGTTTTTGCGGTAACTTTCGGCAAAAAGCAGATAAATTTCTATAAAACCAGTGGAATTTCCTATGGTAACTATGATAAAATGACCACAGTAAAACCTCTGACCCTGCCGGGGGGCTATACCCTTCCGGTGAGCCTTACCGTCACGGTATTCCGGGAATATACGCAAAGGGCGCAGCCGATGGAATCAGAATCGGCGGAAGCCCTGCTGGAGATGTGCGTGCGGGAGCAGCTTTTGGGCGGCATGACCGCGGGGAGCATTCAAGGCATGCGCACGCGGCTACGGCAACGGCTGGGTTGTTACCATATGACCGGGACGGCGGAGTGTCAGGAGGAAATCGGCGTGGCAGCCGAAATCAAGGATTGAAGGGTAGAGTCTATGGCGGAACAGATTATTCATGCGGAGCGGATGGAGCAGATCATCAATGTATTCGGTTCGCTGGACGAAAATATCAGGATCATTGAACAGGAGTTTGGCGTGACGGTATTAAACCGGGACACCGAGCTGAAGGTCAGCGGAGAGGACGAGGACGCTCAGCTGGCGGCAAGGGTTCTGGAAGGACTGATACAGCTGGCAGCCAAAGGCGAGGCCATTGGTGAGCAGAATGTACGCTATGTCGTTGGTCTGGTACGTGCAGGTCAGGAAGAAAAAATCTCGGAGCTGACCAAGGATGTAATCTGTATCACTGCCAAGGGGAAGCCCATTAAGGCTAAGACTCTGGGCCAGCAGCAGTATATGAAGGCCATTGAGCACAATACCATTACTCTGGGCGTCGGTCCCGCCGGTACAGGCAAAACGTATCTGGCGGTGGCGGCGGCAGTGGCGGCCTTCCGCGCCCGCGAGGTCAACCGGATTATTCTGACCCGTCCCGCTGTGGAGGCGGGAGAGCGGCTGGGCTTCCTGCCCGGAGATATGCAGAACAAGGTCGATCCCTATCTCCGCCCTCTGTATGACGCACTGTTTGAAATGCTGGGAACAGAAAGCTATAATAAATATCTGGAAAAGGGCAACATTGAGGTTGCGCCTCTGGCCTATATGCGCGGACGCACGCTGGATGACAGCTTTATCATTCTGGACGAGGCACAGAACACCACGCGGGAGCAGATGAAGATGTTCCTGACCCGGCTGGGCTTTGGCTCCAAGATTGTCATCACCGGCGACGTGACCCAGATCGACCTGCCGGGGGATAAGGTCAGCGGCCTCAAGGACGCCGTTCGTGTGCTGGACGGGGTGGAGGATATCGCCATCTGCCGCCTGACCGCGCAGGACGTGGTGCGCCATGTGCTGGTGCAGCGGATCATTACCGCCTATGAAAAGGCAGAAGCCAAACGGGAAAAAGCCCCTCAGGGGAGAACTTATAAAAGGACGTATCAGAAATGAAGCATCAAATTTCCGTGCATTCCGACATTCCACACATCAATACCCCTGCGCTGACGGCGCACATCAAGCGCTGCATCCGCGGGGCGCTGGAGCAGGAGGGGGTCACGGTTCCCTGCGAGATCAATGTCCTGCTCACCGATAATCCCGGCATTCGGGAGATTAATCGGGAGCTTCGGGACGTAGACCGGGAGACGGACGTGCTGTCCTTCCCCATGTTTGAATTGACACCGGGAGAGTTTCCGGAGGACGTTTCCGACCTGCTGGATCCCGGCTCCAGCCTATTGCCATTAGGGGATATGGCGCTGTCGGTGGAGAAAATCAAATCTCAGGCGGAGGAGTTCGGACATAGTCAGGAGCGGGAGACCGGCTACCTGACGGTGCATTCTGTGCTGCATCTTCTGGGCTATGACCATTTGGACGAGGGGCCGATGAAAAAGCAGATGCGTGCCAGAGAAGACGCCATCATGGAATACCTGAATATCCCCCGATAGGAGCAGAACATGGAGGAAGGGAAAAAGCTGCTTCGCTCCTTTGGCTATGCCTTCCGGGGCATCGGCTGGGCGATCCGTACCCAGCGGAATCTGCGGATTCATCTGGTGGCTGCCTGCTATGTGCTGCTGTTTGCGTGGATCATGCGCATGTCACTCACCCATGTCTGTCTGGAGCTGCTGTGCTGCATGGCGGTGATCTCTCTGGAGCTGGTGAATTCTGCGTTGGAGCGCATCTGCGATGGGATCACCACGGAGAAGCGTCCGTGGCTCCGGGACGCCAAGGATGCGGCGGCGGGGGCGGTATTGGTTTCCGCCATTGGCTCGATGCTCTTGGCGCTGGTGATCTTTTTCGGGGGCGGCTATCTCAGTCAGGTGCAAAGGACCTTTGCGGAATATCCGATCTCATGGATCACAGCCATTCTTTTGATCCCAATCGGCGGAATATTTGTTTTTCTTCCGTCTAACATACAACGAAATCAGAAAAAGTGAGGAAACGCTTATGAATATTACCAAATCGGCTATGGTGACCATTGCGGGCCGCCCCAATGTGGGAAAGTCCACCCTGACCAACGCGCTGGCGGGGGAGAAGATCGCCATTGTCTCCAATAAGCCCCAAACCACCCGCAACCGTATCTCTGCGGTAGTGAACCGGGACGATACTCAGATTGTATTTATGGACACGCCCGGCTATCACAAGGCACGGAACAAGCTGGGTGATTACATGGACAACGTGGTCAAGGAGAGCATCACCGACGTGGATGCGATCCTGCTGCTGGTGGAACCCATCGCTTCAGTTGGCACTCAGGAATCCATTCTCATTGACAGCATGAAGGACGCCGGAATCCCGGTGATCCTGGTCATCAATAAGATCGACACGCTGGAGAATAAAGAGCAGCTGTTCCCGGTAATCGCTGCCTATTCTCAGGCCATGGACTTTGCTGCGATCGTACCGATCTCCGCCCGAAATCGTGAGGGGATCGACGAGTTGTTTGACGAGGTAAAGAAGTATGCCGCACCCGGTCCCCAGCTGTTCCCCGACGGTATGGTAACCGACCAGCCGGAGAAGCAGGTCATGGCGGAGATCATCCGGGAAAAGCTCCTGTGGTGTCTGGATCGTGAGGTTCCCCATGGCACGGCGGTGGAGATCGAGAAGTTCTCGGAGCGGGAGGATTCCGGCATCATCGACATTGAAGCGGTGATCTACTGCGAAAAGGCCAGCCATAAGGGCATTATCATCGGCAAAAACGGTGCGATGCTGAAAAAAATCAGCACCATGGCACGGAACGACTGCGAAAAATTTATGGGTACCAAGGTGTACCTTCGCTGCTGGGTGAAGGTTAAGGAGAACTGGCGGGACAGCGATTTCCTGCTGAAAAATTTCGGTTATCGGGACCAATAACTGCCGGGTATGGGACGATTCCCACGGCGGATACTATATGCGGAGGAAACAGCGATGAATCTGGAGGAACTATGGGCGGCGTTTGAGGCATCGGGCGCGCCGGAGGACTATCTTAGCTATGCCAAAGCTGCGCATCAGGCCGAGGCCTGACCGGCGCAGTCTACATACACGTTATGTTTTACACGACCAAAGGGCTGATTCTGCGGGAGACTCAGTATAAAGAAAGCGATAAGCTGCTGGACGTGCTCACCGGAGATATGGGACGGATCACCGTCAAGGCGCGGGGCGTCCGGCGGAAAAACAGCCCCCTGAGAAGCGGCTGTCAGCTCCTGTGCTACAGCGAGCTGACCCTGTTTGAAAAGAACGGCTTTTATACCGTCAACGAGGCGGAGCCGCTGGAGATGTTTATGGGGCTGCGGCAGGACATTGAGCTTTTATCCCTAGGCTCCTATTTTGCCCAGCTGCTTTCCTGCATCTCCGATCAGGATCAGGTCAGCCCGGAGCTTTTGTCTCTGGGACTCAACAGCCTGTATGCGCTGGATCAGCTGAAAAAGCCCCAGCCGCTGGTCAAAGCGGCCTTTGAGCTGCGGCTTATGGCGCTGGCGGGGTACTATCCGGAGCTGTCTGGCTGCGCCGTCTGCGGGGAGGAGAACACGCGGTTTTTCTGCTTTCAGGAGGGCGGCATGCTGTGCGAGGACTGCCGGAAGGAGCTTTGCACCCAAGATGGGGTGCAGCTTAGTCAGGGTGTACTGGATGCCATGGAGCATATTCTGCACTGCCCGGCAAAGCGGCTGTTTTCCTTTACCCTGCCGGAAAAGCTGCTGAAGGAGCTGGGTGCGGTCACAGAGCGATATCTGCTCTGTCAGCTGGATCAGAGCTTCTATGCTCTGGACTTTTACAAACGATTGTTTACCACATCATGAGGAATCGAGAATGAACGAGCTATATGAAAAATCACTGCATACTCTGGAGCTGGATCGGGTTCTGGAGATGCTGTCAGAATGTTGCGTCACGCCGGAAGGGAAGGAGCAGGCGCTCCATCTTCTGCCCACCGCGGATGCGGAGGAGGTCACCCGGCTGTTAAAGGAGACGTCCGACGCCTGCCATATGGTGGAGCTGAAGGGCAATCCGGCGTTTCGTGACGTAAAGAATGTAAAGCCATCGCTGGAGCGGGCGGATTGCGGCGGCAGCCTCAATACGGCGGAGCTCCTGCGCATTGCCGGAGTGCTTCGGGCCACCCGGAGCGTTAAGGCCTATGGGGAGGGGGACGGGATCGAAACCGGCTCTCTGGACGGCTATTTCTGGGCGCTGACCCCCAACCGCTTTTTAGAGGATAAAATTACAAACGCCATCATCAGCGAGGAAGAGATCGCGGACAGCGCCAGCCCTGCCCTGAACGATATTCGGCGGCATATGCGTCAGACCGGTGCAAAGGTGCGGGAGAGCCTGCAAAAGATCATTTCCTCCCCCAGCTATTCCAAATTCCTGCGGGAACCGATCATCACGATGCGGGGGGATCGGTACGTGGTGCCGGTGCGCAGCGAGTATAAAAACTCCATTCCCGGCATGGTTCACGACGTATCTTCCAGCGGCGGCACCTTCTTTGTGGAGCCGATGCAGGCGGTACAGGCGAACAATGAGCTGCGGGAGCTGCTGATTAAAGAGAAGAAGGAAATCGAACGGATTTTAGCGGAGCTGTCCGCCGAAGCCGCTGCCCACCGGGAGACCATTACCCAGAGCTATGACAATCTGGTGGCACTGGACGTGATTTTTGCCAAGGCAAGGCTCAGCTACAGCATGAAGG
>CAJKSU010000146.1 GCA_905202605.1 uncultured Eubacteriales bacterium
AGAATGATTGATGAGATAAAAAGTCCGGCGCAGTGAAAGCACTGCGCCGGATGTTTTTATGCGGTGGGGCTGAGCTGCACCAGCGACTCGGCCTTAAAGAACCATAGGCCGCCGCCTGGGGCGGGGCAGGCTCGTGGAGGAAGGCTGGGGAAAATCGAGTCTGATAGCTCGACAGGGCTGTAATCCGCATCCTCCCAGGTCAGCAGAAGGGTTTTGTCCTGTTTTTGAAGGTTAATTCCATACAGTCCGTGGACGCTGGTTACCAGCAGGTCGTAGTCCGGTGTAGCCGATTCAAAATAGGTACACAGGCAGATGCTGTATTCGGTTTCCAGCTCGTAGGCGTACTGCGGTACGGCACGGCTACAATTATCCTCCAGCGTGCAGATGATGCCGTAGGCTTCCGCGTCTATGGGGGACTGACGGCGGATCATCATGCCCACGCTGCCGTCCTGAAAGCGGAGCAGACCGAGCTGATTGACGGGGCCTTGCGGAAACAGCATTTCCAGCAGCGGCTCGCCTTCCCGTCCTTCCAGATCCTCCAGCCAGTCCTCCTCCACGTCCAGATAACCGACGGTGTCCTTGGCGTATTCCGCAAGGGAACGACGGAACAGCTCCTGACCATTGGGGTCAAACCGAATCAGCCAGGCATCGTCATTTCCCCGCGCCAGAAAATAATAGGAGTCGGAATCCCAGGAGAAGGCATAGACGGCGTCCAGGGGCAGCTGATCGCCCAGGTCAATGTTCAGAAGCTCTGTGCCGGAGGTGTTGTAGCGGACGAGATGGGTAGATGTCTGGGCATCCTGTCCCTGATACCAGATGCCGTTCTGCCCGTCGATCCCAAGACAGGTTCCCCAAAACAGATGCTCCGGGGCAAACAGGTAACTGGAAGTAACACTGCCGCTTACGCACTCCAGCGCATAGCAGGTGTCCGATGTCCCCTTGTCATAGTTCCGAACGGCGACACCCAGCGTAAGGGAGCCGTTGCCAAAGATGCGGTAAAAGGATGAAATATCCGCTTCAAAGGGGATGATACTGACAGAATAGGCGGGCGTATAGCCGGAAGGGGCTGCCTTTGGCTGAACGCAGCCGGACAGACAAAGCAGCATACATAGTATCAGGCTGATTCGTTTCATATACATCCTCCTGTTCAATTGATATAATGTAATTAAATTATACAGAGGATGAACATAAAACACAATATAGAAGGTGTATTAAAATTACAAATGTGATTTGTATAGAAATAACAAAATGCGGAAACGAACTGCCGCCCCGGAGCACTTCCGGGACGGCAGTCAGTATCATTCGATTTTCTCAAAGGCTTCCACACCGTGCTTGCAGAGGGGACAGATAAAGTCCTCCGGCAGGGTTTCACCCTCGTAGATATAGCCGCAGATGGTGCAGCGCCAGCCCTTTACTGTAGACTGCGGCTGCGGCTTGGGCTTGATGCGCTCCTGATAATAAGCATAGCTCACAGGCGCTCCGCCGGGCAGCACGTCGCATTCCACAACATCGGCAAGAAACTGGGTGTGGGTGCCGAGATCCATGGAGGATACCACCTTACAGCTCAGATAGCCGCAGGAGGCCCATGTGAGATAGGGGACACCGTTAGAATCCTCCTTGATGCTGAGATCCTGAAACTTGTCCGTATTCCGTCCGCTCTGGAAGCCGAAGTGCTGAAACAGGCCGAAGGGGGCGGACTGATCCAGCAGGGAAACGGTAAATACCCCGGACTGAGCAATGAGATCGTGGGTATAGTTGGCCTTGTTGACGGTAACGGTGATGCGCAGGGGCTTGGAGGTGACCTGCATGACCGTGTTAATGATGCATCCGCTGCGGCTGCTCCCGCTGCGGGAGGCCAGCAGATACAGACCGCAGGTGATATCATGGAGAACCTTTGTATTCATGTGTATACTCCTTTCTGGTGGGAAAGACCATAACGGTGGGATTCCGCTTCTATTATGGCAGGAAAGTCGGACGTTGTAAACAGAAAAATCCGCTCCGGAGAGCCGGAGCGGATAAAATGCGGGATCACATATCCTTGGACTTGAGCTGCTTGGTGTCCTTATAGGCCTTGTAGAGCGTACCGGCAACGCCGAGAATCGCAAAGACCAGACCCATCAGGAGGTTTTCGTTGACGGCGGCGGTATATTCGGCATTATAGAAATAGTTGTCCAGAAGCAGCGGGAAGATGTCGCTGTAATCGGCGAACAGATCGCCGCTGGAGATCATGGATGCGGCTTGCAGGGCGTCTCCGGCAATGGTTCCCAGAACAACGCCGAATACAACTGCGAGCAGCAGAATCGGGATTTTTACCTTTCCGTTTTTGCCGCCGAATTTCTCGTAGAACAGCTCTGCCAGAAGACCGATCACAAGCCCTGCGACGCTGGCAATGTAACCGAGATACAGGATCAGCGCCCAAAGCGCCGCGCCGATCAGACCGCCCAGCAGTGCGCCCAGAAGACCCTTTCCGTAGGAGCCGGAGCGCAGCTCGGCCTCCCGTTCCTGATCTGCGGTACGCAGCAATGCTTCCGCACAGGCGGGGTGGATGTGCATGGGGAGGTCACCGATCATTTTCCAGCTTTCCTCGCCGCCAAAGGGCTGACCGCAGCGGCAGCAGGCGGTGTAGCCGGAAGCGCCGGACTGACTGAGCAGCGGGAAGAACCACTGGAGAAACGCCTCGAAGCGCTTCATGGTGCCGGGATTGTCGTTGAATACCACCTGAATTCCGGTGGCGTCGAATTGGGTGTCCCGGACCCGGAACTCCTTGGTGAGGTTGTGGGCGCCCAGCTGGCTTTGCAGCCACTGGATGGCGGTGTCGGTCAGGTGGGTGGAGACGGTGAGCAGCTTATAGCCGCTGCCCTCGGACAGGCTGATGGCATAGCCCTGATAGCTGCCGAAGGCGATGCCGTCGGAGATGGTAAGGCCATTTTTGGCAGCCAGCTTTTTTAGTGCGGAACCAATCATTTCTGCATCCTTCCTTTCGTTTTCTCTCGAATCAGCAGCTTTAATTATGCCAGATTGCCGGAGAAAAGTAAATAAAAATCTGCCCCGGAAAATCCGGGGCAGATAAAAAACAGAAATTACATTCTGTCGTGCATCTTCAGCACGTTGATGATGAGGTTATCACGGAAGGAAGCAATCTGGGGCTTGGTGTGACCAATGACCTCAGGGAAGTCAGCCATCTCAGTGATGATCTCTTCGCCGGACTGGTCAGCCCAGGTGTCGGGAACCTTCTTCATGTCGGAGATGTCAGCGAATACAGCGTCGGTCATAGCGCCGAACTTGATTGCGCAGCCCTTGAGGCCCAAATCGCCGCCGCCCAGCTCATAGTTCATAGCGGGGCCGAATGCAGCCAGACGAATGCCGGGGCCGAAGGTCCAAGCGTCGTCAGCGTCAGCCATGGAGCAAACGCCCTCGGTAACCAGAGCGATCTCCTCACGCCACAGAGCGTGCATCAGGCGGTTTGCGATAAAGCCGTTCTTCTCCTTCTTCAGAACGCAGGGAGCCTTATCGTACATCTTGTAGAACTCACGAGCGGCCTCGATCACAGCGGGGTTGGTCTTCTCGCCGCCGCAGATCTCGATCAGGGGCAGCAGGTAAGCGGGATTGAAGGGATGACCAACAACGATACGCTCAGGATGCTTTGCCTCGGAAGCAATCTTGGTAACGGGGGTACCGGAGGAGGAGGAAGCGATGATAGCATCCTCAGGCAGGTACTGCTCCATCACAGCAACCATCTGATGCTTCTGCTCCAGATTCTCAGCGCCGTTCTCCTGAACGAAGTATACGCCGGTGAAGGCCTCAGCAGGATCGGTGGTGATCTTGATCTTGTCCCAGATCTTCTGACCGTCATCAATGATGCCGTACTTTACGTAGGTGTCGATGGGACCCTGAATGTGGGGCAGTGCGCGCTCCTTAGAAGCCTCGGAACGAACGTAGACGTTTACGTTCAGGCCCTTGAGTGCGAAGTATGCAGCGAAGCCGCCGCCGATGGTGCCAGCGCCATACATGGCAATGGTCTTGATGTCTTTTACATTCATGCTTAACGCATCCTTTCCAATCATATGATAGGGGAAACGGGGAGCGGGAGCGCTCTCCCAAAATGCTTATTGGATTAAGCGTACAATTAGTTGTACTTGTGCCAGCCTTCGCCGGACTTACGGCCATACTTGCCCTCGGCAATCTTAGCCTTTACGGACTCGGGGCAAGCCCAAGAGGTAACGGGCAGCTTCTCCAGAATTTCGGTGACATGGGGGAAGGTGTCCAGACCGGACAGATCCATCATCTCGAAGGGGCCCATGGGATGGTTCAGACCCAGCTTGATAGCGGTGTCGATATCGTCGATGGTAGCAACGCCGTCCTGCTCAACGTGAGTGGCGTTGAGCATCAAGGTGAAGAGGCAAGGGTTTTCAATGAAGTTCGGGGTCACAATCAGAAAGAAAACGGGAACCTTGCCCATCTTCTTGGAAACCTCGCGGACAGCCTCGACGGTAGCGTCGGAGGTCTTCTCAGCGCGGATCATCTCAACCAGCTTCATAGCGTATACGGGGCTGAAGAAGTGCATGCCCATGCAGCGCTCGGGGTTCTTGCAGGCACCGGTAATCTCGGTGATGGACATGGAGGAAGTGTTGGTGCAGAGAATCGCATCAGGCTTGCAGATCTCGCCCAGCTGCTTAAAGGTGTCCTGCTTCAGGCTCATGATTTCGGGAACTGCCTCGATCACGAAGTCAGCGGGAGCAACGCCCTCCAGCTCAACGGTGGTGGAGATGTTCGCCATGATGGCGTCAGCAGCCTCCTGAGTGGTCTTGCCCTTCGCAACCTGCTTGTCAAGACCCTTCTTAATGGTGGCAACACCCTTGTCGCAGAACTCCTGCTTGATGTCACGCATGATGACCTTGTAGCCATTGGCAGCGGCGATCTGAGCGATGCCGGAACCCATCTGGCCAGCGCCGAGGACG
Source organism: uncultured Eubacteriales bacterium (assembly GCA_905202605.1). Taxonomy (GTDB): domain Bacteria; phylum Bacillota; class Clostridia; order Oscillospirales; family Oscillospiraceae; genus HGM13006. The sequence continues at coordinate 4,959 of CAJKSU010000146.1, forward strand.
GCAATAGTTTCAATAGCCATGGTAAATAAGACTCCTTTATGTAATGATTTCAGGGGACAGAACAGCCTGCCTCCCATGAGAACGCGTGCGCTCTCACTCACTCAATATTATCTCAGGAAAAGGGCAAAATGTCAACTAGCATCCGACAAAAACAGGGTACCTTCCAGCGGAAAGTACCCTGTTTTTTCAGTTAGTTATTGGTGAAGACGGCAGGGCGCTTCTCAATCATGGCAGCCATGCCTTCCTTCTGGTCATGGGTGTTGAACAGAAGGGTGAATTCGGTGGTCTCGGCGGCCTTACCGGCAGCGATGGTCTCAATGGCAGCTTTGTTGATGGCGGCCTTTGCGGAAGCAAGAGCGCAGGCGGGCTTGGTCATGAGGGTCTTAGCAACCTCAACGGCCTTGGCATAGATGGCGTCGTACTCAGCCTTCGCAGCAGCAGCCTCAGCAGCCTTGTTGGCAGCCTTCAGCTCGTCGAGGTTCTCAGCACCGGCCTTCTTCGCAGCCTTGAATGCTTTTTTGGCCTCAGCAGCCTTGGCGTTCAGTTCTGCGTCGCCCTCAACATACCAGTTGAGAAGACCCAGATCGTAAGCCTGCTTGCCGGGAACCATCTCGGTGAGCATAACCAGCTGCTTTGCCTTTGCGGGGCCGACAATGGCGGTAGCACGGGCGCAGCCGTTGGCGCCGGGGATAATGCCCAGACCAACCTCAGGGAAGGACAGGGTGGTGCGGCTGCCGCCAACGCGGAAGTCGCAGGCCAGAGTCATCTCACAGCCGCCGCCGAACGCAAAGCCGCCAACCGCAGCGATGGTGGGGATGGGCAGAGACTCCAGAATGTTGTTGATCTCAATGGCGAGGCCGCAGAACTCACGGGCATAGCGGGGAGTTGCCTCTGCCATCTCCTTGACGTCGGCACCGGCGGCGAATGCACGCTCGGAACCGGTCATAATAAGAACGCGGACAGAGGGATCCGCCTTGACCTCGTTGATGGCAGCCATGATATCGGCGTTGATCTCGGAGTTCAGAGCGTTCAGGGCCTTGGGGCGATTGAGCTGAATGGTAGCAATACCGTTATCTACGGTATAGATAATGTTAGCGTACTCCATGATAGCGTAGGCTCCTTTCGTATGTAGAAACGATTATTCTGCGGGGATGGACTGACCGCCGTCTACCAGAATATAGGAGCCGGTCATGTAGCTGAAGGAGTCGGAGCACATTGCCAGAACGGGGCCGGCAATCTCCTCGATGGTGCCAAGACGGCGCACGGAGGTGGACTTGGACTGCTTCTTGTAGTAGTCGGTGAAGTTGCCCTCAGCGTCAACGAAGAACTCTTCGTTCAGAGGAGTGACAACATAGCCGGGGCAGATGCAGTTGACGGTGATGTTCTCACGGCCGAAATTGTTTGCCAGCGTACGAGCCAGACTCAGGCAGCCTGCCTTAGAAGCGCCGTAGCCAACAACACCCTTGCCGCCGATGAAGCCGCCCACGGAAGCGGTGATGATGATTCTGCCGCCCTTCTTGCCATTGGTAGCATTCTGCTTGATCATCTGACGAGCAGCCTCCTGGCAGAACATAAAGGTGCCAGTGAGGTTGGTAGCCAGAACCTTGGAGAAGTCTTCGGGGGTGTACTCAGGGCGACCTTCACGAGTCTCGACCACCAGAGCGGTGGGGCCGGAAATGCCAGCGTTGTTGATGAGAATGTCCAGAGCGCCGAACTCCTCTACGGTCTTATCGATCACCATCTTTACGTTTTCGGCCTTGCTGGAGTCAGCGGGGATACCGAATGCACGGCCACCCTTGCAGTAGTTCTCGTTGAGGTCAGCCACAGCGTCCTCAACCTTGCGGGCGGTACGGGCGGTGATGACAACGTTGGCGCCATAAGCGGCCAGCGCGCATGCCATGCCGAAGCCCAGACCCTGAGTGCCGCCGGTGATGATAGCGGTCTTACCGGTCATGTCAAAGGAAGGAATACCGATCTTGCGGTTCAGATGAGCCATTGTAAAACACTCCTAATAATAAGATTGGATCAGGACAAAATGTCCTCCGGCGAGGATACAGGCCAAATCTGTGTCCTCGCCGGAATACAATTTGGCGGGGGATGCAAGGACTCCCCCCCGCACCGGGGGGTACGAGGGGGAGTATCACAATAGAAATTACTTCTTTGCAGCTGCGTGAGCGTCGAACTTCGCCAGCATAGCGCGGGGGGACTGATAAGCACGCTCGAACCGGGGGCACTTCTCGT
>CAJKSU010000147.1 GCA_905202605.1 uncultured Eubacteriales bacterium
GGTGGTGCGCCTGGCGGCGACTTTAAGATTGGCGGTCTGGTCCACGATGCAGGTGCTTTTCCCGCCCATCTCCAGCGTCACCGGGGTAAAATGCTCGGCGGCCTTTTGCAGCACCAGCTTTCCAACGGCGGTGCCGCCGGTGAAGAAGATATAGTCGAACTTCTGCTCTAAGAGGCTCTGGTTTTCGGCTCTGCCGCCCTCAATGACCGCAACATATTCCTCCGGGAATACCGCGCCGATGAGCTTTTTGATCACAGCGGAGGTGGCGGGGGAATAGGCGCTGGGCTTGAGGATCGCTGTATTTCCGGCGGCAATGGCGTCTGCCAGCGGCTCCAGCGTCAGCATAAAGGGGTAGTTCCATGGGCTCATAATCAGCACGCAGCCGTACGGCTCCTTTATAACATAGCTTCGGGAGGGAAACTGCGCCAGCGGCGTCCGCACCCGCTTTTTTGCGGCGAAATCCCGGAGGTGGGTTTTCATATAGGAGAGCTCGCTGAGGGTCAGGCCGGTTTCACACATATAGCTCTCAAAGGCGCTTTTCCCCAGATCGGCTTGGAGGGCGGCGTTGATCTCCGGTTCCATTTCCCGGATCTTCCGATACAGACTGTCCAGCATCAGTTCCCGGAATGCAAGGCTCCGGGTTGCGCCGGTGCGGTAATAGCGCTTTTGGGCTTCCATGAGCGCGGAAAGCTCCATTAGAATGCCTCCTTTAGAATGTTCATAATTTCCGGTATGCCCGCCGCCTTGGGATTGACCAGAATCGCCCCATCGGAGATGGCGGTTTCCGCCACCTGACGGAATTGCGCAGGCTCCACCCGACCGGTATCCCGCAGGGTCATGGGAAGACCGCAAGGAGCGAAGGAAGCGACAAACTGCGTCACCACATCCACGGCCTTTTCCGCCCGCCGGTCTGCGGGGGTGCTGCAATATACCTCCGGTCCGGAGAGATGGAGCAGCAGCGCACTGTAGCTTTCCCGGCATTTGTCCAGATTGTATGCCATCACATGGGGCAGCAGAATGCTCATGGCGTCTCCGTGGGCCACGTGGCACACCCCGCCCAGTGCATGACCGATGGCATGCACCAGCCCCACCATGGAATTCCCAAAGGCGGTGCCTGCCATCAGGCTGGCGTTTGCCATGGCCATTCGGGCGGTTTTATTGCCGGGGTGGGATACGGCAATGGGAAGACTGCGGAGAATCATGGGGATCGCTCCGGCGGCATAGGCATCGGACATGGGGTTCTTTTGGAGGCAGGTGAAGCTTTCGATGGCGTGGCACAGCGCGTCAATGCCGGTGGAGGCGGTTACCCTTGGAGGCAGGGTCATGGTCATTCGCAGGTCGAGGATCGCGACGTCCGGCAGCAGATGAGCGGAGATATACTCCTGCTTTACCTGCTTTTCCGGATTGGAGATCACCGCCACCGGTGTAACCTCACTGCCGGTTCCTGCGGTGGTGGGGACGGCGAGAAAGGGTATGTGCCGTCCGGCGGTGAGTACCTCGCAGCCCATCAGGGACTCAATGTCATCGGTGTTCTGAGCAATGACCATCCGGACACCCTTTGCGGTGTCGATGACGCTGCCGCCGCCTACGGCAAGAATGCTGTCGCAGCCCTGCGCCTGATAATAGGCGGCAATGCGGTTGACCACGGCAACCGAGCTGTCGGCGGGGATGTCGGTAAAAACCGCCTTGGGGACAACGGGCGCAATGGCGCGCAGCACCGTATCTACCGCACCAATCTTTTGCAGTCCCTGATCGCTGAGCAGAAGCGGCGCGTGGGCGTCCAGTGCATGCAGCTCGTAGGGGATGTTTTCCAGAGCAGCCTCACCGGAGAGAATCTTTACCGGGTTGTGGTATTCATAATACATAGGGAGCATATCGGTTTCTCCTTTATTTTTATTATAGTGGATCAAAGGGCAGGAATCAATCGAAGATAAACGAGCGTGGCGGGGCATTGCTTTTTTGGCAGCTCCCGGAGAATCCGCCGGGTCATAAAGCCGGGGAATAGATAGGCCTCCACCAGATCAATGATCCGGACAATGCCCATGGTTTCGTTGATATTGCCCCGGAGGGTAAAAGCATGGGCGGCATAGGCGCCCGAGATGCCCATTCGTCCGGTAAACACCCGAAATGCCATTTTTTCATTTTTGAATACGATCTCAATGTCCACCTCGGCGGCTCCGGGGGCCTTTTGGATGGTGCCATCCAGTACGGTAAATGTGAGACTGGGGGCATCGGGCTTCGGGGAAACGGCGAAGCGGACGGTGCGCCCCTCCGGCAGAGACAGAAGCTCCTGACGAACCCGGCTGTCGGCATGGGACAGCACGCGAATGCCGCGGTAGAGGACTTGAAGCACTGCCCGACAGGTCAGCGCACGGAGATTATGCATAGGAAACGACCTTTCTCGATGGTATAATTGTTCACAAAGTGAATCATTCTGAAACAGTATGATACCGCAGAGCAGAGACTTTGTCAACATTAAGATGAAACTGATACCATAAAATATTAAAAAACTGATACTTCATGAAATATCAGAATGTGTGTATACTTTAGTGCATCAAAGGTTTGCGCAAATCTCCTGAAATCCTATCTTGAAAGCAGGAGAAAACTTATGGATCAAAATGTCCGTCGGCTTACCACAGCTGCACTGGGGGCGGCGTTGGTATGCATCTGCACCAGTGTGTTTAAATTCCCCATACCTCTGGGCTATGCCCACCTTGGCAACTGCATGATCCTTCTGTTCGGCGTGTTTTTTGATCCATGGATCGGCGCGTTTGCAGGCGGAGTCGGCTCTGCTATCTCTGATCTTTTGGGCTACCCGGAGTGGGTACTTCCCACGCTGATCATCAAAAGCATTATGGGGCTGGTGGTAGCGCTGATTGCGAAGAAAAAGGGCGAAACTGCACGGGTTCGCTCGGTACGGACGCTGCTGGCGGTTATTGCCGGCATTGTAGTAATGGTCGTTGGCTATTTCATCGGCGGATCAATCCTCTATGGCTCAGTCATTACCGGCGCAACCCAAATTCCCGGCCTGACCGCAGAGGGCATGGTTGGCATTATCCTATTCTATGTGATTGCCGCTGCGCTGGAGGCTGCCGGACTGACAAAAAAACTCACCGCAGCACAGTAAAAGAAATCCGGCGCTCAACTGAGCGTCGGGGTCACTGCTCCCCCGTCCGGGGGAGCCTTTGGCGTTTCCGGCGGCATAATTCTGAAAGGGGGAACCGTCCCTTGTCCCATAATCACCAGAAAAAAATTGCGGTCATCAATGACCTTTCCGGCTTTGGCAGATGCTCCATTGCTGTGGCGCTGCCGCTGATCTCTCACCTTGGAATCCAGTGCTGCCCACTGCCCACCGCTATTTTCTCCAATCATACGGGCTTTGAGAGCTTTTATGTCAAGGATTTCACCGATTCCATGTCGTCCTATATGGCGGAGTGGAAAAAGCTCGATCTGGAATTTGAGGGGATCCTTACGGGATTCCTTGGTTCTGTATATCAGATTGAATTGGTAGAGCAGTTTTTAACAGAGTTTACCACCCAACGTACCACAGTAATCGTAGATCCGGTGATGGGCGATTATGGAAAGCTGTACGCCACCTATACCGAGGAGCTTTGTCAGGGCATCGGGCGGCTGGTGCAGTATGCGGATATCCTGACCCCGAATGTGACGGAAGCATGTATTCTCACCGGAACGCCTTATCAGGAGCATTTCTCTGAGGCGGAGCTGCTGGAGCTGGCAAAGAAGCTCTGTGACCGTGGGCCGGAGAAGGTGGTAATTACCGGAGTATCCCGTGGCTCCTTTCTGGAAAACTACTGCTATGAGCGAGACTATGGCTCATCGGTACAGCGCATCCTGCGGATTGCCCCTCAGCGCTCTGGTACCGGAGACGTGTTTGCGTCCATTGTAGCGGCGGGCGCAGTACGGGGTGTTCCGTTTGCCAAGAGCGTGCGAACTGCTGCCGGATTTATCCGTGCCTGCCTGAAGCGCTCCTCAGAGCTGGAGATTCCCACAACGGACGGGGTGTGCTTTGAGGAAGTCATTCGTCAGCTACATTTTTAAGGAGTCTTTGAATATGGAAATTCTGTATCGTGTCCACAATGGACTTTATGTAAATCTCACGAATCGCTGCTCTTCGGCATGTACCTTTTGCCTGCGGCAGAACATGGATCATGTGGGGGAGAGCCACAGTCTCTGGCTGGAGCGGGAACCCACGGCGCAGGAGGTAGAGGACGAGTTCCGGAAGTGGGATATGAGTCAGTTTCAGGAGATCGTGTTCTGTGGGTTCGGAGAACCGACCTGTGCGCTGCCAGTACTGTTGGAGGTTGCCAAATGGCTGAAGAGTTGGTGCTCCCTGCCCATCCGCATCAATACCAACGGACAGGGCAGTTTGATCGCCGGACGGGATATTTCCGGAGAGCTGAAGGACTGCATCGACGTGGTGTCGATCTCTCTGAATGATCCTGATCCCGAAGAGTATCAGAAGCTGGTACGCAGTCAGTTCGGAGACAAGGCGTTTCCGGGCATGCTGGATTTTGCGAAGAATTGCGTGGCACAGGGAATCAAGGTTATTATGACCACCGTAGACACCACCATCACCCACGAGGAGGAGGCACAGTGCCGGAAAATCTGTCAGGAGATCGGCGCTGCCTATCGCATTCGTCCATGGGAGGACTAAAGCCTCAATCGTAGCGAAGAAAAAAGCGCCGCGGCAGAAAATTACTCTGCCGCGGCGCTTGTATGTACGTTAGGGTAAATATTATGCGAACACCACCTGCACCAGCGCCATATAGAAGACGGTGCCGCCGAAGATGCTCAGCAGGGTGTTCTTTTTCCACAGGTGGAGGCAGACCACGGCGACGATTGCCAGAAGCTCCGGAATGCCGTGGGGCGCAGCAATCAAAGATACGTTCTTGAGGCAGTAGATTACCAGCATTGCCATGACGCTGTAGGGGAGTACCGTGCCGAGATAGGTGATGATCTGGGGGCGCTTCCGTCCGCCGGGGAACGCCAGAAACGGCAGGAACCGCAGCAGTGCAGTGATGGCTGCCATGACCAGAATTTGAATCAGTGCGTATTTCATTCGGGGCGCACCTCCAATACTCTGCGGCAGGCGCACAGCGCCAGCGTAATGAGTACCATGGACGGAATGACAAAATTCGATGGGCCAAGCAGCAGCAGGCAGCCCAGTGAAATTCCAAGCCCCAGCAGCGCCGGGATATGGGTTTTCGCCGAAAGCCACTGCTCCACAAAGATTACCACAAACAGCGCTGTCATGGCGAAATCCATCCCCGTGGAATCAAAGGGCAGAATCGGCCCCAGTATGCCGCCGATGACACTGCCCGCGATCCAATAGATTTGGTTCAGCAGGGAAACCCAGAAGTAATAGCTGATGGTGTCAACGCCCTCCGGTGCGGGGGTGCAGACCAGAGAATAGGTTTCATCGGTGAGGGCGAAGATCAGATAGGGCCTTTTCTTCCCGGCGTCCTGATATTTATCCAGCATGCTCAGGCCGTAGAAGAAGTGCCGGGCATTGATCATCAGGGTCATCAGAGCGCAGGCAATCAGGCTTGCGCCGCCGGAAATCAGATCCAATGCGGCATACTGCATGGAGCCCGCATAGATCGTGGCGGACATGAGGAAAGCCCAGAACCAGCTGTAGCCCCGGCCGGCAAGCAGAACGCCGAAGCCCATGCCCAATACAAGATAGCCTGCCATAACCGGAAGGCTTGCCTGAAATGCGGCGCAAATTGTTTTTTGATTCATACAGATGCTCCTTTGCAGCGGTAACGCGATGGTGGTATTTATTATACCGCAGCAGCCGGAAGACTGGAATCCAATCTTTCCGGCTGCATGGCTGCAAAATCTGTAGAAACTATACAGTTTCGATAGGAATATTATTCCTTTGAAGCTGCCCACGAGAGGAGCTGCTTTGCCTGCTCCTCGGTGAGGCAGCGCTTGGGCAGCACAGAGGAATTCTTCTTGTCGGAATACAACAGAAAATTGCTGTGGGTTCGGCGGAGTGTGGTCTGCTTCCAAGGGAAAGTGACGGTCTGCTCTCCAACGGTCAGACTGTAGCCCTCCGGAGTGAAGGCATAATCCAGTACGGCCTCGTCATATTTCATGGGGCCGTAATTCTTTCTCCCAGAGAACTCGTAGGCCAGCGCCAGCAGAATCAGAATCACGCCGGGACAGACCCATGTGAACACGGAAAAGCGGTGCTGAAACAGCGCCACTGCCAGCACAACGGCATATACCGCCGCCCAGAGGATCAGGTAGGTTTTCAGCATCATCCGGCGCATGGACTGCATGACCTCGCCGGGGGTAAGATGTGTAACGCGAACGGAAAAGGACTGCTCCATGGATGAACCTCCAGTTGAGAAGAATACGACCCTGCCGCAGAGCGTGCAGCAGGGCCGGGATGTACAGGCTATGCAGTCAGCGATTAAGCCAGACCAGCAGTGATGATAGCCATCTTATAGACCTCATCGGCGTTGCAGCCACGGCTCAGGTCGTTGATGGGAGCGTTCAGACCCAGCAGAATGGGGCCGTAAGCAGCGAAGCCGCCCAGACGAGCTGCGATCTTATAGCCGATATTGCCGGCGGTAACGTCGGGGAAGATGAAGGTGTTGGCCTGACCGGCAACAGGAGAGCCGGGGAACTTCAGCTGACCAACCTCAGGAGCAACGGCCGCATCGAACTGCATCTCGCCGTCCACGGGAACAGTCATAACTTCCTTGGCCTTGGCAACAGCATTCTGAACCTTGGTTACCTCGTCGTCCTTTGCGGAGCCCTTGGTGGAGAAGCTCAGGAACGCAACCTTGGGATCAATGCCGAAGGTCTCAGCGCACTTTGCGGTCTCCTGAGCGATCTCGACCAGATTGTCCTCAGTAGGATGAATGTTGATGGCGCAGTCGCCCATTGCCAGCTTTTCCTGAGTGCCGTCAGCCTTATCACGAACCATGATGAAGCAGGAGGACACGATGGAGTTGCCGGGCTTGGTCTTAATGAGCTGCAGAGCGGGACGAACGGTATCAGCGGTGGAGTAGGTAGCGCCGCCCAGCAGGCAGTCAGCCTTGCCCATCTTTACCAGCATGGTGCCGAAGTAGT
>CAJKSU010000148.1 GCA_905202605.1 uncultured Eubacteriales bacterium
GGTATTGAGAATATAATGCCCTGCTTCATCGTCGGTTGCTGCGGGTGCTTCTGCAGCAGATGCATCAGAGTCTGTCAGCTGGCTTTCGCCGGTGGCATAGTCAATTATAACGCCGGGCTGGACATTATAGCAGTAGACATGGAAGCGAATGGTGTCGTCCTCCACGCTGGCAGCTTCCATTTCCACCCCGCGCGCCACCAGCTCGCTGTCCCGAAAATCCGGCGTGACCCGGTAGAGCACATGATGCCCAGTGTCGCGGATGTAATCGGCAACCTGATTTTCAAAGGGAAGCATGCCGTCTACGTTGAGGTAGCGGGTGCCGGTGATAAGATTATGCTCATTGGCATTCTCGCCGGTAAGCTGAAAGCCGATCAGGTGGCAGCGGTTGTAGAGGTCCTTGCCGTCCACGCAGTCATATTCCGCCTGAACCCATCCGGAGGGATGGACGGAGCTGATGCTGCCGCGCTCCTCTGTGGGCATCAGATCCTGACCGATGTCGGCATAGCATGCGCCGCAGCGGCCCAGCTGATCCAGATCGGTATAGAATTCATAGGAATCGGTATTGAACTGGCTTTCATCAAATTCCGGCTGATTTCCGTTCAGCTCCACATAGGGGCTGCCGCTGTAGTCCGGCAGGTTCGCCATCGTATAAACGGCGGAAGCGGTATCCTCCGCAGCACTCTGAACGGAAGCCGGCTGAGCGGGCTGAGCATCTCCAGTGGACGCAGGCATGGTACAGCCGGAAAGCAGCAGAGCGGTGAGCAGCGCAAGGAGAATCGCCGGTTTTGCCGCGGCGTTCCGCATTACGTCAGGTAAGCCCAAGGACAGCCTCCTTCAGCGCCGATACAAAGCCTTCGATGTCCTCGGCAGTGGTATCAAAGCAGAAGCTGACCCGGATGGAGCCGTCGATCTGCTCCGGAGAAAAGTGCATGGCCTCCAGCACATGACTCCGGTGACCGCGGGAGCAGGCGGAGCCTGCGGAGACATAGACCCCCCGCTCCTGCAAATAGCCGATCAGCCCCTGAGAGCGAACGCCGGGGATGGCAAGAGAGATAATATGGGGTGCCTGATGACTGCCCAGAATCACGGCCTGCGGCACCTTCTGGGCAAGCAGCGTCAGGCATTGCGCCTTCCGCTGCTCCATGGCATGCAGCTTATCCGCAAGATGGTCGGATGCGGCCTCACAGGCAGCGCCAAAGCCCAGAATCATGGGAACGTTTTCCGTGCCGGAGCGCATGTTCTTCTCCTGACCGCCTCCGTACATCACCGGCGGCAGGTGGAGCTTTTTATCTACATAGACCGCACCGCAGCCCTTTGGTCCCTGAATCTTATGGGAGCTGACCGAGATGATATCCGCTCCAAGGCTGGAGGCTCGGAAGGGAACCTTGCAGAAGCCCTGCACAGCGTCGGTGTGGAATACGGCGGTGGATTTTTGGTGGGTCAGCTTGGCAAGCCGGGCAATATCGTTGACCGCACCGGTTTCATTGTTGACCATCATAATGGACACCAGAATAGTATCCTTCCGCAGAACAGAGAGCAGCTCCTGAGGAGAAACGGTGCCGTCCGGCTGGGGCTGCAAATAGGTTATCTCAAAGCCCTGAGCCTCCAGCGCCTGAATGGGGTGCAGTACAGCATGATGCTCTACAGCAGTGGTAATGATGTGGCGACCGCGCTTATGATAGCGCTGCGCCACAGAAAATACGGCAAAATTATCCCCTTCTGTGCCGCCGGAGGTGAAGAACAGCTGCTCCGCACTGCACCCAAGGGCGTGTGCAACCTGACCTCTGGCGTGCTTGACCGCTTTTTCTGCGTCCAAGCCCAGCTGATACACTGCGGAGGGGTTCCCCCATGTGGTAGTCAGTCCCTGCATGACTGCGGCAACGGCCTGAGGACAGGGCTTGGTTGTGGCGGCGTTATCAAGATAGATTTCCAATGAATGGCGCTCCTTTTCCGGAAAAACCGGCATTTCATTTTCTGACATTATACCAGCTTCCATGAGGTTTGTACAGGTCAAACCGCTCCGGGACGCAGAATTCCGGTCGCAGGAAAGCCGCCGCATACAGCGACGGCTGGGGAATTCCATGTCATGCACGCTGACCGGGCCCAACGGCAACTACGATTCCACGTCGCATATCCATATCGGTTTTGATCAGGAATACAGCGTCCTCGGTACCGGCAGGAACGGGTATCTCTCTGGTGACCATGTTTTTTTCCTCGGGATAGAGGGCAATCAAAAAAGTATATGCCTGGTCGTCGATGGGAATCTGAACGGTCTGACCGTTGGTGATGGGGGTGGTGCCATCCAGCACGCTGCACTCGGCCCGGCTCAGCCCCTCCAGCCGGGCGAGAAAATCCTCGCGGGACTGATCCAGAATACAAAAATAACTCAGGCCAAAGCCCATCAGGGCGCGCTGGCGGTGAATAATCAAATATCTCATGAGCGGTTCTCCTTCCGTATTCACGCATCTGCGTTTCAAACAGAATGATTGTATCATATAATTGCGGAAGGAACAACATGGACTTACGGAAAACCGCGCCTCGGCACGGAGAAGGCCGGAGTGTGGTTTGGCTTTGATGCAAATGCGGATGCCGGGAGCGGAATTGACAGATAGCTGCCGTGTGCGGCAATGTCAGTTCCGGTAACTCTGTTATATGGAGGGCGATTATGGTATAATGGAATCAAATCATGTCATTTTTTAGAGAAATGAGGGAGATCTATGCGTTTTCAGGAGCTACTGGACTACTATATGCAGCATCTGGGCTGCTCTGGCCGGGAGCTGGCGGAGGCATCGGGACTTTCTGCGGCGATTATCAGCCGTTATCGATCGGGCAGCAGACTGCCCAGCAGCCGCAGTGATTCTCTGGATCGACTGGCGGACGGATTGGCGAAAATTGCCGAGAAACGTGGAGAAGCACTGACGGCGGCAGAAATTCAAAGCGCTCTGGAAAAGTCTCTGGAGAGGGAGAAGCAGCCCGCGCTTAATGCTGAGAATCTGGCGGCGTTAATGGCGGCGCTGGAAATCTCACCGGCGGAGCTGGCGCTGGCTCTGAGCTATGATATCTCTTATATTTCCAGAGTACGCAGCGGACAGCGAAATCCCGCGGATGCGGCGGCATTTGCCGTGGGAGTCGGGAGCTTTGTGGAGCAGCGCTATACCCGTAAGACCGACCGGCAGCAGCTGGCGGGGCTGCTGGGCTGCCCGGAGGAGCAGCTGCGGGAGGATGGGCTGCTACGGCAGGCCCTGCGGGACTGGCTGCTGCAGGAAAAGATTCCGGAGCAGCCGCAGGCAACGGCCTTTCTCGAAAAGCTGGATGCCTTTGATTTGGAGGAGTATATCGAGGCCATCCATTTCCGGGACATCAAGCTGCCCAGCTTCCCGGTGCCGTTTCCGTCGGCGCGCACCTATTACGGTGTGGAACAGATGAAGGCGGGAGAGCTGGACTTCTTTAAGATGACGGTGCTGAGCCGTCAGGGGGATTCGGTACTGATGTGCAGCGATATGCCCATGGAGGACATGGGGCAGGATCAGACCTTTGCGAAAAAGTGGATGTTTGGTCTGGCGGCGATGCTGAAAAAGGGACTGCACCTGAATATGATCCACAATTTGAACCGCCCCTTTGCGGAGATGATGCTGGGGCTGGAGGGCTGGATTCCACTGTATATGACCGGGCAGGTAACGCCCTACTATCTCCCCGGCGTCCACAATCAGATATTTTGCAGGCTCTTGTATGTGTCCAGTGCGGCTGCGCTGGCAGGCGAGTGCATTTCAGGCTGCCATGAAAGCGGCAAATACTACCTGACAAAAAAACAGGAGGAACTGAAGTATTACCGCAAGCGCTCCAGAGATCTGCTCCGGCAGGCTCAGCCGCTGATGGAAATATTCCGTGCGGAAGATCGCGGCCAATTTGAGGCGTTTTTAAAGGGAGACGGTCAGGCACAGGGCAGCCGCCATGGAATTCTGTCGGTGCCGCCTATCTATACTATGGAAGAGTCGCTGCTGAAGGAAATTCTGACCCGGAACGGTGTAGCAAAAGCGAAACAGGAAGAGCTTTGCAGCGAAGTGATTCAGCGCCGGAGTATGGTAGAGCGGATTCTAACCGGCAGCACTATATTCGATGAGCTGCATGCCATGAGCCGGGAGGAGTTTCACCGCCGCAGGGTATCCCTGTCCACGGCGGAAATATTCTATGAAATGCCGCTAACCTATACCTATGAGGAGTATTTGGCGCATATCCGGCAGACGGAGGAGTTTGCCCGGCAGCACGCCAACTATTCGGTGAATTTGAATATGGCCCCGGCCTTCCATAATATTGCTATCTCGATTCTGGAGAATCGCTGGGCGATGGTGTCCAAGGAAGGGGATCCGGTGATTCATTTTGTAATCCGGCATCCCCAGCTGCGGGAGGCGATTGAACGGATGACTCTGCCGGTAAGTGATGAATAGGAGCGCAAGAACAGCGTGGGTGTTGCAAAATTCTATTGCGGCACCCACGCTGTTTATATTGTCTCAAATCGTTTCCGTTATGGAGAATTGATAGGTAATGTTGTGGCGGTATGTCTGCCCTGCCGGCAAAATAGGCTTTTGAAAGGCCTCAATTTTCATGGCGTTAGGGAAGAACTGCCCCTCCAGCGCAACGCCGGAGCGGAAGCCATAGGGGTGCAGCCCATTGGGCGCATCAATAAAGTTCCCGGAATACAGCTGCAAACCGGGCAGGTCAGTGGCTTCCTCCATGACGATTCCCGTGACCGGACTATAGAGCCGTGCGGCGGTTTGCATAGAACCGCCGTTTTTCAGCACAAAATTGTGGTCATAGCCATTACAGTTATGAAGCTGCTGACAGTCGGCGCTCAGATCCCGTCCAATGGGCTTGGGCTGCCGGAAATCAAAGGGAGTCCCGGACACGGACGAAACTACGCCGGTGGGCAGGGTGTTTTCATCGTTTTCCGTGTACTGCTCGGCACAGATTTGCAGCAGCTGCTCCATGGGAGCCTGACCGCCGCTGAGGTCGAAATAGCAGTGATTGGTGAGGTTTACCACGGTGTCCTGATCGCAGACGGCGAGAAATTCGATGGAGAGCCGAAGGTCATCGGCAAAGCGGTAACGGACAGTCAGCCGCAGATTGCCGGGATAGCCCTGATCTCCGTCGGGGGAAAACAGGTGCATGTCCAGCGTATCCCCGTGGATTTCGGCCTCGAACATCCGCTGATGGTAGCCGCAAAAGCCGCCGTGGGAATGGTTTGGGCCGCTGTTGCGCTCCAGCGTATAGGTGGTTCCGTTCAGGGTAAACCGGCCGCCGCCGATCCGGTTCGCGTGACGGCCGACCGTAGCGCCAAAGTAAAAACTTCCGGCTTCATAATCTGCGGCACTGGGATAGCCGAGGATGACATCGGTGAGCGCACCCTGACGATTCGGAACTGCAATGGACTGCACCGTCGCACCGTAATCCAGAATATCGACATAGGCGCCGGCGGCAGCGGACAGCCGGTAACAGGTCACCGGGGTGCCGTCAGTAAGCGTACCAAAGGGACGTGATGTAATCATGGGAAACCTCCTGCTGTTTAAATGGACAAGGCCATTATACCAGTGGCAGGAGCAAAGTCAAGATGGATTGGGAATCCGCAGCGTCAGTACAATCTCATCCGGGTTGTCCTGACGCTGTACCTGTGCCGGGACACCTGCAACCCGAAGCAGAGCGGCATCCCGCGTGACCCGCTCCAACACCAGACGCGTTTCCCGCCGGCAATAGCGAAGGCTGCCGGAGAGGTTGCGATGGCTCTCCAGCGTATCAATATAGTGAGATGTCTGCGCCACATTAAAGCCACGCCGAAGCAGCTCGTCAATAACGTCCAGCCGTGCCTCTTCCCCGTGTATCCGAAGCAACTCGCGGGCGTGACGTTCGGACAGGCCGTTGTCCAGAAGCGCCTGACGTACCTTGGGCGAATGCTGCAATAGACGCAGCTTGTTGGCAATGGCGGATTGGGAACGCCCCAGCTTTTTGGCTGCCTGAGCCTGAGTCAGACCACTGTGGGCAAGATAGGCCTGTAAATACTCCGCCTCCTGAAAATATCCCAAATCCTCTCGCTGAAGATTCTCCGTCAGCGCGATCAGCTCGGCATCCGCGCCGTCCGCATGGGTAATCAAACAGGGAACTTCCCCAAGTCCTGCCATTTTAGCTGCCATGAGCCGCCGGTTCCCGGATACCACCTGATAGCTGTCTCCGGTTTTTCGTACCGTCAACGGCTGTAAAATGCCCAACTCGCGGATGCTGGCTGCCAGCTCCTGCAGCAGAGCAGTAGGCTTTCCACGCCCAGTCTGCCCCGGATGCAGAAGATGAACCGGCAGATACAGAACCCGCCCCTCGGAGCTGATGCTGTAGGCCATATGAAATCCTCCCCTGAAGCTGCCCTCCCCGACAGCTTTTTAATATCCATATTATAGCATAAATAGAAAAATATGCTACTATAATTTGTCGAAACTGGGAATGAATCACAAAAAAAGTGGCCTTCCCTGCGGAAGACCACAATATAGCATAGATTCGCAATTTCCAATGATCACAGGAACACAAAATGTTGTGATTTTGCCGGAAGCGCAGGGGAAAAACGGAAAAATCCTGTGAAAAACGTATCTTGTATTTTGCCGGGAAAAACCTTAAACTAGGGCCTCATTGAAAGAGGTGACTGGATTGAAAAAAACAACGGCAAAGGATCTGACCACCGGAAATCCCACCCGGCTGATCCTGGGCTTTTTCTTCCCACTGGTGCTGGGGCTGCTGTTCCAGCAGTTTTACAGCATGGTGGATACCGTAATTGTGGGAAAGGTGCTGGGAGTGAACGCACTGGCGGGTGTCGGCTCCACCGGCTCCGTGAATTTTCTGGTGCTGGGCTTTTGTATCGGCGTCTGTACCGGCTTTGCGATCCCCGTGGCGCAGAAGTTTGGGGAAAAAGACGATCAGGGGCTGCGGCGCTATGTGGGAAATATGCTCTGGATCTGTATTGGTTTTGCCGTGGTGCTGACCGTGCTGACGGTGGTACTGTGCAAAAACATCCTGATCTGGACGAATACCCCGGCCGAGGTATTTCAG
>CAJKSU010000149.1 GCA_905202605.1 uncultured Eubacteriales bacterium
GCCTTTGCGGCTGGGTGCACTGAGGATGACGGTATCCTCGATGGTATAGGAATCCGGGTTCTGCTCCGGATTGGTGCCGCCGTTCAGCACATAATGAATCTGGTAGGACACGAGATCCCACTTGGCGTAATAGGTCTTTTCACCGGTGTCGGTGTCCGTGATCTCGGTGACGGCCTTGCCGCCGAAGTCCTCAGACTCGTACCAGCCCCCAAAGGTATAGCCGGTGCGGGTGATCTCTGTGGGCAGCGCTGCACCAATGGCATAGGCATAGGAGGTCAGCTCCTTCCCTGCTTCGAGCTTACCGCCGCCCAAGTTCAGGGTTACGGCGAAGGTCTGAGGTGTTCCTTCTGCGGTAATGGAGACATCGCCGGATACGCTGGCGGCGGGAATGGTGAGAACGCCGCTGCTGCTGTCATAGGTATAGTCCGTTCCGGCGGTCAGTGCCGTGCCGCCTACGGCTGCCGTCACTGTCTCAGGCAGGAAATAATAGGTATCGGGCGTCAGCGTCATGGTCAGTCCCACGCCCTGCTTTGCCGTAGACTCCGTGAAGTCCGTGGTCAGATGGGTAAGGGCTACTGCTACGTTGACATCGGGTCGGGGACTGTCCTGCTGGAGGAGGTCAAGGACGATCCGGGGTGCGCCATTCCGGGTGGGAAGGTAACCGGCGGCATCAGTGTCCTGCCAGCCGTTTTCCTCGGTCATGCCGAAGGCCGACCAGTCGAGCCTTGTGGTGCAGAGCTTATCGGTATAGACATAGCCGTCGGAGACATACAGCTCGCCAATGTCATAGGGGGTAGCACTGCTGTCGCAGGGGTCTGTCTGCCCCTCCATGGTGCTTCCGTTGACGGTCATGCCGCTCCATGCGTAGACCTGTTCGATGGAGCCTGTGCCGGCTTTCGCATAAGTGATCCTGCTGCCAGGCCCAGCGGCATTGGTATAGGAAACGCTGCTGCCCAGCACCGCACACTGGAGAATACTGCCGTCGCGGGTATTACTGCCAACGAGCCCGCAGACCATTGACGGGCCGGAGACCGTGCTGAGACTCCAGCAGTTTTGGATTGTCCCGTCATTGGTGCCGCAGATCCCGCCATAAGCCGAAGCCTCCGAGGCCTTGCTGTTGTGGATCTTTACGGCGCTGTAACAGTATTCGATTACACCGGCCACTGTAGAATAGCCGCGGATATTGTCGCCTACAATGCCGCCTACGGCACCGGACATGCCGGCAACGCCCCCAGCATCAATGCCACCGGTTACAGAGCAGTTTCGGACGATGCCGACACTCAAGCCCGCAATACCACCAGTGAAGCTGTTGCCCTGAATGTCACAGCCTCTCATGTGGACATTCTGGATGGTTCCATGGTTTTGGGCGACAATACCGCCAGTCCACTCAAAGCCGACGATCTGGCCGCCCTCCACGGAAAGGTTCTGGATGGTTCCGTAGTTTCTGCAAAACAGGCCAATTTCGGATGTAGACCCATTGTTGATGGTAAGGCCGGTGATGGCATGATCCTGCCCGTCATAGGTTCCTTCAAAGCCGTAGCGGCCAATGGGCGCCCAGCCCGTCCCTTCGCCATACTGGGAAAGATCAATGTCGCAGGTCTGGAGGAAGGTCCAGTCCTTACCATAAGGCGCAATGTGCATGCCCTTGAACCAGAATGCCTGACCGCTGGCGTCTCCGGCGTTAAGGCTGTCTGCCAGCGCTTTCAGTTCCTCGGCGGAGTCAACAGTGACGGTGCTGGCTGGGAGATCGGAGGCGATATAGTAGGGCAGATCATAGGTTTCGCCCCAGAGGCCGGGAAGCCTGTTGTCTGCATAGGTCCAGACCTCAGTGTCACCGAAAATCTCGGAGAGCTGGGTGCTGAGAGTCCCCTCCGAAATGGTAATGGTGTCACTGATGCAGGCAACCTGACCGTAGGAATTGGTGACGGTCATGTTTACCCAGACATAGGAGTTCTGGGCGGTGCTGTCGCCACTTTCAACGATATATTGCACATTGCTTTCGCCGGTGACCGAGCTGTTGAGTGCCACACAGTTGTTCACCGTGCCGATGCCGCCGCCCGCAATGCCGCCCACGGAATTCAGTCCGTAGACAGCGGCAGTGGAGTAGCAGTTCTGAATGGTGTTATTTGCAGTGCCGCCGATGCCGCCAGCATTGGAGATGCTGGCCGTGACATAGCCGGAGGAATGGCAGTTGGCGATCATTCCAGTGGAATAGCCCACGATGCCGCCGATATGAGAAGCGCCGGAGACGGTGCAGTCAGCGCTGCACATGGAAATGCGTCCGGATGCGAAGCCCGCAATGCCGCCGATGCCGTTCTCTATTCCTATGCCTTCTCCGATTCCTGCCACCATGCCGCTGGCAGAGCAGCCGGTGATGGAACCAGTACTGGTCAGATAACCCGCAATTGCACCCACATAGGCTGCGCCCTGTACAGAGCAGTTCACTACATGGACATTTTCTATGGTCCCGGACACATAGCTGAACAAGCCTATATAATTCTCGGCGCTGTTGACAGTCAGGCCGGTGATGGCATGATCCTGCCCGTCATAGGTTCCTTCAAAGCCGTAGCGGCCAATGGGCGTCCAGTTGGAATAGCCAGACAGGTCAATGTCACAGGTCTGGAGGAAGGTCCAGCCCTCGCCGCCAGCGGGGATGGTATGACCACTCATGGAGAACGCACTGCCGGTTGCAATCCCGACTGTCAGTGCGTTGAGGTCCTCAGCGGAGTCGATGATAATGGTGTTGGTTTTGTTGGCGGTCATATAGTCCGGGAGGTCATAGGCGGTGCCGAAGCCCGGAAGCATGTTGTCTGCATAGGTCCAGACGTCAGATGCTCCGAAAACCTCCGTGAGCTGGTGATCCAGCGTTCCATCGGTGACGGTAATGGCGGTGACGCCCTCCGGAAGGTCAGCAGTGCTTCCGCTAATTTCCATTCCGTCCCATGCGTAGCAGTTTTGATTACTGCCCGTGGTGATATGGGAAACGCTTGAGGAGCCGGACACGTTTTCATTCAGAGCGGCGCAGTGTTCAACTGGGGCGTATGCCCGACCAACAATGCCGCCAGCATACGTTGGTGCAGAAACGCTGGCAGTGGAGTAGCAGTATCTGACAATGACGCCGTTTGCATTGCTGCCGACAATGCCGCCTGCGGAATGGCCTGTGGCGCTGACACTGCCAGAGGACCAGCAGTTTTGAATATATTTGCCATAATAAGACGCATAGCCTGCAACACCGCCAATTGTGCGGTCTCCGCTGACATTGCAGGTGCTGAAAGACGCTTCGATTCGACCACAGGCATAGCCTGCAATGCCGCCGACAGAATCCTTGGTTCCAGTCACTGTCCCGCTGGCAGAGCAACCGGTGATGGCAGAGCCATAAACGGCTCCCACCAAAGCGCCGATACAGCGGGCGCCTGTAATCGAGCAATCCACAATATGGATATTTTTAATTACCGCATAGTTGATGTATCCAAACAGCCCCTGATAGTCGTAAGTTCGGTTGATGGTCAGACCAGTGATATGAAAGTGGCTGCCGTCATATGTACCCATAAAATCAGCGTTAGCCTGACCAATGGGCGTCCAGCCCTCGCCCTCGGCGTAACCAGAAAGGTCAATGTCCGCGGTCTGCACAAACGTCCAGCCCTCGCCGCCGGCGGAGACGGTCTTTCCGTCCAGCTGGAACTCCGCGCCGGTATTGACCCCGGCGGCCAGCGCCGCCAGCTTATCGGCGGAGTCGATCTCGATGATCTGCTCCGGCTCCGCCGTCATGTAATCGGGCAGGTCGTAGGTGACGCCAAAGCCCGGGAGCTTGTTGTCTTCAAAGGTCCAGACCTCGGACGCGCCGAAGATCTCAGACAACTGGTGATTCAGCGTGCTGCCGGTAACGGTGATGGCGGTGACGCCCTCCGGCAGGCCAGCAGTGCTTCCGTTCATTGCCATGCCGTCCCATGCGTAGCAGTTGGAGATACTTCCTCCGTATGTTGCATTGACTGTTGCCACATGGTTGGTGCCGCCGGTTACGCTGGGATTCAGGGCAGCGCAGTATTCAACTTGAGCCTGTGCTTGGCCAACAATGCCGCCAGCATAGGTTGGAGCGGAAACGGAGACAGTGGAATAGCAGTATTTTACAACAGCGTCATTTGAATTACCGCCGGCAATGCCGCCTGCAGATTCCTCCGATGCACTGACACTGCCGGAGGACCAGCAGTTTTCAACCGAACCGTCCATAGAGGCAAGACCGGCAATACCTCCAGCAAGTCTTTTTCCGTTGACATCGCAGGTGCTGAAGGATGATCCAATTTTTCCTCCGCAATAACCAACGATACCGCCGACAGCATCCATGGTTCCAGTCACTTTTCCGCTGGCAGAGCAGCCGAAGATGTTGGCATAAGTTACTCCGATCAAAGCGCCTGTGTTGGCTGCTCCTGCAATGGAGCAATCCACGATATGGACATTTTGAATTACGGCATTTCTTGCAACGCCAAACAGTCCCTGATACCACAAGGGGCGGTTAATCGTCAAACCGGTGATTTGAAAGCCGCCCCCATCATAGGTGCCGGAAAAGGGTACTTCAGTGTTATAATTATACTTGCCGATGGGCGTCCAGCCCTCGCCCTTGGCATAACCGGAAAGATCCAGATCCCCTACCTGCCGGTAGTTGGCGCTGGCCCAGAGGCCGCCGGAATAGCTTTCCTGATTGTTGACCTTTAAGGCCAGATCATGGAGCTGCTCCGCCGTGGAGATCAGGAACGTAAATGGAGCCGGTTCCCCGTCATCCGGCAGAGACTCCGGATGGGCGGAAAAATAGGCGTCCTGCTCCTCCAAAGACATGGCGCTGATCTCCACGTCAGAAGCGGGATCGTCCTCCGCCCACACGGCGGTGGGCAGCAGCGTCAGTACCATGCAGAGCGCAAGGAGCAGACCAAGCAGTCTTTTTTTCATGAGAAAGCCTCCTTTGAATCTGAATTACCTGTGAAACGGATAGGGAAATCAAACACGAAATATCGAATCATATTACTATTTCGATTATAATCATTATAACGAATGCAGAGGAAATATGCAATCAAAAACGCAAAAAAACACCACCGAAAACCAGCGTCTTCGGTGGTGTATTTTGACGAATGAAGCATTACGAGGGATGATCGCTGAGAGCCGTTGCGATATTGATGGCGTGGTCAGAGCAGCGCTCTAGATCCGTTGCCATATCGGTGAATACCACGCCGCCCATGGGATTGCAGGTAGCGTTCATCAGACGCTTGACATGGTTGCTGATGATGGTTTCCTGAGTATCGTCTACCAGATCCTCCAGATCCTCGGCCTCCTGAAGCCGGTCATAGTCCTCATCGGCAAAGATGGAAAGACAGAGATCCACAGACTGGAGGGATAGATCGGCCAGCTGCTTCAGCTCGTCTATGGCCTCCTGAGAAAGGGCGGCCTTACCGCTTTTAACCTGAGCCTCATATTCTATAATATTTTCTGCATGGTCGGATAGCCGTTCAATATCCGCAACAACAAGAGTCATATGGTAGACACGATTGAGATCTCGTGGGGTCATTTCCAGCGTGCGCAGCTCGACCAGCTTGGAGATGATGGCGCGATCCAGATAGTTAACAGTATCCTCGGTTTCCTCTACCACCTCCGGCAACGAATCATCCAGCTCAAAGAAGCAACGGATTGCAGTTTTCAGGTTGCGGCTG
Source organism: uncultured Eubacteriales bacterium (assembly GCA_905202605.1). Lineage (GTDB taxonomy): Bacteria > Bacillota > Clostridia > Oscillospirales > Oscillospiraceae > HGM13006. Next base: position 5,697 of record CAJKSU010000149.1, read on the forward strand.
GCAATTTCACCCATGCGGATGATCTCACGGTGTGCCTGAGAGACGGCAACCGCAGAGGGAATGGTTCCAGTCTGGGTCATATACAGGAGCTTCCGCTCCTCCCCTGTCCGGGATTCCTCCGGCTTCAGCGGCAACAGCTTCTGGGTGAGCTTTACGATATAATCCGAGAATGGGAGCATGACCAGTACTGCGAAAATCGCAAAGATGGTATGGGTATTTGCAATCTGACGTGCTACATTATCCGGGGAGAGACTCTTGATAACCGTGAGAATCTGTGGGAATATGAAGAGCAGTGCCATAAGAATCGCGGCACGGATCAGGTTGAACAGCAGGTTCAGGAGCGCTGTGCGCTTGCCATTCCGGCTCATGGTCAGCGAAGCGAGAATATTGGGGGTGACGGAGCCGATGGCAGCGCCGATGACCAGATAGACCGAGGTTTCATAGCTGATGATCCCCTGCACTGCAAAGGCCTGAAAAATAACCGTTGCCGAAGAGGAGCTTTGCAGCAGTGCGGTAAACAGGACGCCGAACAGCACCGTCAGAAACGGGTTCTCCAGTGCGGAGATCATATTGATGAACGCTTCCGTTTCTGCCAGCGGCGCAATTGCAGTTTTCATCAGGGCGATACCTTCGAACAGCATGCCGAAGCCCATGATGATGGAGCCGATATACTTTACCATGTCCCTTTTTATGAACAGGTACATCACAGCGCCCACGAACAGAATCATTGGAGCGTAGGCACTGAGGTTAAAGGCGGTAATCTGGGCGGTGATGGTGGTGCCGATATTGGCACCCATAATCACGCCGATGGCCTGAGTCAAGGACATCAGCCCGGAGTTTACAAAGCCGATGACCATAACATCCGTAGCCGATGAGCTTTGAATCAGCATGGTAATTGCGACGCCTACTACCACGGAAATGATCTTGTTTTTTGTGGCATGCTCCAAAATAACCCGGAGGTTTTCACCGCAGGCGTTTTTCAGACCCGTGGACATGATGGTCATGCCGTAAAGAAACAGTCCTACGCCGCCCAGCAGGGAAAACAGTTCAAACAGCGACATAATTGAAATCCTTCCTTTTCTCCCTTATGCATCTCCAAGCCGATAGCCGACATTCCGAATGGTATGAATCTGGCTGCCAGAGCTGCCCAGTTTTTGCCGGAGTGTTTTAATGTGCATGTCCAGCGTGCGGCTGGATCCGCCGTAGTCATAGCCCCAGATTCGATCCATGATCTGTTCACGGGTTAAAACCCGCCCCGCGTTCCGAATCAGCAGGCTGAGCAGCTCGTATTCCTTATAGGTCAGCTCACAGAGACTGCCGTCCACAGTTACGGTGCGGCTCGATGGGGTTAGAACAA
>CAJKSU010000150.1 GCA_905202605.1 uncultured Eubacteriales bacterium
TGATGCCCATTGGCGGCGGCGGATTGGCTTCAGGCGTCAGCACCTTGACCAAACTGCTCAACCCCAATGTCAAGGTCATCGGCGTGGAACCGGTGGGCGCTGCGTCCATGAAGGCAGCGCTGGAGGCTGGGCATCCCGTAACGCTGCCCAGTGTTACGACCATTGCCGATGGCGTTGCGGTCAAAACAGTGGGCGATAAGGTATTCCCTTATGTGCAGGAAAATGTGGACGAGATTATCACCATTGAGGATGATGAGCTGGTGGACGCATTCCTTGACATGATGGAAAAACACAAGATGATTGTAGAGAACTCCGGCCTTCTGACCATTGCGGCACTGAACCACATCGACTGCAAGGGCAAGTGCGTGGTGCCGATTCTCAGCGGCGGCAACATGGACGTCATCACCATGAGCAGTCTGGTACAGCACGGCCTGATTCGCCGGGGCAGAGTGTTCACCTTCTCGGTGCTGCTGCCGGATCAGCCCGGCGAGCTTTTGAAGGTCGCAAAGATTGTTTCTGAGCAGCAGGGGAATATCATCAAGCTGGAGCATAACCAGTTTATATCCATCAACCGCCAAGCGGAGGTGGAACTGCAGGTGACGCTGGAGGCATTTGGCCACAGCCATAAAAATGCCATTATCAAGGCCATGGAGGATGCCGGATATCAGGTTCGGCTGGTTTCCACCACCGGCGTTCAGCTGGGCTGATGGAACGGAGAGGAGAACGGAATGATTAAGGTTGCACCCTCAATCCTGTCTGCGGATTTTGTCAATCTGGAGCGGGATATCCGCCGCCTCAAGGAATGCGGCGCGGATTATGTACATATTGATGTCATGGATGGCCTGTTTGTCCCCAACATCACTATTGGCATCCCGGTGGTGGCGGCAATCCGGAAGATCACCGACCTGCCGCTGGATGTTCACCTGATGATTGACCGGCCCATCCGGTATGTGGAGCAGTTCTGCGATGCCGGTGCGGATATTGTCACCATCCATGCTGAGGCGGACACGGTGGAGCGTAATCAGGAGGCACTGCGGATGATCCGCCGGAAGGGCGTTCGTGCGGCGGTCTCCATCAAGCCCGGCACCTCTGCCAGTGCTGTGGATCCGTATATGGATCTCATGGATATGATTCTGGTCATGACTGTAGAGCCGGGCTTTGGCGGGCAGAAGTTCATGGAGGACATGATGGGCAAGGTACGCGCCCTGCGGAAGATCATTGATGTCCGCACCCCCGGCGTGGAGCTGGAGGTAGACGGCGGCGTGAATCTGGATACCGGAAGAACCTGTGTAGAGGCCGGAGCCAATGTTCTGGTGGCGGGCAGCGCCCTGTTCAAGGCTGAGGACACCTCGGAGTTTATTCAGGGACTGCACAGCCTGATATAATTTAAGAACTTCTTAATTTTGGGATTTGCTTAAGAAATTCACCTGTTTCGCTGGTCAAACGTGTTATCCTGTGCTATAATCACGGAATAAGCGGGAAGGACACACAGAAAGGAGCGATTCCTATGACCGAAAAACGTCTGGTACCGATGGTAGCCGCCGTACTTGCGGTGTTGCTTCTGGCGGGCTGTGGCATCAGTACCGAATCTAACGTAGATTCCACTACGCCGGAAGGACTTCAAACCTTCGGCGTTGCAGCAAATCCCTCTGCGGAGCCGTCCAAGGCGCAGGAGGTAACTCCTGCTGTCAGTGGAAACGGAGAGAATACCAACGGGCAGCCCGGACAGACCGATGAAGGGGAAAACGGTGGCCCCAATGGAGAGAATGGAAACAACCAGGGCGGCACGGCAGGCGGAAGTTCCAGCCCCGCGCCCACCTCAACCTCCAAGCCCACCAGCAAGCCCAATCCCACCCCGGCAACCTCGCCTGCCAATTCACCTGCTTCGTCTCCTGCCATCACGCCGCCGGCCCCGGCCTCCTCGGCAACCTATGACGATGTTTCAAAGTATGTAGGCAAGCAGCTTACAGAGCTTGTGGCAGAGCTGGGCTATCCGGTTCGCTCGGATTATGAGTACGTAGACGATGAGGATCCCACGCAGGGGGAGATCGGCACACTGTATTTCAGCGGCGGCTTTACGGTAACCACCCGCCGGGATGACAGCGGCGAAATCATTACCGCTATTACACCGGGCAGCATTGAACAAGTGACTCCGGATCATTCTTAACCAGAAAAGGCTCTCGGGAAATATTTCCTGAGAGCCTTTTTGCGGGTTAGAATACATTTGGATGAAAAACCGCCCAAACACACCCCAATGAATTCTTGCTATTCCGAAAGAAAGACGGTATACTATTAACTAGTTAGAAAGCAAAATGGCTTTCTGAATCTGAACATAAAGGAGAATCCCACATGAAAACCTTTACTGCTCCTGAGGGCAAGCTGGTTACCGTGCTGGTAGACGGCGTGGAAGTTTCCTATGTGCCGGGGAAGGAATACCCCGACAATGCGGAATTCGTCGTGACCGAGCGTCTGGCCGAGCAGCCCGCAAGCTTTGATAGGCGCGGCATTGAGCCTTATCGTGCTGCCATTATGGTAAACGAGAACGGCGTGGATGAGAAGAACTCCGTCAAGGCTGCTATTGTTGGCGGCACCGTGACCGGCGAGGGCATGGACGGCGCAGTCATCAACTCCGCCTCCGACGACTTTTCTGCGGTGGTTTCCGTTGGCGGCACCTACAGCATCAAGAACTCTGTTCTCAACTTTGACACGAAGTCCGACGGCAAGCATGTCTGCGACTTCTCCGGCTATGGCGCCGTTTTGGCTGGCTTCAAGGGCGCAAAGCTCACCGTAGAAAACACTCAGATTAACTCTGTAGGCGTGGCAAAGCCCGCTGTGTTCTGCGATGATCGTTCTGAGTGCCTGTTCAAGGACTGCAACGTGACCGTTCGCGGCGGCAAGCTCTATGACGGCTATGTGAACTCCGCAAACCAGAAGACCATGGTTGCTCCTCCGTGGGTGCTGGGCATTACCGGCAACGCCCGCGGCATCAATCTGGAGGGTGACCGGGGTACTGCCTATATTGTGGACACCTGCTTCAAGGCAAATCAGTGGGGCGTTCTCTCCACCGATGCAGGCCAGAACATGCACCTGTATGTGGCGGACTCTGACATGATCCTTCTGGGTGAGAATCTGTCCGCTGATGATGCCAAGGATCCCTACTCCAAGAAGTACGGTTCCGGCTACGGCTCCTACATCATCGGCAACGCCTATGAGGAGTTCTCCGGTGTAGATATCAAAGTCGGCACCCACGGTGCTGTCCTCCGCGGCGGCACCGCTGTTTATAAGTCCTCTAAGGGTACCATCAAGTTCGTTTCGCCTATTACCGGCGAGACGGTTTATGAGGCGCCCGGCAAGGGTCGCATCACCCGCATTGACTGCGAATTTGGCGTCATGGCGCATGGCGACGGCAAGATCGTCTTCACCGAGGGCACCGAGGTCAACGCCAACAATGCGGTCTTACTGCTGAAGTCCGGCGGCGTAACCTGCGATGTGGAGGATGGCGCAAAGCTGCACTCCGGCAATGGCGTGATCCTTCAGATGATGGATGACGATGACAATCTGGTGGGCGCGAAGATGACCGATGCAGGCCCCATGTTCAACACCGAGTTCAACGAGAAGGCTGGCTGGCCCTCCGAGAACGGTCAGATCACCTCCCAGATGCCTGCTCCCAGCTTTGATCCCATGGCTGGTGGTCCTGGTGGCCCCGGCGGTCCTGGTGGCCCCGGCGGCCCCGGCGGCCCCGGTGGCCCCGGTGGTCCTGGCGGTCCTGGCGGCCCGGGCGGTATGCCCATGCCCAAGCCTGATACCTTCCTGAATGCCACCGATGTTACCCTGAACGGCGACATCTATAACGGCACCGGCTACTATGGTCAGAAGCCCAAGCCGCTGTTTGTGACTCTGGGCAAGGGCGCAGTGCTCAACGGCGCGGTCTCCGCTACCGAGACTCGCCATATCGACGAGAACGGCAAGCAGAACACCCACTTCACCATTAAGGAGTTCTACTATCTGGCTCATGTAGAGAACCGGAACTTCTTCAATGGCGACAACACCGTTGAGGTTACCCTGAAGGACGGCGCTGTTTGGAATGTTACTGCACCCGGTATCATCAACAAGCTCACCGTTGGCGATGGCTGCACCGTAAACGGCACGGTCACCGAGAATGCTGACGGCACGCTTACCGTAGCCCCCAAGGCTTAAATCATAACGTTAAAAGGCACTGTCCGGGCGGGCAGTGCTTTTTTTCGGAAATGCGGCAAAAGCATGGAACTTTTTTTCGTCTCCTGCGTCCAATCGGGTATAAACACCTTTGAAGGAGGAGACGAAAATGAAAAAGAGAATCTGGAGCACTGCGATTCTGGTGGCGATGCTTCTGGCGCTTTCGGCCTGCGGCAGCGCAGCGGCTTCTTCGATGAAAGATACGGCGGCGGCGGAACCGGTGGCAGAACCGGCGATGCCGGAGCTGGGTGGCGGCGTATACGAGGAGGAAATTGCAGCGGACGCGGTGGAAATGGACACTGCGGAAGCGGGAGCGGCACCGGAGACATCTGCGGGGATGCTGTCGGGAACGGGAAGCGGCAGCCTGACGGATAAAATCATCTATTCCGCATATGGAGAATTGGAGACAACGGATTTTGACGGCAGCCTTGCGGCGATCAATACGCTGGTGGATCAGTACGGAGCATTTGTAGAAAGCTCCTCAGTTACCGGAAATGATCTTCAGACAACGGCAACGGGCGGCTTCTGCGGCAGAACGGCGCAGTTTACCCTGCGAGTCCCGCGGGAGCATTATTCTGATTTGACAGCGGCATTGGATACGGTGGGAAATGTCACCTATCTTACCAGCGATGCGGAGAATATCACGGCACAGTACAGCGATGTGGAAGCGCAGGTGAAGTCCTACGATACACAGGAACAGCGACTGTTGGAAATTATGGCGCAGGCGGACACGGTAGAGGATATGATTACACTGGAGAGCCGGCTGAGCGATGTGCGGATGGAACGGGAGCGTCTGGAGGCGCAGCTGCAGAACTGGGATCGGCTGGTGGACTACTCCACGGTGTCGCTTTTTCTGACGGAGGTGCAGGAGCTGACACCGGAGCCGCCGGAGCAGGAACCGAGTTATCTCCAGCAGCTGGGCGGTACGTTTATGGATTCCGTCCATTGGATGGGTCAGGCTGCAAGAACGGGATTAAAGATGCTGGTGGCAGTCATTCCGGTGCTGCTGCCCATCGGCGTAGTAATCCTGATTGTGGTGCTGAGCTGCAAAGCGGCATCGAAGCGGAAACGGAACAAACAGGCAGAAGTCCTGCGGGAACAGAAGAAAGAGGACGAAGAAACTTGAACATTACATTAAAGTTGGCACAGGAATCGGAACTGCCGATGCTGTTGGAGCTGGCCCATCGGGCATCGAAAGCGCCGGGGAGCCGGTGGAATGAGGATTATCCCGATTTGGAAATTTTGAGGTGGGATCTTGTACAGAATGGGCTTTATCGGGCGGAGCTGCCGGATGGCACGACGGCAGGAATGATCGCTGTGGATCGAAATGGCGAGCTGGATGATATGGAATGGCGGGACGAACTGACTGAGGCTTGGGAGCTGTCACGACTGGCGGTTTCTCCGGAATTTCAGGGAACCGGGCTGGGACAGGCGATTTTTGGTGCAGCGGTGGCGCTGTGCCGGGAGCAGGGGTGCCCCGGACTGCGGCTGCTGGTCGGCCTTGGATTTGAACGGGGGATTCATATCTATGAAAAGCATGGCTTCCACCGGGTAGGGCAGACCCATCAGTGGGGCGAGGACTTCTGGATGTACAGCCTGCACCTATAATATATAATAGGGCAATACCGCACAATTGCGTCTGCGGGCTTTGGCGGCCCTTTTCCTCCACAAATTCGCTGCGAAAAGTTTGAAATACACAAAGTATTCCTGCATTTTCACAACAAATTTGTGATGTAAAATTCCTCGCCAAATCTCCTTGCCGAATTATGCGGTGTTGCCATAGAATTGCATGGAGAAGCGGCGCACAGCATTATCACAAAAATATTCGGAACATACAGTGATCATCAAATTAAAAAGATCATTCCCGCAGTTAATAAAATAGAGGCTCTGGCAGACAAATACAAGGCTATGAGCGACGGCGAAATGCGGGAGATGACGGACAAGTTCCGCGAGGAGCTCCGCGGCGGCAAAACTCTTGACGACATTCTTCCCGAGGCATACGCTCTTGTAAGAGAGGCGGCGGACAGAGTGCTGGGCAAGCGGCCTTTCCGCGTGCAGCTCATGTGCGGCATACTTCTGCATCAGGGCAGAATAGCCGAAATGAAAACAGGTGAGGGCAAAACGCTTGTCGCGGTGCTTCCCTCATACCTCAACGCGCTTGAGGGCAAGGGCGTGCATATCGTCACCGTAAACGAATACCTGGCGAGAATGGGTCAGGAGGAGATGGGCAGAGTACACGATTTTCTCGGCCTCTCCACCGGTCTTGTTATCCATGACCAGACAAAGGAAGAAAAAAGAGCGGCGTATGCCTGCGATATAACATACGGTACCAACAACGAGTTCGGATTTGACTATCTGAGAGACAACATGGTCACCTACAAGGAGGACATGGTTCAGAGAGGGCACAATTTCGCCATCGTGGACGAGGTGGACTCCATACTTATCGACGAGGCGAGAACTCCGCTTATCATATCGGGCCACGGCTCCAAGGTGGACGATCTGTACGGCCGCGCCGATCAGCTTGTGAGAAAAATGTCCCGCTTTGTCATAAAAGAGCTTGACGACAAGGTGGAGCACGACGATATCACGCAGGACTATATCGTTGACGAAAAGGCGAAGAGCTGCACTCTGACCGCAAACGGCATCAAAAAGGCGGAAGAGTTTTTCGGAATCGAAAACCTTTCCGATCCCGAAAACGCCGACATTTCACACCACATCTATCAGGCTATGCGTGCCCACGGTATCATGAAGCTTGATACGGACTACGTTATAAAGAACGGCGAGGTCATGATAGTCGATACCTTTACGGGTCGTATCATGCCCGGACGC
>CAJKSU010000151.1 GCA_905202605.1 uncultured Eubacteriales bacterium
GCTTCCTCAGCGTTCAGCCGGAATTCATGCCCGGTTCTGGGATTGACCGCGCAGGCGAATTTTGTCTTGGTCTGCATGCCGGTAAGGCAGTCGAGACACCTGAGGCATGGACGGATATCCTCATCGTGGCCTTCTCTCGCCTTCTGGGGCAGGAATGGATCGGCAATCAGGCTGCGCACCATGGCAACCGCATCTGCCTTTCCATCCTCCAGCACCTGCTCTGCCTCCGCAGGGGTCACTACAGAGCCGACAGTAACCACAGGACACTTGGAAACCGCCTTCTTTACCTCCGCAGCATACTTCACGTTGGGCATATGGGGCAGGAACATAGTGGGATGGGTCTTCACCGCAAAGTTCGGGTCGGTATCCAGTCCGGCAGACACATGAATCAGCTCCACCTTGTCCTCGATCAGTTGGCAGAACCGTACCACCTCATCCATGGGAAGCCCGCCTTCGGTCAGTTCCGGCCCGATCCGGTATTCAATGGGGACCTTGGGGCCAACGGCCTTGCGAACCGCTGCGATCACCATCAAGGGGAACTTTGCCCGGCTGGCAAGGCTGCCGCCGAATTCATCGGTGCGGGTGTTGAACTTGGGAGACAGCATCTGATCCAGCAGCCAGCCATGTGCGCCGTGGAGCATCACCATCTGGAACCCTGCCTGAACGGCGACCTTGGCCGCCTCGCCATAGGCCTTTGCGATTTCCTCCAGATCCTCCTTGGTTGCGCCTTTGACCTGAGTTCCGTTGAGCTTCACTTCATCAATTGGGCCGATGGTCTGGAACCCGGTAACCGATGTATTGGAAATCCGCCCGCCGTGATTCAGCTCAATGGACGCAATGGCTCCATGCTGCGTAATGGCACGAGCCACCTCCGACCACTTCTGAACGGTCTTCTGGGTAAGAATGGGGTGCCGGGGCGTGGTAAAGCCCCGCTCCTCCACCGGGGTATCACCCACGGTAACCTGCGCCACGCCGCCCTTTGCCTTTTCCTCATAATAACCAACCATATAATCCGTGGGGCTTCCGTCGGGGTTCAGCGCACACATCATATTAGGCCCGGACAGCAGCCGATTCCGGAACAGGAGCGTCCCCACCTGCATGGGAGTAAACAACTTGGGATATTTCATGATTCTACCTCCTGATATTTCTGTTTCTTTCATTGTACCCGCCTCGGAGCATTCTGTAAAATGCAAACAAGGCTGGGCTGCTATGATCAATCTGTAATGCTCCGTTGGGGCAGAATGTCAAAGCCCCGGATTGGCTGCAAGGAGGTGTAATACTCCCGCACTGCCTCCAGCGCCGCCTGTGCAGTAGGCGCCAAATAGCCGTTTTTCAGTCGGCTGAGTCCAATGACGCGGGCGCAGCCCGGCCCCTCCAGCCGCACAAACCGCAGCTCCTCTCCCAGAAGATCCAGCGCATGGTTCTGAATAGGGACCTGCTGGGTCACCGGCACCATCATAATACCCACATTTTTCGCCACCAGATCATAGGCAAAGTCCGTTTCATCCCCCATAAAGCAGATTTTCGGTTCAAAGCCCGCCCGGCAACAGAAGCCACGGAGCAGCCCAGTAAAGCCGGAGCTTCCGTTATTGAATACAAACCGTTCCTCAGAAAGCTCCTTCAGCTGCACCGTCTCCTTCCCTGCCAGCGGATGCTGTGCCGAAACCGCAAGACAATACTGCTCCCGAAACAGGGGATGCCATTCGATTCTGGGGTTGCCGCTTGGCTCTGTGCAAAGAGCAAAGTCTGCTCCGTGGGTTTCCAGCTCATGCACAGTGTCCCGCAGTCCCGCCAGCTGGTGGAAAATCTGCATATCCGGGTGCTTTGGCAGATAGCTTCTTAAAAAACCGGTGAGCAGCTCCAGCGTTGGAGCCATCAGCTTAACGCTGCCGGTTTCCACCTGACTGTTATCCGAGGCCTCCCGCATGGCGTCATCATATTCCGCCAAAATCTGCTCCACCCGGCGCAGGAATGCCCGCCCGGTGTGGTTCAGCCGAATGCTGTTTGCGCCCCGCTCAAACAGCTGCGCCCCCACTTCCTGCTCTACCCGTCCAATGGCACGGCTCAGCGCGGGCTGGGTAATATGCAGTTCCGCCGCTGCCTGAGAAATATGCTCCGTTTTGGCCACAGTACGGAAGTAGACCAGATAACTCAGTTCCATGTTTCGGCTCCTTTCACGAGTATACATTATTTTTTATACTAGGATGTTTTATAATGATATTTACAGAATGCTTTTTAGTGATTATAATACAATTACTCAGGAAAATCCATAGGTACTTTCACATTTTTATGAAAGAAGGATGAGAAATGAAACGACTTGTTACCACGCTGCTGTCACTGACCATGATTCTGTCGGCCTTCGCCGGCTGCGGCAGCAAAACGGAATCCTCCGCGCCCGCACCGGACGCCGCCTCCTCTGCGGCTGCTCCCGCGCCCTCGGAGGATACTGTCCCCGCACCGGAGACTTCCGCGCCCGATGCCAGTGCAGCTGAGCCGGACTCCATAGCGGAGCCGGAGGGCGGCGAGAACGGCTGGTCCTACACCCCCATTTCCTACCCGCTGGCGGATACCCCTGCCACGCTGGACTACTGGATCACATGGGAGCTGTCCGCCGACACCATGTATAATGATGTCAGCGAGCACATCGCCCTCAAGGAGCTGGAGGAGGCCACCGGCGTACATCTGAACCTGCTGGCACAGTCTCAGGCCGCCGGACAAACCAACACCAATCTGATGATCGCCTCCGGCGACTATGCAGACATGATCGGCATGTTCTCCTATGCCACCGGCATGGACGCCGCCATTGACGATGATGTGGTGGTGGATCTCAAGGACATGATCCCGGAATACTCCCCCGATTACTATCAGTATCTGATTGCTGACGGCAATAAGCTCTGGAAGTCCGTACAGACCGACGAAGGTCACATCGGCGCCTATGTCACCGTAGGCACCAAGCCTAAGGTTGCCGACGGCACCATGACCTTCCAGTTCATGCTGGATGAGCTGAACGTTAAGAAGGATGACCTCCGCACCGTGGATCAGTATGAGGACTACCTCACCGCCGCAAAGAACAAGTACGGCATGGCGGCTCCGCTGTATCTTCCCGGCGACTTCATGCTGGACGGCGATACTCTCGCAAACACCTATGGCGTTGCGCTGAAGGTGGACGCCATCACCGGCGATCTTCCATGGATCGTGGAGGATGATGAAGTAAAGTTCGGCTATCTGGAGGACGGCTTTACCGAGTATGTCACCCTGCTTCACGACTGGTATGAAAAGGGTCTGATTGACTCCGACACCGCTTCCCATCCCACCGAGTACCGGGATGAAGACCTCATCGGTCTGGTTGCCAACAAGCAGGTTGCTGTGTTCCACCGCGGCGACGGTCTGGTGGATATGCTCTCCGGCATCTCCGGTGAGCAAGTCATGCCCATCTACTTCCCCACGGTCAATGCGGACGATACCCTGCATGTGGGCGGTGGCGTTGACACCATCTCCGGGGAAACCGGCACCGTCATTACCACCGGCTGTGACAACATGGAACTTGCCATGCAGTTCATGAACTACTGCTACACCGAGGATTGGGTGCTGCCCAGCAACTACGGCGTCGAGGGTGAAACCTATGACATGGTAGACGGCAAGCCTGAATTTCAGGAGTGGACCTATACCACCGAGGGGCGTACCTTCAGCTCCGTACTGATGGACTACACCTTCCTTGCGATGGTAAACGCCAATGTGGAAACCCCCGGCCGCTCCGAGGCTGCTCTGTCCTGCGAGGACACATGGAACGACAACGTTGACAATCAGAACGATTATCCCGTGGGCGCAGCCATGACCATTGAAGAGGGCGACCAGTACAACCGCCACGCCGGCGATCTGGTTACGCTGGTGAAGCAGTACACCGCAAAGTTCATTACAGGCGATGAGCCTCTGTCCAATATCCCTGAGTTCCAGCAGAAGCTCCGTGACACCGGCATTCAGGATTGCATCGATGCAAAGCAGTCTGCCTATAACCGCTATATGTCCAGAGGCTAACGCTCGGCCTTAACTCTATCGTCTGCGCACACCGGTTCCCGGCTGCTGTTACCGGGCGCCGGTGTGCGAGTTTTTAAATTCAAGGAGGTAATCCCTATGCTTCAGTCCAAAACCGTCACCGGCACCTGTCTGGTGGAGGAAACCACCCATCTCTATGATCTGACCATCGCCCCCGAAGGGAAAGTAACGGCTCCGGAGGGAAAATTCATCGCCATGACCGTAGACGGCATCGGCTGTGATCCCAAGCCCGGTCGCTACCATGGCGACATCATCCTCACCGTGGCGGATACCTACCACATGGCGCCCCATGCGCTGATGCGGCTCAACAACATCTCCCGCGAGTTTATGGACGCCGTGGTCATCGACAGCGGCAAGGTAGTCCGCAGTCAGTGCGTGCCTGCGCTGATCCAGTCCGGCACCGTCACCGGCGAAAAGGCCGAAAACGTCTATCTCGCTTCCACTGCCGAGAGCTTCAACGGCATTCTGGTCACCGGCGACCAGCCCTATCTGGTCAAAAACTGCCGCATGGAGCTGGACGGCTTCGGCGCCAACGACTTTATGGGCGTCGGCTCCGCAGTTGCCGCCATTGATACCGCCGACGTGACCATTGACGGCTGTGATTTCTCCGTCAATGGCGTCACCCGGTGCGCGGTCCATGTGGGAGGCGACAGCCATGTGACCGTGAAAAACTCCCGGATCCAGAACACCTCTCCGGATTCCGACTGGCTGGGCGATTTCAGCTGGGCCTGCGGCTTTCTCGGCACCAACCGCCTCTGCCAGCTCTGCGACAACGGCACGGTAGTCTATGACAACTGCGACCTCATCAGCAACGGCTGGGGCATTCTCTCCATCGACGGCACCGACAAATATAATGAGATGATCGTAAAGAACTCCCGTCTGACCCTGTCCGGCCCCAGAAGCCATGGCTACGGTGCCTTCTGCATCGGCGGCAACCACGTGCGCTTTGAGGGCTGCGATGTCAATGTCACCGGCTATCCTCTGATGCTCCGGGGCATGATGGACAAGGGCCGCGCTGAGATCGTGGATTCCCGCATTCGGGGCCGCCGGTTTGGCCTGCTGGCCATGGGTGACACACACAGCGTTTTGACCGTTGCCGGCTCGGACTTCGAAACCGACAAATCCACCATGGTGTTCAAAGGCTCCGCCACCACCGTCAACATCACCGAAACCGCCATGCGCCCCGGCAACGGCGTGATCCTCCAGCTCATGGACAATGACGAAAGCGGCATGACCGGTCAGGACTTTAAGATCCCCGTAGGCGAAGTTGACAAGGCCATTGCAGACCGGGATCTGTTTGCCGCCGGGGAGGACGATATCAGTATGACCCTCACCGCCTGCCGCCTCACCGGTGATTTCTACAATTCCACCACCAACATTCAGGCCAATAAGCGCTCTACTCAGGGCGGCTTTGGCAAGTTCCACGATACCCTCATCGGCACCGGTCAGGGCCACAACGAACCCACCAAAGACGGCAAGCCCGCAAGCCCCGCACCGGAGGGCGATGCTCCCGGCCCCCTGCCCGGCATGAAGGATCTGGACACCCCCAAGAATCTTGGTCTTACCCTCAAGGACACCACCATCACCGGCATCATCAGCTCCGCTACCCAGAAATACCGAGACGGCCTGACCCTCATTGACGAGTCCAACCGCCGGGAAATGTCCAACATCACCCAGACCGCCGCGCCCACCGTCAACAACGGCGTGATCGTATCGCTGGACCGCACCAGCCGCTGGACGGTCACCGGCACCAGCTACATCACTGCGCTGGAGCTGGCTCCCGGCGCTGTGATCGAAGCCCCCGCCGGAAAGGCGCTGACTGTCACCCTGAACGGTGCGCCACTGGAGCTGGCTCCCGGTCGCTATCAGGGCACGATCGTGCTGACGGTAGAGTGATCTCTTATTGTTGATTTATCATGCACACGGTTGAGTAATCCTTAACCGTGTGCATTTTTGTACTTTTCGTAATTGTTTTCATATTATCTTGAAAGAAACCATTATGAATGTTATAATATCATTAGAAAAATTTAGGAGAGTGTTCAAAATGGAGACTAGTTTTCTAGTGTTTGATGTTGAAACCGCTGATACGCTACATAGCAAAATCTGCTCAATCGGTATTACTCTCATTGATAATTGGGAAATATCAAAGGCTCAGAACATTTTCGTCAATCCAGAATGTAAATTTAGCAAGTCCAACACTCAAATTCACGGCCTGACTGAACAGGATGTCGCATCATCCGATTTTTTCCCAGTTGTTTGGGAAAATATAAAACCCTTATTTTTTGAACGTGTTGTTATCGCACACAACGCTCTTTTCGATTTATCTGTACTGAGGAAAACTCTTAACTATTATGGAATAGACGAGCCGGAAATTCGATTCTTAGATACACTACAGATGTCACAAGATGCTTACCCTGATTTTCCAAGTCATGCATTATCTTCAATCTGTAGTGAATTAGGAATAACCCTTACACATCATGATTCCGGAAGCGATTGTGAAGCAACTGCAAAAATTTTTCTAGATATGTGCCTTAACAAGCATTTAACCCCTTCTGATTATATCCAATCATACCCCCTGGAAAAGCATACGAATGCGTCAGTTTCCACTAATTACCACAGGCAATTATCTGCAAAATCCCGTTCGCTTTTGGAACTGAAAAAAATGCTTCCTGCCATTATATACAATGGACAAGTTGAGATGGCTGGTCTAAAACGGCTGTACAATTGGGTATGTACCTATTCTGAATTTTCCTTATATACACCTCTACGCATTCAGATTGAAAAAATCCTTAGCGCTGAGATGCTTGACACTCAAGAAATAGATGAACTTTCCAGGATATGTAACAGGCTGCTCGATCCAGTAAACAGTGATCTATCATATTCACCTGACTTATCAGATATCGTTGGTAAAAACATTGTGCTCACCGGTGATTTTATTAAAGGTAGTAAATCAGACATTGAATCTATTTTAG
>CAJKSU010000152.1 GCA_905202605.1 uncultured Eubacteriales bacterium
GCAGCTGCTTGAACTGCTGGGGAGCCTGAGGCAGCGCGTAGAACTTGCCGGGATGCTTTCTGGCAGGAACCAGATAGTCTCTTGCGCCCTCCGGAGAGGAAGCGGTGAGAATGGGGGTGGTGATCTCCATAAAGCCGTGCTCAGTCATGGCCTGACGCAGAGCGGCTACCACATTGCAGCGGAGAATGATATTCTGCTTGACTGCGGGGTTCCGGAGATCCAGATAGCGGTACTTGAGCCGCTGCGTCTCGTCGGCCTCCCGGCTGCGGTTGATCTCAAAGGGCAGCTCATTATAGCGGCAGCGTCCCAGCACCTTGATCTCGGTGGGAACCACCTCGATCTCGCCGGTGGGGAGCTTCTTGTTCTTGCTCTCCCGCTCCCGGACAACGCCGGTGACGGAGATGGTGGACTCCTTGTTCAGGGGCTTTACCACCGCCATCATTTCCTCGGATTCAATGACCACCTGAGTGGTGCCGTAGAAGTCCCGGAGGACGACAAAGGCAAAATTGCTGCCCACCTCGCGGACATTCTCCATCCAGCCTGCCAGGGTTACGGTCTTTCCTGCGTCGGAAAGCCGCAGCTCTCCGCAGGTGTGTGTTCTGGACTGAAACATGATATTCCTCCTGATTGATTAGTGTTCCACAATGACGGTTCCGCCGGCACGGACGTTCAGCTCCTTGCGAATCAGCTCGATGCCCTCCTCAGCGGAAACCGTGACCTGCTCACCGGTGGCGAAGTTCTTGACCGAGAGCTTGTTCTGGGCGATCTCATCCTCGCCCAGCAGCACGGCAAAGGGAATGCCCAGCTTGGAGCAGTAGGACATCTTGGCCTTAAACTTCTTCTTCTCGCTGTAGATCTGCGTCCGGATGCCCGCATCCCGCAGCGCCGTAGCGGCGGTAATGGCAGAACCCATATCCTCGGTCATGGGCAGCACCAGCACATCGGCGGGTGCAGTGACCAGCTGATCGTTCAGCATGCCCTGCTCGCCCAGCACATAGAACAGCCGGGTCACGCCGATGGAAATACCAACACCGGGCAGGGGCTTATCGGTATAATACTCCGCCAGATTGTCGTACCGTCCGCCGGAGCAGATGGAGCCAATCTCCGGGTGATCCAGCATGGCGGTTTCGTATACGGTGCCGGTATAGTAGTCAAGACCGCGGGCAATGGTCAAATCTACGCGGAAATTGTCCTGAGGAACGCCAAACGCCCCCAGATACTGCGCCACAGTGCAAAGCTCCGTGTAGCCCTGATCAAATATCTCGTTTTTGCCCACATAGCTTTTGAGAGCATCCAGCACGTCTTCATTGCTGCCGGAAATGGCGATGAATTTCAGAATCTCATCGGCGATGTCTTCCGCAACGCCCACATCCTCCATCAGAAGCACCTTGACCTTTTCTGCGCCGATCTTATCCAGCTTGTCCACGGTGCGCATAACAGCGGCAGACTGCTCGGTGAGACCCAGCAGGGCATAGAAGCCGTTGAGAATTTTCCGATTGTTGACTCGAATCTGGAAGCGCTTCAGACCCAGCCGGGAGAAGGTCTTATAGATGATTGCGGGGATTTCCGCTTCGTTCATAATGTCCAGCTTGCCATCGCCGATGATGTCGATGTCTGCCTGATAGAACTCGCGGAAGCGTCCGCGCTGGGCTCGCTCACCTCGATAGACCTTGCCAATCTGAAAGCGGCGGAAGGGGAAGGTCAGCTCGCCATAGTGAAGCGCCACATACTTTGCCAGCGGCACCGTCAGGTCAAACCGCAGGGCAAGATCGCTGTCGCCCTTCTGAAAGCGGTAAATCTGCTTTTCGGTTTCGCCGCCGCCCTTTGCCAGAAGAATCTGGGCATCCTCAATGATGGGGGTGTCCAGCGGCGTAAAGCCATAGAGACTGTAGGTCTGACGGAGAATCTCCATGAACCGCTCCATCTGCTGCTGGGGCGCAGGCAACAACTCCATAAACCCGGACAGGGTGCGGGGTTTTATCTTGTCCATATCAAAAATCCTTTCTGAATAAAATGCACTTGATTCGGGAGACACAAAAACTCTCGTCCCACTCCATGGGACGAGAGCCGGAAACGACTTCGTGGTGCCACCCAATTTCGGCGGGAAACCGCCCTTTGCTCCCTTTTGGCGGGAAAACCTGCGCCTTCGGTCAAAACCTTATACGCCCGCTCCGAAAATGTCCTTCCCGGTGTGCTTCGTGCGGGCTTTCAGCCAATGCCCAGCTCTCTGAAACGAAGGAAAAACCGGTACTGCTTTTTCATCCTTGCGTTATAGTCATTTTAGTACAAAAGTGCAGGGTTGTCAATACGTTTCTCCGGCGGCAGGAGCATTGGAAGCGCACCGCAAAGGAAAGCTCCGGCGGAGAAAAGCGGCATAATTCTGGTTGCTGAGGAATATACTTCAGTGAGAAATTGCAGATGGGAGGAATGCACCATGGCTGCGGCAGGGCGGGAATTGGCGCCAACACTGGGGCATCGGCTGACACTGGAGGGGCGGAATATGCTGGCGTTGACCGGGGTAACGGATACCGTAAGCTTTGATGAGGCGGCGGCGGTACTGGAAACGTCACGGGGGACGTTGGTTGTCCGGGGATCGGAGCTGCATGTGGAGCAGCTGA
This sequence comes from uncultured Eubacteriales bacterium, assembly GCA_905202605.1. Lineage (GTDB taxonomy): Bacteria > Bacillota > Clostridia > Oscillospirales > Oscillospiraceae > HGM13006. Next base: position 2,619 of record CAJKSU010000152.1, read on the forward strand.
ATCTGGAGGCTGGTGAGGTCAGAATCTCCGGGCAGATAGACAGCCTGACCTATGAGGAAAGCATCCAGACGCAGGGAAGCTTTCTGCAGCGGCTGTTCCGATGATCCGAAATCTGGGACAGCAGGGGTGGGCGGCGATCTGGGCGGCGCTGGCGGGGCTGGGGCTGGGAATCGGATATGATATGCTCCGGGGACTGCGACTGACCGTTCGGGGGATTACCTTGGGCTGCGACCTGCTCTTCTCGCTGGAATTTCTGCTGGCAATGCTGGCACTGGCCCTTTATACCGGCGGCCTTCGGATTTATCAGCTGTTGGCGGCTGCCGGGGCGGCGGCAGTCTATTTTCTGACGCTGAGCGGCATGGTTCTGCGCCTTTGGTGCGTGGTGCTGGAGGCAATTCGGCGGCAGATTCGAAAAATGGTCAGGCGATGCAAAAAAAGTGTGATTTTTTTGCGAAAACTTCAAAAAAAGCTCTTTTCAACTTGGCAGAAATGGGGTACAATAAGCATAATACCATTTTTTCTGAAGAAAAAGAGCCTTCAAAGCGGGAAGGCGGCGTATACCAATGAAATGCGGAGGGAGAAAGCTTCTGGCTGTCCTGTTGGCGGCCGCAACGGCGTGGAATCTGGGCGGGCTGGCGATGGCACTTCGCCGACAGACGCAGCAGGCACAGTTGCTGGAGCAGGCAATCACTGCGGTACAGGAGCAAATCGACGCGCAACGGCGGGCAGACGGTGGAGAAAGCGATGAGGCAATCATCCGCCGGCTGCGGCAGCAGGGGTATATTACACCCGGTGATCTGGTCTTTTTTGACGGGGGATAAATGGTTCGGCGAAGCCGGAGCGGCATGTGAGATGCCCCAAAAATAAAGGAGGACAAAACCTTAGTATGGAGCTTGCAGTAGGAGCAATCGTGGAAGGAAAGGTCACTGGAATCACCAAGTTTGGTGCGTTTGTAGCCCTGCCGGGCAATAAGACCGGTATGGTACATATCTCGGAAATTGCGCACGCATATGTCAGTGACATCAATGAGTATTTAACCGTTGGACAGGACGTTAAGGTAAAGATCATTGCCATGGATCAGGGCAAGATCAATCTGTCAATCAAGAAGACTGTGGAGCCGCCCCCCAAAACCGGGCGGAACGATAACCGCGCCCCCCGCGGCGGTCGGGATGACCGCGGCGAACGGAACACCGACCGGCCTCAGAGAAATGGCGGCCGGGGCTATGACCAGCGGCAGCGGGGTGCTGTACGCTCCAGCGGTCCCAAGGAGCCTCAGTCCTTTGATGATATGCTCAAGCAGTTTATGGCGGATTCCGACAGTAAGATTTCCTCCATCAAACAGTATTCCGATCATCGTACCAAGAGCAAAAGACGACAGTAAATTACCCGTGTGAGGCCCGCACTGCGGGCCTCGTGCTGTCCCATCAGTATGAAGGACGGCACGGAGGGAGGACAGTATGAAACGAGTGATCCCGGCAGTGCTGCTGATTGCCGCACTGCTGACGGGCTGTGCCGTTCCCGGGCTTTCGGCAGCTCAGGCGAATTTGTCGGCGCAGGATGAATTTTTTGCGGGAAACGCCCAGCAGACGGAGCAGTATCGTCCTGCGCTGTTGGAGCCGCAGCAGGTATGCCTGTGGGGGCGGCAGCAGCTGGAGCCGGAGCTGCAAACGGTCTACGACCAGCTGGCTCAGGCTGCGGCCTGCCATGATGAGGAGCCGGTTGCGGTAGATGCAGATCAGGAACAGGTTCGTCTCTGTCTTCTGGCACTTCGGACAGACCATCCGGAGTATTTCTGGTTCGATGGAGAGGGAACCTATGTCACCACATCGGTTCCTGTGCTGGAGGACAGCACCAGCGTAACCCTGACCTACACCATGACGGAGGAGGATGCCCGCGCGCAGCTTCCGCAGGTGGAGCGCTATGTGGCAGACTGTATTGCATCGCTGGACGGAGCGGAAAATGACTATCAGAAAATTCTGGGGGTCTATCAGTATATTATCCGGCAGACGGATTACGTGCTGGATGTGCAGGATCAGAGCATCATTTCGGTGATGACGCAGCATCAGGGAACCTGCGCCGGATATGCCAAGACCTTTCAGTATCTGATGAACCGGCTGAATATCCCATGCACGCTGGCGCTTGGAACCGGACAGAATGGGGAAAACCACGGCTGGAACATTGTGCAGTGCGGCGGAGACTGGTATCAGGTGGATGTGACGTGGGGCGACCCGGTGGATGAAAACGGCGCACCTGGCACCTCGCTGGAGTATACCTATTTCATGTTGACGGATGAGGAAATGTACCGGGATCATGTGCTGGACAGTAGCCTTCCGGTACCCATCTGCACGGCAACTACCTACAACTATTACCGTCAGGCCGGGCTGCAGCTGCCCGGCTGGGACAGCGTCAGCTATGAGAGCCTGCTGCGGAGTGCGGCGGCTGCGGGGGAACGTTGGCTGAATGTACGGTTTGACCGCAGAGAGGACTATGATGCGGCAATTCAGACGCTGATTACTCAGGGCGGCATTTTGACGATTATGGATAACTGCGGCCTGACGGTGCCGGACAGCGGCATTACCTATTCCAGAAATGACACATTTCTGGAGTTCTCAGTTCAGCTCCCTGCGGCCTGAGCTGAAATCCACGGAGGAGGAAATCATACGTGCTTGAAACCGCTGCAATCATACTGCTGGTGATTTTGGACCAGGCAGTGAAATATCTTGTGAAAACAAATATCCCGCTGGGCGGCTCTGTGCCGCTTCTGCCGGGAATTCTGGGGCTGACGCATATCCACAACGAGGGGGCGGCATTCTCCATGCTGACCGGCGCCAGATGGTTCTTTGTGGTGCTGACAGTGGTGTTTTTGGGGTTTGGCCTGTGGGTGCTATGGAAGAAAAAGCTGCGGCACCCGCTGGGAATCTGGTCATGGGTGTTGGTGCTTGCCGGTGCGGCGGGCAATCTTATTGACCGCTGCCTGTATGGATATGTGGTGGATATGTTTGAAGTGCAGTTTATGCGCTTTGCGATTTTCAATGTTGCAGACATTTTTGTGGTGGTGGGCGGAATCCTGTTCTGCGTCTACTACCTGTTCCTGCATGATAAGCTGAAGGAAGAAAAACATGACGATTCTGTGTGATCGGGATGGCGTCCGGATTGATGCATTTCTGGCAGAGACGGTGGAGCAGCTCAGCCGCAGCGCTGCGCAGCAGTTGCTGGAAAAGGGTGGTATCACCGTCAACGGAAAGGCTGTGAAAAAAAACTATAAGACCCATGACGGCGACGAGATCACCGTGGAGCTTCCGGAGCCGGAACCGGTGGAGCTTTTACCGGAGAATATTCCGCTGGATATTCGCTATGAGGACGAGGACGTTGTGGTCATCAATAAGCCCAAGGGGCTGGTGGTGCATCCTGCACCGGGACACTGGAGCGGAACGCTGGTCAATGCGCTGATGTACCACTGCGGGGATTCTCTTTCCGGGATCAACGGTCAGCTGAGGCCGGGGATCGTCCACCGGATTGATATGGACACCAGCGGCCTTTTAATTGTGGCAAAGAACGATTTTGCCCATCAGGCACTGGCAGAGCAGCTGAAGGATCACTCTCTGTCCAGAATCTATGAGGCCATTGTGGTGGGGAATATCCGTGCAGATTCCGGCACCATTGACGCGCCCATTGGACGCCATCCCGTGGATCGGAAGAAGATGACGGTGACGGAGAAGAACAGCCGTCCGGCGGTGACCCACTATCAGGTGGTAGCCCGGTATTCCGGGTATACGCATCTTCGGCTCAGGCTGGAAACAGGGCGTACTCATCAGATCCGGGTGCATCTTGCGTGGCAGAACCATCCCATTGTGGGAGATATGGTGTACGGCAGAGGGAAGGAGCTGGGGCTGACCAGTCAATGCCTGCATGCAAGGAGCCTGACGTTCCGGCATCCCCGTACTGGAAAGTTGGTAACGGTGGAGTGTGAATTGCCTGAATATTTTCAAACAGTTCTAAAAAAACTTGGAGCATCTGTGGATTGACGCAGATGCTTCTTTTTGCTACAATGATACTACCGCAAAGTGAATAGGAACTGTCTTCGGGGGGCCGGACGATCCGGCTGAGAGTGCGCAAAATCGAGCGCTGACCCGTGAACCTGATACGGATGATACCGGCGTAGGAAAAGACGTATTTCTGAGATACTTCCAGCCGCATTGCTTCCGTGTTTGCAATGCGGTGATATTTTTATGAGGAGGAATCTCTATGAAATCCAATCTTCGCAGCCTGTGCGAGGGCGCTATCATGGTGACCATTGCGCAGATCCTCAGCTACATCAAGCTGTGGGAAATGCCCTGGGGAGGCTCTGTTGTGCTGGCTATGGTGCCGATCATT
>CAJKSU010000153.1 GCA_905202605.1 uncultured Eubacteriales bacterium
TTGGCGCAACCAACGCAGACACGCTTTCCGATGTCAGCGGTATGGCCTTTCAGAAGGGGCTGTCCCGTGAGGAACGCATCGCCCGGTTTATGCAGCAGGCGCAAAATCTGTACTGCTTCTGCGTCGGCGGCGTGGGCGTAAAAATTGAATTTGCAGAGAATGGCCCGTCCTTACAGGACACGCTGGGCGACTTTCTGCTCCGCGCAAAAAGCGGGCTGTAACTTCCCGTTTCTAACTTCGAGACAAAGTGTCCCGAGGGCGGTGCTTTCAAAGGCATCCTTGTTGTCCCTCCGGGACAGAGGTATAATATAGGTGTAATGTGATAGGAAAGGAGGACAAATGGCAAGAGCAAAAAACAGAGGGTATCAAGACTTTTTCCCCTCTTATTCCAACCCTACACGAACCCGGCGCTGGCGAATGGCAAGCTACATCCGGCTCTCAAAAGAGGATTTACAAAAGATACGGAAAGGGCTTGACTGCAGTAACAGCGTCAAAAATCAGCGGGACATCCTCAACTTCTTTTACCAGTCCCACATTGAGGAATTTGAAAGCATAACGGAATACATTGATGACGGCCACACCGGGACGGACACCGACCGGGAAGATTTTCAGCGAATGATGGCCGACATTATGAGCCACAAAGTCAACTGCGTTGTTGTCAAAGACCTTTCCCGTCTGGCCCGCAATTATAGCGACGCCGGGAGCTTGATTGACAACCTGTTTGTTCAGATGGGTGTCCGCTTTATCAGCCTTGCTGAGAATGTGGACAGCTACCTTGACCCGGACAGCGTTTCCGATATTAAGGTTCCCATCACGAATGTAATGAACGACAATTACTGCTTTCAGACCTCAAAGAAGATCCGTCAGGTCTTTGACTACAAGCGGCGTAGCGGCCAGTATATCGGCTCTTTTGCTCCGTTTGGTTATGTCAAGGACAGCAAGGACAAGCACCAACTGGTGGTTGATCCCGATGCCGCCGAAACGGTCAAGCTCATATATTCAATGTTCCTGCAAGGTAGCTCCAAACGGGCCATCGCCCTCTATCTGAACGAACACGGCATACCGAGCCCCTCGGCTTACCGCCGCTTAAAGGGCCTGCCTGTTTCCTCTGGCGTGGGTGACAATCCTATGTGGAGCGCACGAATGATCCATGAGGTACTGACAAATGAGATTTACACCGGGGATTTGGTACAAGGCCGTCACCGTGTAAAGAGCTACAAGGTTCACCAGATCGAGGCGGTTCCCGAGGAAGATTGGGTACGGGTTCCGAACACACACGAGGCCATTATCTCCCGCGAGACTTTCGACAAGGTACAGGGCCTTTTGCAACGGGACACGCGCACATCTCCCAAAGGCCGGGAAGTTCACCTGTTCAGCGGTTTCTTGCGGTGTGCTGACTGCGGCAAAGCCTTAACCCGGAGCACAAGCGGCAAGTATGTGTATTACGCTTGCTCGACCTACAAGAACCGCTCCCGGACGGCTTGCACAATGCACTCTATCAAGCATAACCACTTGGAGGCGGCTGTCCTGTTTGCTATCCAACAGCAGGTGCATCTGGCGGTTTCCTACTCTGAAATTATTGCCCTTATCAACACGGCCCCGGTCAAAAAGTGCCAATCAAAACGGCTGGATGATCTGATAGCGGCAAAAGAGCGGGAACTCGCAAAAGTTACCCGCTACAAACAAGGACTGTATCAAGACTGGAAAGACGGCGAGATCACCCACCAAGACTACCGCAACATGAAGGCCGACTATGACCACCAAACAACCACGCTGACCGCTGTGCTGGAAAAGCTGACGGCGGAGCGGGCTGAACTGGCAAGCGGCGTGGACAATGAGCACCCGGCGCTGGTGGCCTTTATGAAGTACCAGAACATTGAATGTCTGACCCGTGACATTCTGGTGGAACTGGTAGACCACATCAAGGTTTACGAAAACGGTAATATCAGCGTCCGCTTCAAGTTTGCCGACGAGCTTCGTAAAATCGTCGAGTACATCGAACTCAACACCGAACCCCGCGCACAGGTTGTTTGAGCAGTTTCTACCCCACCGCGACAGCTTGTTTTCCTAATAGGCGGTAATCATATGAATACCTCCTCAGAAAATCAAAAGAACAGGGACACTGCCAGTCGTACCAGCAGCATCAGCAATACCACAAGAAACATAGGACGGATGACCTTCGCACCTTTGTGAAGAGCCAGACCGGCGCCAATGTAGTTGCCAAGAAGATTGAGCAGCGCGGCGGGAAGCACCACCTGCCATACCACAGCGCCCGAGCAGGCATAGGTGACGGCGGCGGATACCGATGCAACCGAGGAACAGACCTTGGTATTTCCGGACGCAGTAATGAGATCCAGCTTGTTGAGCAGCGCAAAGCTCAGAAGAATAAACGTTCCGCCGCCGGCGCCGTAAAAACCGATGTAGGTACCCCACACCAGACCGATGAAGAGCGCGACTGCGATCTGCTGGGCGCGGGTCAGCTCATCGGCGCGGTTTTCCAGACCGAAATCCCGCTTGAGCAGCAGCACTGTCGCTGCAATGGGCAGAATGACAATCATCACGATTTGCAGATAGCGCTCCGGGATAATCAGATTCAGCCGCGCCCCCAGAATAGAACCCAGCAGGGAAACCGGAGTTGCAATGGCGGCGGTTTTCCAGTAGATTCGACCGCTTTTTGCAAAACGCCCCAAAGAAATCAGGGAGCCTGCACAGCAGCTGCACTGATTGGTTCCCGCAATGAGGTGTACGGGGAAGCCCAGCAGCAGAAATGTGGGCAGCGTCAGCAGCCCGCCGCCGCCGGAGACTGCGTCAATGATGCCAGCCAGAAAAAATGCAGCGCTGATAACGGCTATGGTCATCCACGTAAGTTCCATAGGTTTTCCCCCAAATAGCAAAGATGGGGCCGTGAATTGTCCATTCACACGGCCCCATTGCAGCTTGAATATACATATTATTCTCTTAAAATGCGGAAAAGTCAAGACAATCCTGCAATTAAACAAAAAAATTATGTGTTTTACCCAATGAAATGAAGTTTAATGATGCTACCCTGTCATTTTTAACGGATGCACCAATGGGATTCTGAAAAAATGCGTGGAACGGCACTTAAAAATAAGGGCAGCACCGCATAATTCGACAGGGCGATTTGGCGTGGATTTGTGGGGGAAAAGAACCGTCAAAGCTCGCAGACGCAATTGTGCGGTGATGCCTAAGAAAAACCACGAAATGTAATTCAAAACAGGATGCGTTACCCTTGACAGCAGAGCGATTTTATGATAGCTTATCTGAGGGTTAGCTCTGACTAAGTGGATGCGGCGATTTCGCCGTGTTTATTTTGACTGTACGTTAGCTAGAACTAACCACGAACATGCTGTGCGAAAGTGCGGCGGCTTACAAATCAAAGGGAGTGAATCAATGAACAAACTGCTTAGAAAAGCGGCAGCATGGGTGCTTTCCGCGGCGATGGCGCTATCCATGGTGGCGGTGCCTGCCTTTGCTGCAAACACGGCTCCGAGTACGGCGCCGGAGTGTGAGGTGACCAGCGGAATTTCTTCTCAGCTGGTTACAATGAAGTTTACACAGAATGAACAGGACTGGTTCAATGCCATTGAGTCGGTAACGGTGGATGGAACGGCTTATGAGAAGTCGGATTCTTCCCCTACCTTTAACTATGGGCAAAATTACTGGTATGCGGGAACGGTCACCGGCGCCTATGGCCGGGAGTATGCGCTCCAGCTGACCGAGAATTTTGCCTCCAGCCCGGCGGCGGTGGTGGTCAAGGCGGCGGACTATCCCGATGTTACCATCACCCTGACGAAGAGCGGAAGCGGCTATACGGCAGAGCTGAGCACGGCCCAGCAGCTTGAGCCTGAGCCTTCCACCAAGCCGGAGGAGGGCAAGAAGCTCCAACCGCCCACCAGCTATCAGGTGGAAGCCAACTTTGGCTACGATTTCCAGTTCACCTTTGAGAGCGGTGCGGAAAGCTATCTGTCCGCCATTACCGGTGTAACGGTCAATGGGACGGCGTGGAATCGGGCAAGTAATTCCTACGGCGTATGGAACAGCAAGGACTACTACGTAGGGGCCAGCAGTCTCCGGCTGGTGATCGGTGAGGCCTTTGATGAGAACCCCGCCACCTGCGTGATCACCGCCGAGGGCTATGAGAATCTGACCCTGTCTCTGGATAAGAACACCCATCAGGCCACGGTGGTTGATACTGCGCCTAAGACCTATGCGGTTACGGCGAAAACCGCAGAGCACGGCACCATCACCGTATCCCCCGCTGCGGCAGAGGCCGGTGCGACCGTGACCATTACCGCTGTCCCGGAGGAGGACTATGCGCTGGAGTCCCTGACGGTGGCGCAGGCTGACGGCACTGCGGTGGAGCTTGCGACGGAGAACACCTTTGTGATGCCTGCAAGCGACGTTACCGTAGAGGGAACCTTTGCGGCAATCTCACTGAAAAAGCTGGAGCTGAGTGAGGTTTCGCTGAGTGTGGATTCCTTTGGTCACGATTGGCTTCTGGGCTTCTCTGATGAGGGCTATTTGGCCGCCGTCACTGGCGTCACGGTCAATGGTACCACATGGGGGGAAAAGGCCTATGCACCTTCCTCCGGCGGATGCTATCAGAAGGACACGGAGCATCAGCAGCTGGTATTCTCCAAGGTGGATTTCAGCGCCGGGCCGGAGATCCCAGTGCTCAAGAGCGGCGACGTGATCACCATTCAGGCCAAGGGCTATGAAGACCTGACCATGAAGCTGGTGGTGGATCCTGCCGGCAAGGGTACCCTGACGGAGGACGATGGCAAGGGCGATCCCTACCATCTGTATGTCAAGCTGGAGGGCGGCTTTGAGGCTGCCATCACCGGCCAGAAGGAGTATGACGGCGTTTCCGGTGCGACCGGCGCGGCGTCCAGCAATCAGAACAGCGACGTAACCGTATACGGCGCACTGGTGGAGGGCGACAAGCAGCCTGAGGATCAGGACTGGGAGGAGCTGGATCACCTTTCTCAGATTCAGGTGGAGGGCAGCAAGTCCTCTGTGAACATTGTGCCGGATACGGCAAACGGCACTGCGGCGGAGAGCGACTGCGGCATGGAGGGTGTCTATATGACCCAGAGCAGCAGTCTGACCCTCAGCGGTACACCCAAGGATCCCGGTACATATCTGGTCTCCGTGACCATCACTGACAATCAGGGGCGCACTGCGACCAGCAACGCGTTGCCCTTCCGGGTATACTCCGGACAGGAGACGCTGGCGGATCAGATCAGCGAAAAGAATCTGACCCAGACACAAGACGGCAAATATATGTGGGATATTATGGAGCCTTGGGCAATTTCTCAGTTCGGCAGCAATGTGACGGGCGAGGAAAATGCGGTTCGTGTTCCCGCCGGCCTCAAGGCATGGTACGGCTCCCACAAAAGCGGCACCTATGGCTATCTGGGCTATGATCTCGATTGGGAAAAAGTGGAGGCAGAGGAAATCCCCCAGACCCTCTATATTCCTGACGGCTGCAATCTGACGCTGGTGAACATGGAAATCCTCAGCAGCGTGCGCATTGTGGTGGAAAACGGCGGCACGCTGTGCCTGCGGGATTCCGTGGTGCAGGGGATTGTGGATGTACAGTCCGGCGGTACTTTCTCCATGAATTATAATGACTATGGCGAGGGCGAGTTCCTCACCGGCGCATCCATCTGCGGACAGCTTCGGTTGGCGGATGGCGCAGTTCTCGAAAACGCAGCCATTTACTCTCATATCAACTACCTTGCCAATGGGGATCTGGTGGATCGCTCCAGCTCCGAGCCGGTGGTGACCACCGAGGGCAACGTGACCGTAAAGGGCAAGGTGTTCATCGAAGGCGACGAGGCAGCCTCTGACATTGGTCAGACCGCACTGCGGGTCAGCGGCACGCTGACGCTGGCGGACGATGCGGTGCTGGCGGTTTATGGCGGCGGCGCAAAGGTGTCTGTATATGCTCAGGGCGGCACTGCTCTTGAGCTGGCAGACGGCGCTGTTACCGGAAACGGCAAGCTCATTGCGCTGGGCGGCGCGGCACTGTTCGGTGACGGCGGCAACGCGGTTTCCGGTAAGGGAACCATCTCGGTACCGGATGCCTTCCTTCAGGGTGCAACCGCCTATGGCACCAAGGCCACGGCAGGCAAGGCACTGGCGGGCAGCGATGTGACCGTTACCAGCGCAAAAAGAAGCGTGAAGGACGGCGAGAACGTGGAGATGGGCAAGGATGACCCGCTCTATGCGCTCTATTGGAGAACCGGCATTGATCCCACGCCGGACCTCGGCCTGTACAAGACCGAGGACTATCAGGAACCGAATCCCAATCCCGATCCCGACCCGGAGCCTGATCCCAACCCGGATCCTGACCCGACCCCCGACCCTGATCCGGTGCCTTCCGTGAGCTTTAAGGATGTTCCGGAGAGCAGCTGGTGCTATGACGCGGCGCAGTGGGCCGTGGAAAAGAAGGTGACTCTGGGCAAGACGGAGGATACCTTTGCTCCCGGCGAAAAGCTGACCCGCGGGCAGATGGTGACGTTCCTGTGGCGTGCAGCCGGAAGCCCGGAGCCGCAGGGGAAGACCAATCCCTTTACGGATGTCGCTGCCGGATCCTACTATGAAAAGGCGATCCTGTGGGCAGTGGAGCAGGGCATTACCAATGGAACCACAGCAACCACCTTTGCGCCCAATGATGCTTGCACCAGAGCGCAGACAGTGACCTTCCTGTGGCGTGCCGCCGGTAAGCCTCAGGTGGAGACGGAAACGAAGTTCCGGGATCTCAGAGCGAATGCCTACTACTATGACGCCGTACAGTGGGCGGCGCAGAACAACATTACCAAGGGAATGTCGGACGGGAAGTTCCAGCCGGATACGGTGTGCAGCCGTGGTCAGGGTGTAACGTTCCTGTATCGGGCACACGAGATTTTGAAGTAAAAAAAGTTAGGGGTACGCGGGAATCCGCGTACCCCTAACTTCTGTT
>CAJKSU010000154.1 GCA_905202605.1 uncultured Eubacteriales bacterium
ATCCCGGGTTCCCGGAAAAGCTCCGCGCGCAGCCCTATTTTTGTCTGGAGCACACCGCAATGCTGCTGGAGGCTGGGCAAAAAGGGCTCAGTGAAGCGGGCTACTTAAGCTTTTCTCAAGATGTATTGACCCTTGCTCGAAACCGGCTTCAGCAGCTCCGTGTCAATGTGACGGAATTCTGCCGGAGCTTTGATCATGAAAATGCCGGAAAGCCCCTGCGCCCGGAAGCAAAGAACTCTGTGGAGGATACAGTAGCGTTTCTGTCCGGCGATCTCATCTGATAGATCATGCCCCTTCTGCCTTCCCCGCAGGAGGGGCATTTGATATGCATCCATCCATTTTCATCAAATTGCCCCTGATTCAGATAAAACACGCCTGCTCCACCGGTCTTTCCGGCAGAGCAGGCGGTGTGTTAATCTACAAAAGAAGGAACTGCATGTCAAATTTTGTGCGATTACATACTGAGCAGGCCGCTGTTTTTCAGCTGAAGCTGAAGCTTATCTGCAATGAGCGCGATAAACTCGGAATTGGTCGGCTTCCCCTTTGCCGTTGAAACGGTATAGCCGAAGTACTTTTGCAAGGTTTCAAGGTCGCCCCGATCCCAAGCCACCTCAATGGCATGGCGGATAGCACGCTCCACTCTCGACGGCGTGGTGCCAAAGGCCTTCGCCACCTGAGGATACAGCACCTTGGTAATGGCGTTTATTACATCCATATCGTCCACTGCGATCATAATCGCCTGACGCAGGTACTGATAGCCTTTGATGTGCGCCGGCACACCGATTTCATGAATCACACTGGTAACCATGGTTTCAATGGCGTTCTGACGCTGAAGTGTGGAAATACTGCCAGCCGCCGGTGCAGTATGCCGCAGCATCTCCAAATTTCGAATAACCGCATCCACTGCGCAGGGCTTCATCATGAAATAGCTGACCCCAAGCTCTGCCATCTGGCTCATGAGATAATCGCTGGAGAATGTGGTAAGCACCATCACCGCAGGATTCATCTGGCTGGTTCTCAGCCGGGTCAGGACACCCAGTCCGTCGATTCCTGTCAGCATGGGATCCATGATCAGCACATCCGCCCGACTGCGGAACATCAAATCCAGAACATCTTCACCATTCCCCGAAGCTCCAACCACTGCAAACGTCCCAGTCTGTTCCAGAGCACTGCGCAGCGAATCTGCAAAGGCCTCATTGCCATCTGCGATTACAACGTTTAATACGGTTTCCATAAAATTATCCTCCCCAACTGCCCATTTCACGGCAGCAAATGATATTTCGTAAGCTTACGCCAACAATATACCATATTGTGCCATTCCATTCAATCATTTTCCTGCATTTTTCTTCCAAATACTTTTTTATCATATTCGACAAAATTCGTCAAGAGGGCAACGCAAAAAAATCGAAAAAAATCCGCCTCCCGGATTCGGGAAGCGGATTTCATATCAAATTCAGGCGATGCGTCTTGCGCCGTAATAGCGGCTGGAGTAGTAGCTCTCGCTGAGACTGGAGATCTTTACGCCGCCATTTGCAGCATGGATGAACTGACCGCCGCCAATATAAATGCCCACATGGGTAATGCCCGATGCGGAATATGTATTGGCGAAGAACACAAGATCACCGGACTGCAGGCTATCATAGGACACATAGGAGCCGTTGGAATACTGCGCCGCAGCGGTACGGTTGATGGAATAGCCGCACTGACGGAACACATACTGGGTGAAGCCGGAGCAGTCAAAGCCGGAAGGAGACGTGCCGCCCCATACATAGGGAACGCCCAGATAGTTCTGCGCAACGCTCACAATGGAGCTGCTGGAGCCGGAATCATAGGAAGGCTCTTCATAAGCGGGCTCCTCGTAAGCAGGCTCCTGCGCGGCAGGCTCTTCATAGCCTGTATCATCGGAAGATGTATCGCTGGAAGCGCCGGTGTCCGTGGAGGACTGTGCAGGCGCTGTGGGAGCAGAACTGCTGGAAGGAATCACAGGAGTGGATGCAGCAGAGCTTTGCTGCTTGTCCTTTTCGGCCTGAGCTGCAGCAGCAGCTTCTGCCTGCTCCCGTGCAGTAATATCGTTGAAGGATTCCACACTGGTGCTGCCATCGGTTTCATCATTGGTGGTGGACATCAGGGAAGCCAGCACATAGCCAACGCTGTTGCCATACTGAACCTTGTACCAGTCGCCATCCTGCTCCAGCAGTGTACAAAGACTTCCGGTATAAAGCACGTCGGTCTTGGATGCGGTAGAATCGGGGGCGCTTCTCAGGTTTGCAGCGGCACACTGGATCACAGCGTAGCTATAAATCTTCTCAGCGGGGATTTCTGCGGTGGGATCCACCAAGTCGCTGCGGACATAACCGGTCGTTCCGTTCAGATCCACCTGATACCAGCCGTCGGTGACACCGGTGATGGTGACCACGGCGTCCTCATCCAGAGAATCAATGGGGTCGCTCTCAGTGTCTGCGGAAGAACGAATGTTCGCCGCGGCACACTTGATGAGGCCATAGCCCAGCTGAGCCTGTCCCTCCTGCTCCAGCGTCATGTAGCTGGTGCTGACGAAGCCGGTCACGCCGTCACAGCTGACGCGGTACCAGTCGCCGTCCTGAGAAAGAACAACCACCTGCTGGTTCTGATCGAGAACCGTCACCACGGAAGCATCCATATTGGGATTTTCACGGACATTTACGCCCAATGCGGTAACAGTTCCCATACCCAGAGCCGTGCCGGTGACAATATCGCCAACCTCAACAGGAACATCCTGCTCATTGACAACAGGTGCAGCAGAATCGGCCTCATGGATGGAATCGGTATCCGCCGCCATGGCAGCGGTTCCTAATGCAAGAGATGCTGCCAGCACAAAGGACAGCATCTTCGCAGATCTGTAAATCTTGACATTCATGATATGTAACCTCCGTTTGTTGCTCTGTGTAAGGGGAAAATTATTTCGAGCTTGCATTCAGCGCCCGTTCCAGCCAGACACTGCCCACATCCAGGGCAGAATAGATGCCGTCCTTCTCGGAACGCTTCGTCACTCTGTCGCGGGATCTCACATTGGGATCCGTCAGCTGAAGCTGAACCGATACCTTGGATGCAATTTCCTCGCCGCCAACGGTTTTGGTTTCCAAAACCTGCATCATTACAATATAGGGATCCGCCATGGAACCGTAGTAAATGATGTTGTCCTTTCGCATTAGGGGGCGACCCTTATACAGGAGAGTTTTCTTGGATTCTGTAGCCATCTTGCTTCTCCTTTCAGCGAATGTAACCGAATTGTAACACATTGTATCGGATATGTCAACAGTTTCGGCTCATTCTTTCGTGAAGTTTTTTTTGAAGATTACATTTGGGATACAGAGCCAACAAACGGGAGATTCCATATTCTATTGTCAAACGTCCATGAAAAAGCGGCAAAGTGCCGGAAAAAAGCGCCCCGACCCTCAGGGCGCTTTCCATGATTGCATCACTTGAACAGATAATTCCGAACCAGTTCCTCCATAAGTTCGTCCCGATCGATCTTTGTGATCTCGGTGCGGGCGCCGTTATAGTTGGTGATGTAGGTGGGATCCTCGCTGAGAAGGTACCCCACAATCTGGTTGATGGGATTATACCCCTTTTCGCTCAGTGAGCAATACACCGATGTGAGAATCCGCTTCATCTCCCGGTTGGTGTCATCGGTTACATGAAATTTAATCGTCTGGTCTTCCATCGGCTCCGCCTCTTTTCCTGATGTTTGCTTCTATCTTACCGCACTTCTGGCAAAATGTAAAGGGATTCCTGTCGTCTTTACAGAAAGTTAAGATTTCGGAGGATTCTATTCATGTGTTGTGATCGGACACATGCATTTTTTTCAGGTTGCCGATTTTCCGGCTGCGCTGCTCCATTTCCTCCAACACCGCCTCCAGCGGGATATTCAGCTCTGCCATCATCACCAGAACATGGTAAAAGAGATCGTTGATTTCCCCCACCGTTTCCACCGAAATACCATTTTTTGCCGCGATGATTGTCTCAGCGCTCTCCTCCCCCACCTTCTTGAGGATCTTATCCAGTCCCTTTTCAAAGAGATAGCAGGTATAGCTCCCCTCCATAGGGGTTGCCTTGCGATCCAGAATCACATCGTACATGTCCTTTAATATCGTGTCGCTCATTGTATTTCCTCCAGTTGATTGTAAAAGCAGGACACGGCGCCGGTGTGACAGGCCGGTCCCGCCGGCGCCGCCAGCAAAAGCAGCGTATCGGTATCGCAGTCTGTATAGATTTCCTTGACATACATAAAGTTTCCGGAGGTCTCCCCTTTATTCCAGAGTTGCTTCCGGCTTCTGCTCCAGAACCATGCAGTTTTCGTCTCGAAGGTCTTGCGCACTGCTTCCTCATTGGCAAAGCCCAGCATCAGCACCTGACGGGTGTGGATATCCTGTACGATCACCGGGATCAGCTCTGATTTCTGAAACAGCTTTTTTACATCAAACATACTTTTCCTCCTAGCGCACCGGAATATTCCGCTGCCTGAGATACTCTTTGACCTGCGGCACTGTAAGAGTTCCATAATGGAACAGGCTTGCCGCCAGAGCAGCATCGCAGCCGGTTTTATCGAACACCTCATAGAAGTCTTCCAGCCGTCCTGCGCCGCCGCTGGCGATCACTGGGATGGACACGGCGTCCACCACAGCCTTTGTCATCTCCAGATCAAAGCCCGCCTGAGTACCGTCTGCGTCCATGGAGGTGAGCAGGATCTCCCCTGCGCCCTGCGCCTGCCCCCTCTTTGCCCACTCCACCACGTCAAGCCCCGTGGGGGTGCGGCCTCCGGCAATGACGACCTCCCAGCCGCCGTCCGTTCGGCGCTTTCCGTCAATGGCAAGCACCACACACTGGCTGCCGAACCGCTCTGCGGCCCGCGCAATCAGCTCCGGATCCTTCACTGCTGCGGAGTTCACAGAGATCTTATCCGCTCCGGCTCGGAGAATCTCCTGAAAGTCCTCCACCCGGCGGATGCCGCCGCCGACAGTCAGGGGGACAAATACCTTTTTCCCGGTGTTTTCAATCACGTCCACCACGGACCTTCGGGCGTCGCTGGTGGCGGTGATATCCAGAAACACCACCTCATCCGCACCCTGATCGGAATAATACTTTGCCAGCTCCACCGGGTCGCCAGCGTCCCGGATGTCCACAAAATTAACGCCCTTTACCACTCTGCCGTCCTTTACGTCCAGACAGGGGATGATT
The DNA here is from genome assembly GCA_905202605.1 of uncultured Eubacteriales bacterium. Lineage (GTDB taxonomy): Bacteria > Bacillota > Clostridia > Oscillospirales > Oscillospiraceae > HGM13006. The sequence goes on from CAJKSU010000154.1 coordinate 5,218, forward strand.
CTCTTCGCCAGCATTACTTCGCCTCCCGAATCGCTTTACGTAGATCGATGGTACCGGCATAGTAGGCCTTTCCGATAATCGCGCCGTCCATTCCGGCTGCCTTCAGCGCCGTAATATCCTCGTTGCAGGACACGCCGCCGCTGGCGGTGATCTTGCAGCCCACCGCCTGCCGCAGAGCCTTTAGCCGCTCCATGCTGGGGCCGGACAGTGCGCCGTCGGTGGCGATATCCGTAAAGATGACGTTCTGTACCCCCAGTGCGTCCATACTCTTGGCAAATTCCAGATAGTCAAGGCCGCTGCCCTGCTCCCATCCGGCGGTTTTCACCTCGCCGTCCAGAGCGTCGATACCCACGGCGATCTTGTCCCCATAGACCTCCACCGCCTGCCGCACAAACGCCGGGTCAGAGACTGCCGCAGAGCCGATGACGCACCGGCTGACTCCCAGCCGGAATACCTTCTCCAGATCCGCCATGGAGCGGATGCCGCCGCCCAGCTCGATTTTCAGCCCGGGCTGCTGACAAACCGCCTGCACAATCTCGCTGTTTTTCCTTACGCCGTCTCTGGCGCCGTCCAGATCCACCATATGGATCCACTCCGCGCCCGCCTGACGAAAGGCCTGCGCCGTTTCCACCGGATCCTCCGCCACCTGATGCACCGTAGCAAAATCCCCCCTGAGCAGCCGGACGCACTTGCCGTCCTTTAAATCAATGGCAGGATAAATAATCATGTTGTCAGCTCCCCAAAGTTTTTAAGAATGGTCATGCCCACCGGGCCGCTTTTCTCCGGATGGAACTGGCAGCCAAACACGTTCCCACGGGCGACCATTGCGGTCACCATGGTTCCGTAATCCGTCACCATAGCCAGATCCTCCGGCTGCGACACCTTAGCGCAGAAGGTATGGACAAAATAGACGTAATCGCCGTTGCTTAGCCCCGCAGTCAAGGGATTTTCGTGGACGATTTTCAGGCTGTTCCAGCCGATGTGGGGCAGCTTCAGGCTGGTTTCGATTCTCTCCACCGTGCCGTGGATCAGCCCCAGCCCCCGATCTCCGCCCATTTCGGTGCTGGAATCCAGCAGCATCTGCATGCCAAGGCAGATGCCCAGCAGCGGCTTTTTCCCCGCCTGCCGCAAAATTGCCTGATCCATGCCGGATTTGCGCAGCGCCGCCATGCACATGGGAAATGCGCCCACGCCGGGCAGGATCATACCGTCCGCACGCTCCAGCTCCTCCGGCTTTGTTGCAATGGTATTGGCATAGCCCAGATGATCCAGCGCCTTTGTGACGCTTTTCAGATTTCCGGTTCCATAATCAATTACCGCAATGCTCATGCCAACGCTCCTTTGGTGGAGGTCACCTGATCCGACACCACACGGATCGCCTCCTTGAGGCTCAGTCCCAGTGCCTTGAACAGTCCCTCAGTGATATGATGGGCGTTCTCCCCGTACTCACAGCGCAGATGCAGGGTGATGCCGCTGTTCATGGCGAAGGCACGCATAAACTCTCTAGTCAGACAGCTGTCATAATCCCCGATCATCGGCTGGGGCATGGGCGCGTTCATCACAAGATAGGGCCGCCCGGACACATCCAGCGCGCAGAATTCCAGACTCTCGTCCATGGGAACGAAGCTGGAAGCAAAGCGGACGATCCCCAGTTTGTCCCCCAGCGCCTCCTTCAGCGCCATACCCAGAACAATACCCACGTCCTCCACCGAATGGTGACCGTCCACATATAAATCGCCCTT
>CAJKSU010000155.1 GCA_905202605.1 uncultured Eubacteriales bacterium
ACCATCCTGTTGGAGCAGCCAATAAAACGGCTCCATGGCATCGGCGATGACCCAAGCCAGCCGAAGGTCTACCATTTCCAGCGTACGAGTGTCTGCCAGTGCATCGGAAAACTCCATCAGCGAGTCGGCGGTTTTTATAGAGATATCCGGAATTTTCCTGATTATTTGAAAGACACTTTGCTCCAGCATGCTTCGGTTCTCCTGCAAAAGCGCCTTGATGCGAGTGTAATTATTTAAAAACTGCTGATAAAAATGTGTGGCGTCGCTGTCCGACTGTTTCGGCGGCATGGAAAGCCTCCGTATTTCGTTGCGGCGGGTCATATACTCTTGTAGGCTTGCGTCCAGAGTGGGTTCCTCGCTCTCGTTATTCAGGGGAGGCGTCTGCTACAGGATTTTTGATGATTTCCAACGCCAACGAACTGACTGCTTTTGGGATAGCTGCGGGCATGGCAAGGAAGTAGCCCTGCAATAAATCGACACCCAACTCAATAACCTTGCGAACCTCACTGGCGGTTTCCAAGCCCTCTGCAATGATCTCCATATTGCGTTGGTGGGCATAGTGTACAATGTTGGAAACAATCTGCTGCTTGTTGGGGTCGGTGTCGATGTCGCGGATAATTGAAAGATCCACCTTGATATAGTGGGGGGACAGGGCTAGCAGCGTAACCTCACCGTTATAGCCGCTCCCATAGTCGTCCAGCGCAAAAATGGCAGAGCCGCCGGGGAATTCGCGCTTCCGCCGCAGAATGCTGATATCCAGCTCTTCCTCCTCCGTGATCTCGGTGACATACTGGGGCAGAAGACGCTGGAACCGGCGGCAGAACTCTGCCGCCTCTCCATCATTCAGGTACTGGCTGGCAATGGAGTTGACAAACAGCAGCCGATTTGGCGGAACCAAGCCGCTGTCCTCCAAATCCAGATAGGCCTGAGCAGATTTGAACAGCGTGATTCGCTCAATATCGTGGAGACAGTGTTCCTCCTTTGCCAGTTGCATTACCTTCATGGGCGAATGAATGGTGGGGAGGTCAACTCGCATCAGCGCCTCATATGCCACAATTTCTCCGGTCTGCGCTGAGACAATGGGCTGGAAGTGATAGGTGACCAGTTCCTCTCGGAGCATATGATGAAATTCTTTCCGAACTCGATTGGCATGGATGGACTCCTGATAATGGGCAGCGCTGAACTCCTCCAAACGACCCTTCTGGCTATGCTTCACCTGATACATGGCGAAGTCGGCGTATTTTCGCAGGGTGTCCGGGTCGGTGCTGCTTTCAGGGTACCAAGCAATGCCGCCGGAAAGGCTGACCTGAAGCTCCCGGCCATTGGGCAGGTGTAATTCCGTCCTGCGAAGGGTTTCAAAGAGATCGAGGATTACCTGACGAATCTGAGATTGGCTGGAATAGCCATAGAAGAACAGGGTGAATTCATCACCGGAAATTCGTGCGCAAAGGGCATTCTCCGGCGCATGCCGGGCGATACAAAGGCCGGTCTGGCGGATGTACTGATCCCCCCAGTCATGACCAAAGGCGTCGTTGGTGCGTTTTAGCTCATCGAGATCCATCATAAGAAATGCGCCATGTTTCAGTTGCTTCGGTTTACGGAACAGAGCGCTGTACTCCCGCTGGAAGGCCAGACGGTTATAGAGACTGCTGAGCTGGTCGTAGTCTCGCTCATGCTCAATGCGGATTCGCTCCTGTGTGGTGGAGGTGACGTCCTCGACCAGACCAATTTGGGTGCTGACCTCCCATGTGGTTTCCATGCGCACATAGCGGATGGAGCCGTCCGATGCGGTGACCGCATAAAGCTCTGCGCCATCCTGGGTGGGATGATGCGGACAGATTTGATTCAATTGGGCAAGAATACTGTTGAACTGCTGGACGGTGAGTGCGGAGCTGTCAACGTTGGGAAAGCCCAGCAATGGGAAAAAGTTCTCCGTGACATAAATGCTGACCGGAGAGCCGGGATAGGTGCGCAGCTCGTAGCCGCCGATTTCCACGCTGGCCATGTCCATAATGCGAAGGAACTTGGTGGAGCTGCTAAGAACATCCTGACTCAACTGGGAGAAGGCTCTTGCAAACCGGTCGAGCTCCCGAATTCCAGTGGGAGACAGCGTGGGAATGCGGCTACGGCTTTCCTGCGCCGCCACAACCTCCTCCGACATACGGGCGATGGGGCGGGACAGGGAGCGGGCGATCATCAGGCTGCTTCCCAGCCCCACCAGCAGCGTAAGAAATACGGACATAGACAGCAGCAGCAGCACATGCCGGGAAAAGGCGTACATGGTCTGCTCCCGCACGGTGCCGACCAGATACCACTGTTCCTGAGAAAAGGGGGCGTTCTTGCTGTAGAGGGGCAGCGAAACTGCGGCGGCGCTGTACCACACGCCGGATATTTTGGCGCGGTAAACGCCGGAATCGACACGCTCCAGAACGGCATCCGGAGCGGCGATGATCGAATCGGCGTCCGCACCGGTGGAGCAGATGATATCCGAGAGAGCGAGAGTGCCGGAATTGGGCGTACTGCGGGTGGAAAGCAGCAGGTAACTTCCCTTTGCTTCGTTTTGCAGTTCACCGTAGGGAAGAAGATTTTCCACATAGCTCTCCAGCATTTCGATGCCCAGCACGCCGTATACCGTGCCATCCGGCAGAATCAGCGGAACCGTATAGGTAATGACATCGTGATTATCACCGGACAGCGTAAAGGTACTGGTGGTCCAGTGACCGTAATCAGCAGAGTCCAGCGCACCGCCGTCCTCCAGCGCTGCCTGAAAGACGGGATACATGGCATTTTGTACCTCCGGAGAGCCGCAGGTCACTGCGTTGCTCCATGCGGCACTGGTGGAGATCCGTAGGGACTGCACCAGCTGAGCAGGGGCGCGCACCAGCTCCAGATCGGAGTTCCGATAGGAAGCCGGAGAGGTGGAATCCAGATCCCGGAGGTAGATGCAGGGAAGTATATCATCTGGCGCCCGATCCTCCAGACTATGGGTGCTGAACATCACAAAAATTCCAGTGACGGATTTGGAGCGCAGAGTAGTCAGTAAATTCAGACTGACGGACTTCATCAGCGGCAGGCAATGGTCACTGCCCTGATCCAGCGTGTTGAGGTTGATGTCCCCAGTGGAGAGCAGCGCTTGTGCAGAGTCATTGATCGAATCTGTCAGGGCAGAAAGCTCCTCGCTATTGAGGAAGATGGTTTCCAGATAGTTCTGACGGTTTTCCACCTGCTTTTGCAGAATATCCACGGCATTTTGATCCAACTGGGTGGTAACCTTGCTGAGGGAAAGACTCAGAATCAGAAGAATAAGCTCCACGGCCAGTACAATGAGCAGAGCACGCAAAATGGTCGAAAAGACAGAGCGACTGCGTGTACGGCGGGCAGCATTATGTATCTTCATGGACTGATTCACACTCCTTTCCCGATACGGGAAATCATCCGATCTTCTCTTGCAGAGCGGTCAGCGTCTGCTGATACCACTGTTCAAAATTGTCAACCGAGAGGAATTCCTCTGCGGCTTCCTCAAAGCTCTGCCCCTGCGCCATGCGTTCCACCACAGTGGAACGATCCTCCTCCGCCTGATCGTTCATGGCGTATTCCAGCACATTGCGGGCATCGTAGCCCCCGGCGAAGGGCTTGGGAGTATAGAGCGTTCTGGTTTGTACGGCCTCAAAGGCTGCGGTAAGCAGCTGCTCGGTATCAGCGGTGATCTCAAGGCCGCTTTTCTTGATGGTGCTGAGATCGCTCCCCGCGGTGGTAACGGGCAGATAGTCGGAACCAACGGAGAAGGCAATATTGTGTTTTGGATCGGTGAACCATTTGAGAAACTCCACACTGGCCTCAATTTCTGCGTCCGAAGCGGTGGTTACCACCATGCCGGCGCCCTGCTGCACTACTACATCCTGTCCTTCCTCAAACACGGGGCAGGGGAGCACAGTTTGGGTGATGCTGTGGCTTTCCGTATCACCGGTAACCACCTGATCGGGGAAGAACCCGGCGCTGGAGGAGGATCCGACATAGGCAACGATGTTGCCGGTTTTTATGTCATCGCTGCGGAAGCTCCCGGAGGCAGAGAAATAACCCTTGACAAAGGGAACATAATAGTTGTCCCAGAGCTTACGAACGATTTCCTTGTCAAAATTCAGGGTAACCTTGCCGTCCTGAACATCAAACACTGTGCAGCCCAGTTGACGCGCACCAATAAGAATATAGTTTGCCATGGCATCCCGGCCAAAGAACGCCTTGCCGTCGCCCTCCTCCGGAGTCAAACTGTCTGTCCAGTTGTAGTAGGCTTCGGCGGTCTGCACCACTCCCTCCACGGTTTTCAGGTCGGAGTAGTCTGCACCGGTGGCCTCAGCAAAGGAATGCCAGTCAGTTTCGTTCAGGAATAGAAGTTCGGTGGATTTTGCGGTGGGGAAAATTTTTAAACTACCGTTTCCGGAAAAATCGCCCTCGTCCAGATAGCCGGGAACGTAGGCGGCCTTTTCTTCATCGGTGAGGTAGCCGGAAAGATCCACGACCATGCCCATCTGATCCAGCGCATAGGCGGTGTCGGCATAGGCGGAGAAAATGTTGGGCATGGCGCTGGCGCCGACCTTGCCCTCGGCGGAGGCCATCACGTTGGTTTCCAGATCAGAGACGCTGCCCTGACTGTAGCTTTCTACGGTGATGCCCTTCTCCCTGCCAGTGGTGTTGTTGAATTCCTCTACCATGCTGTTAAAGGAGTCCAACTGATTGCCGTTATAGTAGGTCCAGACAGTAATGGTAGTGTTCTCCTTTGCAGTGACGGCGGCATTACCACAACCGGCAGAGCAGAGGAGCAGCGCAGCGCTGCAAACAAGGCAAAGGGCGGATTTAAGTCGTGACATAATATCTTCCTTCCAGCAAAGAAAACTACATATTATACATCTGAAAATTATATCATGATTTAAAGGGCGGGGCAAGAAGAATCAAGGAGTATGCGTGATTTTTCACGGCGCAGGAAGGGATATACGAGGGCGGCACTGTGCAATTATACCTGCGGCTTCTGACGGATGCTTTCTGTCAGGAATACGCTGGAAAAGCCGGAGGTACACAAAAGCATTCCGGTGGGGTACCGGCTTGTTCCGATGCAAATTCTTTCGCCAGATGCCTTTGAAAAATTATGCATGATTGCGCTAAATCGACAGGGCGGATAACAGCTCAAAATGACTGCGCTGGAAGGTAATCAGGCCATCTCGCTGCATCCTGCCCAGCTCAGCGGACAGCGCACTGCGATCCACATTCAGATAATCCGCCAGCTGCTGTCGGTTGTAGGGAACATCAAACTGGAGACTGCCCGCCTGCTTGGCGCATTGGGAGAAGTAGGAAACCAGACGCCCCCGAATCGTCTTCTGCGCCGTATGCTGCATCCGCCGGGACAGCTGGAGATTTTTCCTTGCGCAGAGAGCCAACAGATTTTGGATCAAAATGCTGTGAAATTCGCATCGGTTTGGGCAGGTGGACAGCACGCACCCGGCGTTTACCAGCATCACCGTGGTGTCCTCGGCGGCAGATACAGTAACCAGCAGCGGTTCATCGGGGATGCAGGCATAGGCCTCGGCAAAGGTGCCGCCGGCGCGGACGGTACCAAGAATACTTCTGCCACCCCATGCGTCGCCCATTTCAATGATGACCCGCCCGGACAGTACAATCCCCAGCTGTGACGTGGGTACACCCTCTAAAAAGAGAATTTCCCCCTTTGTATAGCGCTTTTTCCGGACGCCCAGACAGGTTAGCAGTTGTTTCAGCTCATCCGGGGCAATATTTTGAAATAGCTCTGTGGAGGAAAGGTCAATTTCCTGCATAGAATCAGCTCCTATGTTGTTATAACAACAGAAATCCTACTCATATGGTAGTATACTGCGGATAGAAAGTCAAGCTGCTGAAAGGAGCAACTGATATGATACGCAAGATCATTCATATTGATACTGAAAAATGTAACGGCTGCGGAGCCTGTGCGGCTGCCTGTCACGAAGGAGCCATCGGTATGGTAAACGGCAAGGCGAAGCTGATGCGGGACGATTACTGTGACGGTCTGGGGGACTGCCTTCCGGCCTGTCCCACCGGTGCAATCACGTTCGTGGAGCGGGAAGCGGCGGCCTATGATGAGCAGGCGGTATTGGAGCATAAAAAGCGTGCCGGAGCGCCCCAGCATGCGGGATGTCCCGGTCACCAGCTGCATAAGTTTGCACCTAAGCCGCAGGTCAGCGCAGACGCTGCACCGGCCTCTCAGCTGCGGCAGTGGCCCTGCCAGATCAAGCTGGTTCCGGTTCGCGCCCCATATTTTCAGGGGGCAGACCTGCTGATCGCGGCGGATTGCACCGCCTATGCCTATGGCAATCTCCACGGCGATTTCATGCAGGGGAAGATTACCCTGATTGGATGTCCCAAGCTGGACGCGGTGGACTACAGCGAAAAGCTGTCGGCGATTTTCAAGGGAAATGACATTCGGAGCATTGCACTGACTCGCATGGAGGTGCCGTGCTGCGGCGGTTTGGAGGCGGCGGTGAAGCGGGCGCTGGAGCAGTGCGGAAAGCAGCTTTCACTGGAAGTCATTACGATTTCTCTGGACGGCAGGATCTTAAACCGCAGAAAAGAAGGCTGAAACGTGGCATCGGCGGGAACCATATTGACAAAGCGGCAGCGCTGAACTTGAAGGATCAGACCGTCTGCCGTCCGGGCAGGTGGTCGGCCTGTTCCCGGTTTGTATGCCGCGGGTGGCATGACACGGGGCAGTATGATTTCTGGAGATGCGGGCGTGGGGGATATCGAACGGGTGTTTACTGCGCTGACACAGGCGTTTAACGAAGGCTGTCTTGCCGGTGTGGCGGCAGCGGAGTATTTGGGATAAGTGTATCAATCAAAGCCGGACGAGCCAACATGGTTCGTCCGGCTTTTGCGTATATCAGAACATCAGAGGGCATCGGATGG
>CAJKSU010000156.1 GCA_905202605.1 uncultured Eubacteriales bacterium
CACCAGCTCGTCGAAATCCTCCATCGTTCCGAATTCCGCCATGACTGACTCATAGTTCCGGATATCATAGCCCATGTCGGCATTGGGCGAGTCATAGATGGGACAGAGCCACACGGCACCTACCCCAAGCCACTGGAGATAGTCCAGGCGGGAGATAATACCACGCAGATCTCCGATTCCATCCCCATTGGAATCCTGAAAGCTGCGCGGGTAGATCTCATAGAACACCCGTTCCTTCCACCAGCAGTTATGTGTTTCCATCATGCGTTACCTCCCGCCGGAACACGGCAAAGCCCTGCACCGTTCCCTCCGCCGCGTGCCCTTCCGGCGCCTCCAGCAGCAGGCTGTCGGAAGCGTCCAATTGGGGCGTGACAGCCTGTCCCCGCTCCGTTACAACTGCCAGAATTCCATAACCAGGCCCGTCAAAGTGAAGATACAGGGCGTCTGTCAGCTCCATCGCCGTCAGGCGGCAGTGCCGCAGTACATCCCGTTTCAGCCGCAGCAGACTGTGAAAAAAGCTCCGGATTTCCTCTTCCGGATCCGTCCAGCGCATAGGGCGCCGGTTGTCCGGGTCCTGCCCGCCGTCCATCGCAATTTCATCCCCATAGTACACGCTCAGATTGCCGCCCAGCAGCGCCGCCAGCACATAGGCAAGCCGGAAATCCGATTTGTTCCCGCCGCAGAGGGAAAGCGCCCGGGGCACATCATGGTTGGAGCAGAAAGCCCACTGGTACGGATGAACCGCCTCCGGCGCCGCGGCATACCAGCGCCGGATCCGGTGGGCGAAGGTTTCCAGCGGGTCTGTATGGGTCATCGCAAAATCGCGGATGGCATGGTAGAGCGGATAATCCATGATGCCGTCGAAGACCGACTGCTCCAGCCACCACCCGGCGTCCTGCCAGATCTCCCCAATCACATATACCGCCGCATTGCAGCTGCGCATCCGGGTACGGAATGCATGGAGGAACCGCAGACTGACCTCATCCGGGACATCCAGCCGCCAGGCGTCAATGCCGTATTCCCTCGTCCACCGCTCCGCGATGGAAACCAGATACTCAATCACCTCGGTGTTCTCGGTGTTCCACTTCGGCATATTGGCCGCAAAGGCGAAGCACTCATAGGGCGGATCCTCTTTCATGCGCCGGTCCGAAAGCTGTTCCGGCGGCAGCCGGGACAGCTCCCCGGCGTCATAGACGCAAAACCAGTCGTAGTACCTGGATGCCTTGACATGGAGACGCACATCCTGCCATAATGGGTGACGCCAGCCGCAGTGGTTGAACACGCCGTCCAGCATGATCCGCATTCCCGCCTGATGAAGCGCCTCGACCAGGATGCGGAAGTCCGTTTTCCCGCCGAGACGCGGGTCAAGCTCGGTATAAGAAACGGTGTCATATCTGTGGTTGGAATCGCTCCGGAAAATGGGATTGAGATAAATTCCCTGTACGCCAAGTTCCCGGAGATAGGGGATTTTCCCGGTGATTCCCTGCAAGGAACCGCCAAAGAAATTTTCCCGCGTCGGAATAAAATCCTCTCCCCCCCGGTTTTCCTTCCCGTCACAAAAACGATCCGGAAATATCTGATACCAGAGGAAGCCCTCCGCCCAGTCCGGAGGGGCAGGGTGATCTCCGGCATACACATAGGGAACATTGAACGGCCGCAGCACGGATTCCGGCAGCGGCGGCGTGACGCCCAGCTCCGAGAGATACACCGTATCTCCATCTTCCAACGTCAGCACAAAATGATAGCGCAGCTTGTGGGTCCGCATGGGAACCGAAACAGAATAATACTGTTCCCCAGAGCAGCGCAGAGCAGGCTGCATCTCGCTTCGCGCCAGTACAGGCTGTTTCTCCACACCGGAAAACCAGAAGGGGTCGCCGTACAGAACCGCAGCCGATTGCAGCGCTTCCCCGGTGCGCAGGCGGAGATGGCAGATCCTGCCCTGCACAAGCTGCCACGGATAGGCGGCGTGATGCTCGATTTCGTAACGTAAAATCTGCATAATTCACCCTTTCAGTATTCCATCCATGGCGCCGCCATGGATCAGTTTTTTCTGCATGACAATATAGATCAGCAAAATCGGGACTACGGCAATCAGCGACGCCGCGAAAATCAGCCCCCAGTTGTTGAGATTCTGCCCCTGGAACAGGCGCAGCGCAATGGGCAGCGTCCGCTTTTCCGGTGTCTTGATCATGGTCAGGGCGATCAGAAATTCGTCCCAGACATTGGAATAGGCCAGAATGGCAAAGGTGCCAAGCGCCGGCTTGGACAGCGGCAGAACCATTTTCCAGTAGATCTGCCAGCGGTTTCCGCCGTCGATGATCACAGCCTCCTCCAGCTCTTTGGGCAGCCCCAGGAAAAAGTTCCGTAAAAAGAATGTATTCTGGGGGACACCGATTCCGATGTAGATGAGAAGCAGCCCCAGATAACTGTCCACCAGCTTCATATCCTTCATCAGCAGGAACTGCGGGATCAGGTTTGTTACCGTCGGCACCATCATAGAAAACAGGTACAGATAGAACAGGACATCCCTGCCGGGAAATTTCATCCGCGCAAAGGCATATGCCCCGGCAGAGGACACCAGCATGATCACCACCGTGGCAACTGCCGCAATGATAAGACTGTTCAGAAAGTACTGACTGAAATGATTGGCATTCCACGCTTCCGCAAAATTTCCCCCATACATCGTTTCCGGGAACAGAATCGGCGGATACGGCATGGAGTAGCTGGACGGCGTCATGGCCGTTGCCAGCATATACTGAAACGGGATCAGTGCCGCCAGCACAAAGCATATCAGCGCCAGATATTTGGGGACCAAAGTCATAATACGTCTCATACCGTCTCTCCTTTACGCGGTCTGATCCCGGGAGACTCTTCGCTGCAGCAGCGTCAGAAGCAGCACAATAACGCCCATCAGCACGGCCTGTGCTGCGGCGGAGCCAAAATCGAAGGTCGAGAATGCGGTGTTGTACATATAATTCATCAGTTCATTGGTCGTGCCCAGCGGCGCACCGTCCGTAATCATCATGACATGGATATATGCGCCGAATGCGCCGATTGTCAGAACGGTCAGCAAATAATTTGTGGTATTGCGTACCATGGGAAGCGTAATGGCAAAGAAACGGCGGATGCCATTGGCACCGTCCAGCTCAGCCGCCTCATAGATCTCCAGGGGAATTCCCTGCAAAGCGGCCATGTAAATCACCATGACCCAGCCTGTCCCCTTCCAGATACCAAACAACCACAACACCAGGTTGGCAGTCCAGGTATGCTGAAGCCAGGAGACCGGGCTTTCAACGAGGTGCAGCTGCATCAGAATGTAGTTGACCATGCCGCCCTTGCCGGACATAAACAGATATTTGAACACCATGGATACCACAACCCAGGAGGTGATGACCGGCAGGTAACAGATCACCTTGAACGCCGTCTGTCCCCGCAGGACGGAATTGACCAGACATGCCAGCACCAGTCCGCAGGCCATTTGCCCGGGTACCGTCACCAGGGCATACAGAATGGTGTTCCGGAACGCGATCCGGTAGTTCTGGTCTGACAGCAGGCTGAGATAGTTCCGGAGGCCGACCCATGCATTGGGGCGGTTCTGGATGACATTAAAGTCTGTAAAACTGATCCAGATATTCCGAACCAGCGGATAAAGCACAAAAAGCGCCATCAGCACAAAACCAGCCAGCAGAAACGGCAATGCCTGCATCCACTGCTGCAGGCCGGCTTGCAATTTTCTTTTTCCCGTCTGCATCGCTGCACCTCGATTCGCCTGATTTCTTCCGCGAGGGGCCATGGAAGCCCCTCGCGGAACCGGAGATCATTCCTGTGCCAGCAGCGCGTCGATCTGCGCCGCCGCGTCATCCAGCGCCTCCTGAGAGGACACCTGCCCCCGGAGCACGCTCTCAAAGGCAGTGTTGAGGATCGTCTCAATGGTCGGCCAGCTGGAGCACGGGATCCGCGCCTGCGCCGTCTTCAGCTGCTCCATATACACCTCTACGTACGGCGAGCCGCTGGTATCCACCTTTTCCATGGCGGAGGAAGTAACCGGGATCATACCGGCGCCCGCCATGGCAACCTGCTGCGCGTCCTCCAGCATAAACTTCATGAAGGTCCAGGCCGCGTCCTTTTTGCTGCTGGTCGAGGTCATGACGATGTCCTCGCCGCCTACAATGGAGATGCTCCGGCCGTCCACGGAGGGCATCAGCGCCGGCGTATAGGTGTCGAGCTTGTCCTCAGAGCTGAAGAACCAGGGGCCTTCCACGATCATCGTATAGTTTCCGGCTTCAATGCCGCCCCATCCATCGGGCTGCTCTCCCATAATGGCGGGGCCAATGACGCCGTCCTTGTACCATCCCACGATGGTATCCAGCGCCTTCACCGTGTCCGCTCCGTTCAGGTAGCCGGAAGCCGTCGTATAATCCCCGTCGGTGACGGAACCGCCCAGGGTCCAGATAAACGGGAGCATCGCCCAGTTATAGGAGCCGGACACGGCAAACAGCCATTTTTCCTCAGCGGGGTTGGTTTTGTCCAGAGCACCCATCAGCGCATCCAGCGTCTCAGGCGGTGCGTCAAAGCCATATTCCTGAAGCACTGCATTGTTATATACGGCAACGGTGGTGTTGGCATTGAGGGGAAGGCCATAATTCTGCCCCTTGTAAAGTGTGGTGCTCATGGAGCCGGGCATAATGTCGGCGGATATGTCGTCAAACCCTGCATAATCGTTGAGACATTCCAGAGCGCCCAGCTTTGCCATCTGGGAAACCCATGTCAGATCCAGACGGATCACATCCGGGGCAGCGTCACCTGTAACGGCGGTGATCAGCTGCTCGTCCAGCCCCTCATAGGGCATCCGGATGGCGTTTACCTTGATATTCGGGTACTGCTTTTCAAACGCAGTCAGAACGCTCTCCGTAAAGATTTTTTCCTCACCTTCGCTGTAAGAATGCCAGAAGGTGATTTCAACCGGTTCCTGGGTATCCTGCGTCTCTGCGGACGGGTTATTCTCCGTCTGCGCAGGGGCGGCATTTGCCTCCGTACCCGGATTCTGCGGGGTGTCCTTTGCACAGGCCGACAGGGAGAGCAGCATGGCTGCCGCAAGAATGAACGCTAAAATTTTCTTCTTCATATGGTTTCCTCCGTTCAATTTTAAAGTGTGGGATAAATGTCCGCTGCTGTGTTTGCTATCACCATGAAAAGATTCTGTTTTAAAGGAAATCCCCTCCAATTTCTCAATTGTAACTGGTTACATTTTTGAGTAAAAAAACGCGCTTTATTTATTCACGCATTTTTGTTGACCCCCTCTCAATAATGCTGACAGGCAGAAGCAGATGTTCCGGACTCTGCTCACCTGCCCGCAGCTGCTGAATGAGCATTCTGGCTGCAGCCATGCCCAGACTGACCACATCAATTTTCACCACCGTCATTGCAGGCTCCGATACACTGGCGAGTACGCTGTCGTCAAAGGCAACCACCTGTACATCCTCCGGGATACGAACCCCACGCTTGGTGAGTTCGCGCATAAAATGGAAGGCAATGGCGCTGTCCGAGGCCACATAAGCCCGGCACAGACAGTCCCGATGGGCTTCCACATAGGCGGCAATATCCGCCGGTGTCAGCAGTCCTTTCGCCGCACCGCACGCAGGCTCGGAAAGCCCTGCCGCCTCCAGGCAGCTCTTGTAACCGGCATACCGTTCCGCCGCAAACACCTTTTCAAAGCTGTTTGTCAAAAATCCGATCTCCGACGCGCCGGTTTCCAGAAGCCATGCCGTCGCGCACCGCCCCGCCTCAATGTTGTCAATGTCCACCCACGCCGCCTGCTCCACAGAGGAGCGGCCGCCGATGACGAAGGGAATCTTGCTTTTCCAAAGTACCTCCAGAACCTGGGCATTGGCCAGTTCGCTGAGCAGAACCACGCCGTCGATCCGGTTTTCATTCACAATGGATTCCAGGGTGGAAACATTTTTGCTGCCGATGTGGCAGATCATGAGATAGTAGCCTTCCCGTGCCAGCGCATGCTCCAGGCCATACTGGATCCGCAGAAAATAGTCGTTGCCGTAGGTCTCCACATTGCTGTCGTCCACCACCAGCGCCACGGTATAGCTGTTGCCATGGAGAAGGCCCCGGGCCATCATGCTTGGCTGATAGCTCAGCGCCTCAATGGCCTGCCGGACCCTTTCCACGGATTGGGGTGCGATCAGCGGGCTGTTATTCAGATAGCGGGACACTGTCGCCACAGAAACGCCCGCATATTTGGCTACGTCACGAATGGTTGGCTTCATATTTCTCTCCATTGGAACCGGTTACAATCTTTTCTTCAGTATAGGTCTTCAATTTACCGGTGTCAATAGGGATTTCCCCCAATGTTTTATCCGCAAATTTATGGAAAATAACAATCGCATCCCGCATGAACAGCGCAAAGCATTGGCGGGCGGGACAAACCGCGCCGGGAAATCCCCCGCCGGGTTTATCCGCCCGCCGAATGCGCGGCTCCCCGCCGCCATATCATCAGAATCCGCCAGTGTCTGCCCCTCTCCGGATCAGTCAGTCACGATTCCTTTGGCGATGTCGCTGGTCATACAATATTGCAGATCTTTCACCCGGCGGAGCAGAGTCGCCGGCCACTGAGGCTGTTCCGGATCAAGAAGCACATGCTTCAGCGGCCCATGCTGCCAAGGTCTGTTCAGGGCAATATAAATTTTCCGGGATGCCAGAATCTGCTTCATGCCGATGGTAATGCACAGTTCAGGCATACCCATCAGGTCCCCCCGCTGATAGCCGAATTCTTCCTTCGCTGCCCCAGAATGAATAGATGCTGCCGTGCGAGCGCAGATAACGGCAGAACGTGGGCGCGAACACGTCGGATTGTTGTAAACAATTTGAGAAAGTACTTTCTTTTTCATGAGGAAATA
>CAJKSU010000157.1 GCA_905202605.1 uncultured Eubacteriales bacterium
TATTTTGTGGATCAGGCGCACCAGCATGGTCTGGGTGTGATCCTTGACTGGGTGCCGGGGCATTTTTGCCGGGACGCTCACGGGCTGGGACGGTTCAACGGGAAGATGCTCTTTGAAGGAGCCGATCACCCGGAATGGGGAACCTATAAATTTGATTTTGCCCGCAGTGAGGTTCGGGGCTTCTTAATCAGTTCGGCGCTATACTGGCTGAGCTGCTTCCATGCGGACGGAATCCGGGTGGACGGCGTGACCAGTATGCTGTATCTCAACTTCGGCCTACCGGACTGGGCGGAAAAAACCTATAATGCGCAGGGCGGCGAGGAAAACACCGCTGCGGTGGAATTCCTGCGGCAGCTCAATGATGCGGTGCATGCCTATGCGCCGGGAGCCATCACCGTAGCGGAGGAAAGCTCGGCATGGCCCCATGTGACGGGGAACACGGCCTCCGGCGGTCTGGGCTTCGACTATAAGTGGGACATGGGCTGGATGAACGATACGCTGGAATACTGTAAGACGGATTTCCCATTCCGCTCCTATCACCACAATCAGCTGACCTTCTCCATGGCCTATGGCTTCTCCGAACGATTTATTCTGCCTCTGAGCCATGACGAGGTCGTGCATGGGAAGCTTAGCCTGATGGGGCGGATGCCCGGTGATTACTGGCGGAAGTTCGCAGGGCTTCGGCTGCTGGCCATGTACCAGCTGACCCACCCCGGAGGAAAGCTCAGCTTTATGTCCACGGAATACGGCCCCTTTATTGAGTGGCGGGAATATGAGAGTCTGGAGTGGTTCCTGCTGGACTATCCGGCGCATAGAATGCACCGGGATTATGTACAGCGCCTCAATCGGCTCTATCGGGACACCCCAGCGCTGTGGCAGGACGATCACAGCTGGGAGGGGTTCCATTGGCTGGACGCGGATGACAGCGCCCAGAGCATCCTCCTGTTCCGGCGTACCGGAAGGGAGAAAACCAAGGCAGTAACGGTGCTGCTGAACTTCCAGCCCAATGTGTATTCCGATTTTCGCATCGGGGTACCCTATCCGGGGCAGTACCGGGAGCTCTTTAACTCGGACGCCGGCCCCTTCGGCGGCAGCGGGAAGGAGAATCCTGGCATCCTGAAAGCGGAGCCGATCCCCTGCCACGGAGAAAAATGGTCCGTTTGCGTGCAGGTGCCGCCCATTGGCGGAATCCTGCTGCAAAAGATACCGAAAAAACGCGCAAAACAGAAATAACGGTTAGGAGCGATGAAATGTTCGCGGGAAAAGAAGATTTTAAGATCGCCTATGGAGCCAAAGCACTGGAAACTCTGGCGAAGCCCATAGAAGAGTGTACCACCTTTGAGCAGTATGAGGTGCTGGTTTATCTGCTCTCCAGCTCGGTGAGCAAGGTGAGAACCCAGACCTCACAGCGGCATATCCGTCTTCAGCAGAAAAAGGTTCACTATTTTTCCATGGAGTTCCTCATTGGCCGGTTGCTGAAGAATTACCTCATCAATCTTCAGGAGGAGGACACGGTGCGGGAGGGGCTCAAGGATCTGGGCATCGATCTGGATGCACTGTGTGCCTGTGAGCAGGATCCGGGTCTTGGCAACGGTGGTCTGGGCCGTCTGGCGGCCTGCTTTCTGGATTCTATGGCTCATCTTGGAGTCCCTGGGGTTGGAATGGGCATCCGGTATCGGTTTGGCCTGTTCCGACAGAAAATTGTCAATGGCTATCAGACGGAGGAGCCGGACAGCTGGCTGGAAAACGGCTATCCGTGGGAGGTCAAGCGCCCGGAGGACGCTATTCCTGTGCGGTTTGGGGGGCGGGTGGAGCAGATCCCTATGCCGGACGGCAAACTCCACTGCGTGACCAGAGACGCTATGACTGTGCTGGCGGTACCCTATGATGTGCCGATTGTGGGCTATGGCGGGAAAACCGTCAATATTCTGCGCCTCTGGAGTGCGGAGCCGGTGGTGACTCGGCTGGATCTGGCGGCATTTAACCACGGCGACTATTCTGGAGCCATGCGGGAGCGCAACGAGATTGAGGCAATCACCTGCATCCTCTACCCTGATGACAGTACCGAGGCAGGTAAGGCGCTGCGGCTGAAGCAGGAGTATTTCTTTGTCTCCGCCGGTGTGGTGGATATCGTTAAGAACTTTAAGAAGAATTACGGCCCGGACTGGGCCATCTTCCCGGACAAGATCAGCATTCATACCAACGACACTCACCCGGCGCTGTGCGTGCCGGAGCTGATGCGGGTGCTGCTGGACGAGGAAGGGCTGGAATGGAATGAGGCCTGGGATATCACCACCCGCACCCTGTCCTACACCAATCACACCATTATGCCTGAAGCACTGGAGAAGTGGTCCATTGAGCTGATGCGCTCTCTGCTGCCGCGGGTCTATCAGATCATTGAGGAGATCGACCGCCGGTACTGCGCTGCCTTCGACCGCTCTCTGCCGGATTGGCAGGAGCGCCTGCGGAATACGGCGATCCTCTGGGACGGACAGGTACACATGGCGAACCTGTCGATCATCGGCTCCTACAGTGCCAACGGCGTAGCGGCGCTGCATACGGAGATCCTCAAAACCTCCGTGCTGCGGGACTTCTATGCCCTGACCCCGGAGAAATTCAACAATAAAACCAACGGCGTATCCCATCGCCGCTTTTTGGCGGAGGCGAATCCCAGCCTGTCCCGGCTGATTACCGACGCCATCGGCCCGGAGTGGCTGGACAACGCCGCTCACATTCATGACCTGCTGCCCTATCGGGACGATTCCTCCTTTTTGCAGGCGCTGCGGGAGAGCAAACGGGAGAACAAGGTGCGGCTGGGCAACTATATCGGCAAGACCATGGGCATAGCCATTGACCCGGATTCTGTTTTTGACGTACAGGTTAAGCGGATCCACGCCTATAAGCGCCAGCTTTTGGCGGCGTTTAAGGTCATGCATCTGTACAACACCCTCAAGGAGAATCCCAACGCCGATGTGGTGCCGCATACGTTCCTGTTTGCGGGCAAGGCGGCGGCGGGCTATGCCTTTGCCAAGGAAACCATCAAGTATATCTGCTCTATTGCGGATCTGGTGAACTCTGATCCCGTGGTCAGCAAGAAGCTCAAGGTGGTGTTTCTGGAGAACTTCAACGTCTCCACGGCGCAGCTCATTTACCCGGCGGCGGACATCTCTGAGCAGATCTCCACCGCGGGCAAGGAGGCCAGCGGCACCGGCAACATGAAGTTTATGTTCAACGGCGCGATCACACTTGGCACGCTGGACGGCGCCAATGTGGAGATCTCTCAGCTGGTGGGGTCGGAGAATATTGCGATTTTTGGCATGAACGCTGATGAGGTGATGAATTATTATCTCCACGGCGGCTACATCGCCTACGATGCCTGCCACGGGGATCGGCGGCTGGAGAAGATCTGCGGTCAGCTGGTGGACGGCACATTCCTGCCCATGGGGACGAACTTCTATGGCATTCATGACGCGCTGCTCAAGGGCAACGACGAATACTTTGTATTGAAGGACTTCGATTCCTATTTTAAAACATGGGAGCAGCTGACCCGGAAGTATCAGAACACCGGGGAGTGGGGGAGAATGTCCCTGACCAACATTGCCATGGCGGGCGATTTCAGCTCAGACCGCACCATTCGGCAGTACTGCGAGGATATCTGGCACGCGCACTGCGATAAACTGAAATAACCGGCGGGGAGGCCCGGTGCTTCGCCGGGCTTCCCGGAGCCATCTTTTACTGGCACATTTAAGAAGGAGGGTTCTCATGCGAAAGAAAAAGTGTATTGCCATGCTTCTTGCTGGCGGACAGGGCAGTCGTCTCAAGGACTTGACTAGGAAAAACGCCAAGCCCGCCGTATCCTTCGGCGGGAAATATCGCATCATTGACTTCAGCCTTTCCAACTGCGTTTCATCCGGTATTGATACGGTGGGGGTTCTGACCCAGTACAAGCCAACGGTACTCAATGCCTATCTGGGCAACGGCGAGGCGTGGGATCTGGACTGCTCTGACGGCGGCGTTCACGTGCTGCCGCCCTATGAAACGGAGACGGGCGGCTCATGGTATATGGGAACCGCAGATGCCATTTACCACAACATTGACTTCATTGATTCCTACAGCCCGGACTATGTGCTCATTCTGTCCGGCGACCACCTGTATACCATGGACTATAGCAAAATGCTCCGTACTCATAAGGAGAATCAGGCAGATCTCACGGTATCGGTGATGACCGTTCCGTGGGAGGAGGCCAGCCGTTTCGGTATTATGGAAACCGATGAGCAAGGGCGCGTTGTGAGTTTTCAGGAGAAACCGGAGAAGCCTGTGAGTAATCTGGCGTCCATGGGCATCTATATCTTCTCGTGGGATGTACTGCGTAGCTGCCTGTTGAGCGATCATGAGGACAAGACCTCGGTTCACGACTTCGGAAAAAACATCATTCCGGAGATGCTGGAGGCGGGGAAGCGGCTGTTTGCCTATGAGTTTTCTGGATATTGGAAGGATGTCGGCACCATCGACAGCTATTACAGCGCCAATATGGAGCTACTGGAGGATCATCCCCCGCTGGATCTCTATGGAAGTGTGAGAATCTATTCCAACTCAAATATTTATCCGCCGCACTTTGTGGGGCCGGAGGGCGATGTACAGCGAACCATCGTCAGCAACGGCTGCAAGATCATGGGGGCAGTACAGCACAGCGTTCTTGGATCCAACGTCACGGTGGGCGAGGGAGCACTGGTGAAGGACTCTATCCTGCTCAATGGCGCGGTGGTAGAGCCGGGGGCGAAAGTATACCGGGCGATCATTTCGGAGCGGGCGACCATTCTGGAGGGCACCACCTTCGGCAAGGATACAATTGACGGACCCATCACCCTTCTGGGCGATGATCTGACAAACGGCTAAGGAGGTATACATATGAGCAATGTAATTGGACTTATTTCCACCAACTACACCGGCAAGCATTATGGAAAGCTCATTGAGGATCGCCCGGTGGCGTCTATCCCCTTTGGCGGGCGCTATCGACTGATCGACTTTACCTTGTCCTCCATGGCGAATTCTGATATTGGAACGGTTGGGGTGATTACGCCGTCTAACTACCGCTCACTGGCAGATCATCTCAATATGGGACGGGAGTGGGGGCTGAGCAAAAAACAGGGGGGCATGTTCATGCTGCCCGGCGCGGTGCATGGCCTGAAGGATCTCCATGCCCGGTTCAGCCTCAGGGACGTGATTCTGAATCAGGAATTCTTCCTGCGGGCGGACGAGGATGTGGTGCTGTTTTGCGCGGCAAACCGGGTGTATAATATTGATTTCCAGCCGGCAATTGCTCAGCACGAGAAATCCGGGGCTCCGGTGACGCTGATCTATAAAAAGGTGCGTTCCGGAGATACGGCGCACGGCCTGTTTCTGGATGTGACTGCATCCGGCGCAGTCACGGGGATCCATTCCACTGCCAGCGGCGAGGCAAACTGTTTTTTGGACAGTATGCTGATCAATAGAAAACTGGTGTTGGATTTCATCGAATGCTATCAGAATCTGGGCTATATTGATATTATGGATATTCTGGCCACCAGTCTGGGGCAGATTCAGGTAAATTCCTGGTGTTATACGGGCTATGAGCATGCGGTGGATAATGCGGAGGACTATATGCACGTGTCGCTGGATCTGCTGCGGCCTGAGGTGCAGGCGGAGCTGTTTGCGGAGGATCGTCCGGTGCTGACCAAGACGCAGGATTCGCCTCCGGCAAAGTACCTGCCCGGCGCCAATGTGAAGAATTCTCTGGTGGCGGCAAGCTGCATTCTGGAGGGAACTGTGGAGAATTCTATTTTGTTTCGGAACGTGGAGATAGGCAAGGGCGCTGTGGTACGGAACTCCGTGCTGATGCAGCACTGCACCATTGGCGAGGGCGCTGTGGTGGAGAATGTGATCTGTGATAAAAACGTAAAGATCAGCCCGGACGTCAAGCTGTCCGGCAGCGAGAAAAAGCCCTTTGTGATCGGAAAGAAGCAGGAACTGTAAGGAGGCGAACCCATGGCAAAGAAGATAAACGTGCTGTTTGCGGCCTTTGAGGCAACGCCTTTTATTAAGACCGGCGGCCTCGGCGATGTGGCGGGAAGTCTTCCGGGAGCGCTCAACGGGCGAAATTGCGACATCCGTGTGATTTTGCCCAAGCTCCGTCAAATTCCGACAGAATACCGGAATCAGATGAAAAAGCTTGCGGTGTTTACGGTGCCGCTGGGCTGGCGGAACCAGTACTGCGGCATTGAAATGCTGAAGCTGGGGAATATCCAGTATTACTTTGTGGACAATGAGTTCTACTTCTACCGGGACGCTGCCTATGGCTATGGGGACGACTGCGAGCGTGTGGCGTTTTTCTCCAAGGCAATATTGGAATGCCTGATGCATTTGGACGGCTTTTTTCCGGATGTGATCCACTGCAACGACTGGCATACGGCGCTGGTGCCGGTGTTTCTGCATGAGCAATACCGGCAGATCGAGGAATATCAGCGGATTCACACGGTGCTGACCATTCACAACCTGAAATTTCAAGGCGTCTGCGGGGAATTTGCACTGGGAGATTTGTTGGCACTGCACACGTGCAAAAATGCGGCGGATCAGCTCCGCTGGCATGAAGACGCGATCAATTTTCTACAGGGCGGACTATATTATACGGACTATATCACTACAGTCAGTCCCAGTTATGCCAGGGAAATCTGTACTTGGCAGTATGGCGAGGGGCTGGACGGCGTGCTGAGCCAGCATAGGAATCGACTTGCCGGCATTCTCAACGGCATTGATACGGTGAAGTTCTCTCCAAGCAAGGCGGACTATCCCTTCTCTGCGGAGGATATGGCGGGGAAGGCAAAGTGCAAGGCCGAGCTACAGAAGGAGATGAACCTGCCCCGGAAG
>CAJKSU010000158.1 GCA_905202605.1 uncultured Eubacteriales bacterium
TGATCCCCTCCTCCGGTCCTGCCATACGTCAGGACTGGCTGGATGCCGACGGTCTTGATACCCCGGTCACCGTGGATGATCTCTACAACGTTCTCAAGGTCTTTCAGGAGAAGAACGACTGCGCCCATCCCCTGTGGCTGGCCGCCAACGGCAACTGCACCCTGAGCAGCGCCTTCGGTATTACCGGCAACGGCGATAACAACGCTCTGGGCGGCTGGATCTATCAGGACGACAAGATTCAGTACTGCGTTCCCATGGACGGCTTTAAGGATTACATTCAGCTGCTGGCAGACTGGTATCAGGAGGGCTTTATCTCCCCGGACTTCATGTCCCAGACCATGAACAACACCGCCACCGATGACGAGATCGTGGGCAATGCCTCCGGCTTCTTCACCACCTCCGTCAACGGCATCAACAACCTCTCCGGCTATGAGCCGGACAGCAATGTGCAGCCTGTCCGCGCCATGGTAAGGAACGAGGGCGACCTCTGCGGCTTTGACGATGCAGGCACCTCCCGGATCAGCAAGGGCGGCGCCGCAGTCGCCGGTACCTGTCCCGACATTGAGCTTGCCCTGCGGATCATCGACTACTTCTATTCCGATGACGGCATTCTGCTGGCAAACTATGGCGTTGAGGGCGTTTCCTTCGAGTATGACGAGAACGGCGAGCCGGTCTTCACCGATCTCATTATCAACAATCCCGATGGCTATGACTTTGCGCTGTGCCTGATCAAGTACACCTCCTCCACTCCCTGCTCTATCTGCATCAACGAGCGGAACTATCTGGGCTATACCGATGCGCAGGTAAAGGCCATTGACCTGTGGCTCCGGAACACCACCAGCACGCAGGCTCCCGGCGCAGTCTGGAGTGTGGATGCGCAGACCGAGTATTCCAGCATTGCCTCCGATGTGGGCAGCTATGTCAGCACCACCTGCCTGCAATTCATCACCGGCGGCAAGTCCATGGACGAGTGGGACAGCTTCATTCAGGATGTGACCACCTCCTTTGATATCGACCGGATGACCGAGCTGTATCAGGATGCAATTGATACCTATCTCAGCATTGGTGCGTAAAGCGCTGTGTGATCCTTTTCCTTAATCGTCAAACGGCGGGCTCTTACGAGTCCGCCGTTTGACATGCCGTGAAGGATTTGTGCCGATTCTGTGAAGATATTGTATGCGGCAGGATTTTCTGATGTATACGGCATCTATGCGGAGGCCGTTCCCGCCGGAAACCTTGCATTCCGGGACTCGGTCATTGATCCCGACGAGACCAGCAGTGTCACCGCCAGCAGTAACGCCAGCTTCTGGTTTGGGCTGAGCGGCATGCTGGTGCGTCAGGAATTCAGCTGTATCGTGGAATACCAGTTCTCCGGCGCTGTATTCACTGTGACCGGCACCGACACCGGCACCGTGCTGGCAGTCAGCGACACTGTGACCGTAGATGCCGGTGCATAATCCCCTAATTGCAGAAAACTGGAGGCCAGCTTCGGCCTCCAGTTATTTTTTCCGGATATGAGAGAGAAACCGCATCGGACGGAACACAATGTCCATCACCCATGTCTTTCCGGCAAGCGCCGCAATCCCCAGAGACACCGCCGTACTGATCAGGAAGTTCAGCCATACGCTGAGCCACGCCGTGGTGACCCCCAGCAGGGGCAGCAGGGTACGCAGTCCCGCCGTAAAAAAGGCATGCAGGAGATACAGCTCCAGACAGTACTTCCCGCAAATCTGAAACAGCCGCAGTCCGCTGAGCTGCGGGAAGCAGTAGAACCAGCAGAGATACACCCAGCAGGTTGCCAGCGCAATCATCAGCCTACAGCTGGCATACCACCAGCGGACATAGTAGAACACATAAAAGGCTGCCGCTGTCCCCAGCACCATCGCCGCAAGCCCCAGCAGGTGACCGTTGCGAAGCAGCTGCCGTCTCAGGCACAACGTACAGCCCACAGCAAAGAAAAACAGATGGTACAGGATTCGGTACAGGGTCAGATTCGTCCAGTCCAGATGATTCTGAGCCGCCAGCAGCGCACAGATTCCCAGCAGTGGCAGGCTCCACACCGACCACTTCGGCAGACGCACCAGCGCCGCAATCAGATACAGCGCCAAAAGCACATAGAGATACCAGAAGTTCCCCAGAGGCGTAAGAAACATCCCCTTCAGGTCCTCCAGCGTATACGTTTCATTGACCAGCGCCGGCACCACCTGCTTCACGCCCCAAAGAAGCAGCGCAAACAGCACGTAAATCCACAAAAGATTCAGCACCTGCCGGCAGAAGCCCGCCCTCCGCAGTGTACCGTCTCGATAATAGGCCAGCGTGAAGGTAAAGCCGCTGATGAGAAAAAACAGCGGCATATGAAAGCTGTAGATCCATGTGCGGACGCCGTACAGGCTGTAGTAAGCCTCCGGGAATGTACCGGCATCCAGATACCCGCTGAGCACATGCCCCAGAATCACCAGCAAGATCGCAAAGCCCTTCAGCCCGTCCAGCCATTTCTCCCGCTTAATCGCCATGGTGCGTTACCTTTCCCAGCAGATGCTTCCCCAGCTGCTCAAAATACCGGAATTCCTGAGTCTTGTGGAAAATCAGGAACAGCAGCAGATTCGGCACCGCAGCACAGATCAGTCCGCGCGGAATGATTGAGATCAGGCTGTAGCCCACCAGACTGCACAGCCAGGTGGTCAGCGCACAAATCCCGACCCCCACCAGCGTATACGCGAAAAAGCGAATAAAATAGCTGCGCATGGAAGCGTAAAACACGTTGTGATACAGCACCATCGGCTCCACCCACAGGCTGGTAGTCACCGTGGAAACCAGCGTGCCAAGAAAAATGCCCGCAATTCCAAACTTTTTTGCCAGCAGGATCGAGGCCACCAGATTGATAATGGACTCAAAAATCGGCTTGAACCGGTCATTCCAGAACGCGCCGGTGGCGTCACGGAAGGTCAGCACCGGGCGGCGCATACCGTAGAGATAGAAATTGATGACCAGCACATACAGCGTCAGCTTATCCAGCAGCCAGCCGCTGTTTCTGAGCCAGAGAAACTCGATAAACGGATGCAGCAGGTTCAGCAGACAGATGGAGCAGAATGTAAAGATCCAGAACGCAAAGAAAAATACATCGTAAAACGTCTCCATGAGATGCGCTTTGTTCCCGTCCTTTACTGTTGCAGTGAGATTGCCCACGCTGGCAACAATGGACTCGAAGATCTGGTTGGTGATGGTCTGCAGGGGATGAATGATGGTGTAATAGTTGCTGTACAGTCCGGCAGCGGCCAGACCGATGAGCTTTGAGATCAGGATGTTGTCGGTGGAGTTGACCACCACAGCGCCCACCTTGTGCATGCTCATAGCGGCAACATTCCGGTAGATCACCTGCGCGTCATCCCTGTTCATGGGCTGAACGTTCTTTTCCCGCAGGAAGGGGTAGAGCTTGTCGGCCTTTCTGGCAAGAAGCATGTTTTCCAGCCAAGTGGACAGCACCTGCAGTATCAGGAAGACCACATAATTCTTTGTGAGAGCAAGGAAGATAATCTGCACCACATTCAGGATAAAGTACGCCCCGTAGTGGATGGCAGTTTCGATGTACTTTTTCTGATCGCAGACGATCAGACTGCGCTTGTAGGAATAGAAGTAGGAAACCACTGTATTCGCTACAAACAGCAGGTAAATCACGTTCAGGTAGGGGATATCCGGCACCTCGTCCATAAAGACCGTGTAGAACGGCAGGAACAAAAGCCCCAGTGCGGCAATCACCAGTCCAATGGTCACATATGCCTTTTTATAGAAGGCCATATGGCTTTTCAGCCGCTCAATATCGTGATCCGCCAGCGGCTTATACAGGCTGTAGGCCATAGCGGGTCCCACCCCCAGCTCCACCAGTGAGAGCATGGTAAGAACATTGGTAAACAGGCCGTTGAGCCCCAGATAGGTCTGGTTGAGATAGTGCAGGAAAAATACACGGGCGAGCAGGTTGACCAGAATGCCCCCCAACTGTCCAATCATTGCAGACAGCACGTTGCGTATGGAATTTTGAGTACGGGCCATGGAAAACCTCCGCTTTTGTTACTTTGCCCCCAGAGGAGCCGTGTCCGTTCCGGAAATCAGTGTCCCGATGTGGTAGCCGAGAAACACCAGCGCATAGATCAGCAGTCCGTTGCTGTCCAGGAACGGCTCCATGGTGGTCATAATGCCGCAGGCCATCAGTCCCGCAGAAATGAGGCAGGCATAGGGATGCTTCCGATGGATCATCAGCGGCTTCACCGCCGATGCCAGCATCATCAGAAAGCACAACAGAGCGCAAAATCCGCCCTCCATTAGTACCTCCAGAAATACGTTGTGGGCATGGTAGTATTTATGCTTCCGCAGTCGATAGACCTTACCGGATTGAGCAAGGCCATAGCCCAGAGCCGGACTGCGAAGAATATTATCAATGGCGGTATCCCAGATCTCAGTCCGTCCGGTAAAGCTCAGCCCCTTGTGCAGTACCCCCTCGATCAGGAACGCAAAAACGTCCTGAAGCCGATAGAGCACCACAGCAAAGAACAGGCCGACCCCGGAGAGCATCGCCGTTGCACCGTTGAACAACGTCTGCCACCGCCGCTGATAGAAAAACAGCAGAAAAACCAGCGCCACCGCCAGCCCCATCAGACCCGTTGCCGACCAGATCAGCAGCAGACTCAGCGCCGAAACGCCCAGCATACAATAGCTTACCCAGTCCAGATCTCCATGGAGCATGGTGGAGCGCAGCGCCGTCAAAAACATATAGGGAATTAGCAGGGGAGCCAGCAAATTGTCGATCCCCAGAAGATTATAGCTGTAATTGTAGGTGCCGCCGGTGCAGACACCGCCGGGATACACACATTCCAGCAGAAAATTCGCTAAGATCAGAACCGTCAGCGGGTAAAACAACATGTCCATGGTGACCATGGGGCTGCGGCGCAGACTCAGCTCCAGCAGCATGCAGAAGGAGACGATGGTAACCACATGGTTAAGGATTGCCCAGTAATTCTTTCCATGGAGCACCGTGGATAGCGCCACAAAGGTAAGATAGCCGCACAGCCACAGCAGCACGCCGGACGGCCTGCGGCGCTGACGGATCATCTCACAGAGATACAGCAGCACCACAACCCCTGCCGCAGCCATTCGCCACAGGTCAAAGGCCGTTTCCAGCAGCTCCGTCCCCTCTAATACCCCCAGCAAGGCCGGTTTAAAATATGGAATTGTAAGGACGATCCAAAACAACCGTTTCAGGGTGCTTCGATCCATAGAGTACCTCCGTCAGATTATCCGTGTCCACTGAGATGCTTCATCAGAAACGAACCAATATGCCGGAGGTTCAGCTGAATGATGGGACGATAGATGTGATATTTCAGTTTTTCCTTGTTCGACAGGGCAGGGCTTTGGAACAGCGACGCGCTAAAAACCTCTAATTCCGGCAGAAGCGTCCGGATTTCCTTTCCCTGACCGCCGATCACCGCATGGAACAGCAGATCCCGCACCCCCTTTTGATACTTCATCTCCGCCAGCGCCCGGATATCCGCCGGGGCATCCGCACACAGCTGAACGATTGCCTTCCGGGCGGTCAGCTCTGTACGCTTTCGGTCATTGAGCGCACCGTACATAGCGCCGCTGGTGCGCACAGTATAGCGGTACAGACATTTGGGTGTAAATACCGCCCGCTGTACATGACACCGGAACAGATATTCTCCATCCTCTACAATGTGAAGCGTTTCATCAAAGGGGATCCAACTGCCGTCCGCGTTTTGCAGCGCCTCCCGGCGAAACAGCTTATTCCACACCACCGTGGTATAGCCCCTTGGATGCAGCAGCAGGCGGCGGAAGCCGTCCCAATCGGTATCTGCTACCTCCGTCTGCCCCACAGGCATATGATCCTCCACCCCGGAGGACGCATAAATTCGGGTAAACCCGCAGCAGGCGCAGTCTGCTGTGTGCGTCTCCAACAGCCCCACCAGCGTAGAAAGATACTCCGGCTCCAGCAGATCGTCCGCATCCAGAAAGCCGATATAATCCCCCTCCGCCCGGTTTAGTGCGCGGTTTCTGGCGGAGCTGACCCCGCCATTGGGGCCGGTCACCACGGTGATCCGTGCATCCTCCCGCGCCAGCTGCTCCATCACGGCAAGACTGCCGTCAGTAGAGCCATCGTCACTGAGGATCAGCTGCATCACACCATAACTTTGAGAAAGGGCAGAACGAACCAGAGGCGCAAGATACGCCCCTGCATTGTAAACCGGAACAATCAAACTGACCGTTTTCATTCCCGTCCCAATTCCTTCTTGATTTTGGTGGTAGAAATCTCAGGGGTACGGGGCAGGTAGACCACCTGACAGAGATCCTCCAGAAAGTCGAACTTTCCCTTCCAGTCGTCCCCCATCACAAAGGTATCCACATGATACAGGGGGATATCGGTGCGCTTCTGCTCCCAGCTCTCCTCCGGGATCACCAGATCCACATAGCGGATGGCCTCCAGCAGCTTTTTGCGCTCCTCATAGGAGAAATAGCAGACCTTGTTTTTCTGTTTTAAATTAAATTCATCAGTAGAGAGGGCAACAATCAGATAATCGCCCAGTGCCTTTGCCCGGCGCAGAAGATTGATATGACCGTAATGCAGCAGGTCAAAGGTGCCATATGTGATAACTCGTTTCATGGTGTGTCCTTTCCCGTGTCCCCGGTCACCGTGCCATGCTTGTTCTGTTCATTCTGGGGCGGGGGCGTCATATAGTCGCCGTACATCTGACGCAGTACGGTATCATAATCCGATGGGGCCAACAGCTGGAGATCCTCAAAGGGATATTCCGAAAGGCTGTCATAAATCTTCTTGGGGAACATCTCCCGGAATTTATATGCGCCCATAAA
>CAJKSU010000159.1 GCA_905202605.1 uncultured Eubacteriales bacterium
ATTATACGGTGATAAACCGAAGAATGCAAGGATAAATTATATCTTTTGTGCCAGTTTCTCGGAATATTCTGCACGGAAGTCCGCAAATGTATCCGTATCAATAGCAGCCCGGATGCGCTCTGCCAGCTTATTATAGAAATACAGGTTGTGCATTACCGACAGCCGCATAGCAAGCATCTCCTCCGCCTTAAACAGATGGTGAATATAGCTGCGGCTGTATCGGCGGCAAACCGGGCAGTCGCACTGGGGATCAATGGGCTTATCGTCATAGATATACTTTGCGTTCTTCATATTGATTGCGCCGTCCCACGTAAACAGCCGTCCGTGGCGGGCATTCCGCGCCGGCATCACACAGTCGAAGAAGTCGACGCCTCTCGCCACCGCCTCAATGATATTGCTGGGAGTTCCGACCCCCATGAGATACCGCGGCTTATCCACCGGAGTATAGGGTGCAAGGATGTCAAGAATATGGTACATTGTCTCGGTAGGCTCGCCCACCGCCAGACCGCCGATGGCAACGCCCGCCACCGGCATATCCGCCAGCTGCTGCATATGCCAGATGCGCAGGTCATCATAGGTGCCGCCCTGATTGATGCCGAACAGCACCTGTCCGGGGTTGACTGTATCCGGCAGCCGGTTCAGACGATCCAGCTCCTTGACGCACCGCTCCAGCCACCGCTGAGTGCGCTCCACCGAGTCCTTGACATATTTCCTGGGAGCCGGATTTTCCACACACTCGTCAAAGGCCATGGCGATATCCGAGCCAAGGTTCGACTGGATCCGCATACTCTCCTCCGGCCCCATAAAAATCTTATGTCCGTCCAGATGGGAGGCAAAGGTCACGCCCTCCTCGGTGATTTTTCTCAGGCCAGACAGGGAAAACACCTGAAATCCGCCGGAATCCGTCAGGATTGGCCCGTTCCATGTCATGAACTTATGAAGCCCGCCCATGGCCTTTACCACCTGATCGCCGGGGCGCAGATGGAGATGATAGGTGTTGCTCAGTTCAATCTGCGTCCCGATATGCTCCAGATCGAATGCGCTGAGCCCGCCCTTGATAGCAGCCTGCGTCCCCACGTTCATGAACACCGGGGTCTGCACCGTGCCATGGGGACAGGTGAATTCGCCCCGACGGGCAAGCCCTTCCGTTTTGATAACCTTAAACATACACTCTCTCCATTTTCGTTATTCGATCAGCATGGCATCGCCAAAGCTGAAAAAGCGATAGCGCTCCTGCACCGCAGTATGATACGCGTTTAATACGTGCTCTCTCCCCGCAAAGGCCGACACCAGCATCACCAGCGTGCTCTCAGGCAGGTGGAAATTGGTCACCAGTGCGTCCATGGCCTTGAACCGGTAACCGGGGTAGATAAAGATATCCGTCCAGCCGGAGCTTTCTTCAAAGGTGCCGTCCTCATGGGCGAAGCTCTCCAGCGTCCGGCAGGAAGTGGTTCCAACGCAGATGATTCTGCCTCCGCGCCGATGAGTTTCATTCAAAAGCTCTGCCGTCTCCTTGGAAATCATGCAGAACTCCGAATGCATATGATGCTCCGTGACCTCATCAGCAGACACCGGACGGAAGGTTCCAAGGCCCACATGAAGCGTAACATAGGCAATGTCCACGCCCATGGCCTTGATCTTCTCCAGCAGCTCCTTTGTAAAATGAAGCCCCGCCGTGGGCGCTGCCGCCGAGCCGGTCACACGGGAATATACCGTCTGATACCGTTCGCCGTTCTCCAGCTCCTCCTTGATGTAGGGCGGCAGCGGCATTTTTCCCAACCGTTCCAGAATCTCCAGAAAGATCCCCTCATAGTGGAACTGGACGATCTTCTTGCCCTCCTGCAGATCCTCGGCAATGGTCGCAGTCAACTCGCCGTCACCAAAGGAAACCTCCGCGCCGGGCTTCAGCTTCCGTCCGGGACGAGCCAGACATTCCCACTTTCCGTCGCCCACATCCTTGAGCAGCAGCAGCTCCACTGCGCCGCCGGTGGGGGTACGATGCCCATACAGCCGTGCGGGCAGTACCCGGCTGTCATTGAGCACCAGCGTATCGCCGGGATGCAGATGGGTCGGCAAGTCGAAAAAATGCTGATGCTCGACCGTGCCGTTTTCCCGATTCAGCACCATCAGCCGGGAGCTGTCCCGCCGTTCCAGCGGTGTCTGTGCAATTAGCTCCTGAGGCAGGTCGTAATAAAAATCACTGGTTTTCATACATTTGAAACCCTCTAACACTTCTATTGTAATCCGGTGTTTTCCGGTAAAGAATATCATAGTACAAAATCATCAAGAACGCAATAGTTTTTCCATTTTCCCAGCGGATCACGTTGTTTTATGTAATGATACATTGTATCACTGTGTAATGTATCATTACATAATGGACATTTCGTCCGATCCGTGCTATGATACCGTCGAGGTGATCCCATGGCTGAAAAAAAGAATTCCGATGCGCGGATTCGCGCCAACAACAAATATGCCGCCGCCCATTATGACCGGATCAATATGGCGCTCCCAAAGGGGAGCCGCAGACTGATTGAATACTGCGCCAAAAAACATGGTGAAAGCGTCAACCGCTATGTCTGCCGGGTGGTGCTGGAGCAGATCCGTGAAGAGCTTCGTCAGGAGCAGCAGGAAAAGGCAGAGCGAGACGAGTTTTTCGACCAGTTTTAGCCCCACGCTGCCGGATTGATTGTTTCGCACAACAACGTGATAAATTCTGTGGAATTTCTATGCTTCTTTCCGCCTTGACACGTTTTTTTCCATGTGCTAGTATGTTTATAACTTCAGAATAGCTGCTGCTCAGCGGCTGTCGTCTCTCTGAAAGACTGGGTGCTATTCTGCCGATACGGGGCATGTCCCTGTAGAAGCCGGCCGGTTCTCCCCTGCCGGCATTTTTTATATGGAACCCCTGCACATTTTGAGCTTTACATGCTATGCTGATAAAAGGAGCGATGCAATCATGGAAAAATATAAGGTAGGTATCATCGGTGCAACCGGTATGGTCGGTCAGCGCTTTATCACACTCATGGACGGTCACCCATGGTTTGAGCCTGTGGTGCTGGCCGCCTCCGCCCGTTCCGCCGGGAAGAAATATGAGGATGCCGTGGGCAAGAAGTGGTGTATGGATGTGGAGATCCCCCAGTGGGCCAAGGAGATTACCGTAATGGATGCTCAGGCGGACGCTGAGAAAATCGCCGGTCTGGTGGACTTCGTTTTCTGCGCCGTGGACATGGACAAAGAGGCCATCCGCACACTGGAATACAAGTATGCGCAGCTGGAATGCCCGGTCGTCTCCAATAACTCCGCCCATCGCGGCACACCGGACGTTCCCATGGTGATTCCGGAGATCAACAACGATCATCTCAAGGTCATTGAGGCGCAGCGCAAGCGTCTTGGCACCAAGCGCGGCTTTATCGCAGTCAAGTCCAATTGCAGCATCCAGAGCTATGTTCCCGCGCTGTCCATTCTCAAGGAAAAATACGGCCTTTCCAAGGTTCTGGTCTGCACCTATCAGGCCATTTCCGGTGCAGGAAAGACCTTTGAAACATGGCCTGAGATGGTGGATAATCTGATTCCCTACATCGGTGGCGAGGAAGAAAAGTCCGAGCAGGAGCCGCTGAAGGTCTGGGGTCACGTAGAGGACGGCGTGATCAAGAATGCAGATGGCCCTTCCATCACCACCCAGTGCCTGCGTGTTCCCGTGTCCAACGGTCATATGGCCGCCGTGTTTGCATCCTTTGAAAAGCCTGTGAATCTGGACGATTTCAAGGCCATGTGGAAAAACTTCAAGGGCCGTCCTCAAGAGCTGGAGCTTCCCCATGCCCCCAAGCAGTTCATCCACTATTTTGAGGAGGACAATATGCCCCAGACCAGGCTCCATCGAGATTTGGAGGGTGGCATGGCGATCTCCGTTGGCCGGCTTCGCCCGGACACCCAGTATGACGTAAAATTTGTATGCCTGTCTCACAATACGCTCCGCGGCGCTGCCGGCGGCGCTACCCTTCTGGCAGAGCTGCTGTGCGCTGAGGGCTATATCACCCGCCGCTGAGCATTCCGCAACGGGAGGTTGCGCCTATGAAAGCTCCGCTGTTTACCGGCTCCAGCGCTGCCATCGTCACGCCCATGCGGGATGATGGCTCCGTCAACCTCGATATACTCCCGCAGCTTTTGGAAATGCAGATACGGGGCGGCACCGCCGCCATCACCGTCTGCGGCACCACCGGAGAGTCCGCTACACTGAAAGACGTCGAAAAGCTTGCACTCATCTCCAGCTGTGTCAGTGCTGTAAATGGACGTATCCCTGTCATTGCAGGCACCGGCAGCAACGATACGGAACACGCCGTGTTCCTCGGCCGCGAGGCGGAAAAGGCAGGAGCCGACGGTCTTCTGCTGGTAACCCCCTATTACAACAAATGCTCCGAAAAAGGGCTGGTGCGCCACTTTATGACTATTGCGGACAGCACCGAGCTTCCGGTGATCGTCTACAACGTCCCGTCCCGCACCGGCGTTTCCATGAACGAAAACATATATCGTCAGCTTTCCGAGCATCCCAACATCAATGGCGTCAAGGAAGCCTCCGGAGATACAGAGCTTGTGCTGCGTACCCGTGCCGCCTGCGGTGATGACTTTTATATCTGGAGCGGCAACGATGCGCAGATCGTCCCGCTGATGGCACTGGGCGGTCAGGGCGTGATCTCGGTGCTGGCAAATCTCTGTCCGGAGGTTCCGGCACGCATCACCGCCGCCTGCCAACGTGGGGATTATCCATCCGCCGCCGAGCTGCAAACCCGCTATATGCCGCTGATCGACGCAATGTTCTGCGAGGTCAATCCCATTCCGGTGAAAACCGCCATGCATCTTATGGGACTGGATGTCGGCCCTCTTCGGATGCCCCTGTGCGAGATGGAGGACACCAGCCGGAACCGGCTGACCGCTGTACTGACAGACTGCGGACTGCTTTCCTGATGCGTACCCCATTTTTAAGCTTCAATCTATCAAATTGGCAGAATTCCCCCATGACAGAACGGATCTCTGTCATGGGGATTTTGCGTTTCCACAATCTCCTTGTATGCATTCCCCCTATCGGGACATACTACGAAAAAAAGCAGCAAGGAGGCAGCTTATGACCCGAAAGCATCTGGGGCGGCAGTCCGTCCGCTTTGATTTTCCCCCATCCATTCTCTCCTATGCCTCTGTGGTGGGCAAAAAGGAGGGGGAAGGGCCGCTGGCATCCTATTTTGACCAGATCAGCAGTGACACAAAATTCGGACAAACGACATGGGAAAAGGCGGAAAGCCAGATGCAGTCGCTGGCGCTCCAGACCGTGCTGAAAAAGGCGTCCCTTTCTCCCTCCAGCGTGCATATGCTCTTCGCGGGAGATCTTTTGAATCAGTGCATCGGCACCAGCTTTGCCGCCCGCGGGACGGATATTCCCTTTTACGGCCTGTACGGCGCCTGTTCCACCATGGCAGAGAGTCTTTCCCTTGCCGCCATGGCGGTGGAGGGCGGATATGCAGAGCTGGCAGCTGCCATGACCTCCTCCCACTTTGCCTCGGCGGAGCGGCAGTATCGGCTTCCTCTGGAATACGGCGGTCAGCGCACCCCCACCGCCCAGTGGACAGTCACCGGTTCCGGCGCTGTGCTGGTGGGGCCGAATCAGGCGCCGCCTTATATCCGTGGCTTTACCACCGGAAAGATCGTGGATCTCAAAATCACCGACGCCAACAATATGGGCGCCGCCATGGCCCCCGCCTTTGTGGATACGGTGGTGAGCCACTTTCAGGATACCGGCCTGAGCCCCAACGACTATGACCTGATCGTTTCCGGCGATCTTGGCAAGGTGGGAAAGGAACTGGCGCGGGACCTGTTCCGCCGGGAGGGGCTTTCCCTTGGGGATAAACTGGATGACTGCGGCACGATGATTTTTGATCTGAACACCCAGGATGTCCACGCCGGAGGCTCCGGCTGCGGATGCAGCGCCGTGGTGCTCTGCGGCTATCTTATGGAGAAGCTGAAAACCCGGAAACTGCGGAACATTCTGTTCTGCGGTACCGGCGCACTGCTGTCCCCCGTGTCCACCCAGCAGGGGGAATCCATCCCCTCCGTCTGCCATGCGGTGGCAATCTCTATGGAAAGCGGGTGCATGTGATGGAGTATTTCAACGCGTTCCTCTGCGGCGGCATCTTCTGTGCCATCGGTCAGATTTTAATTGACAAAACCAAGCTGACTCCGGCAAAAATTCTGGTGTGCTATGTGGTCGCCGGGGTCATTCTGGGCGGCCTTGGCCTGTATGCCCCCATCAAGGAATGGGGCGGCGCCGGGGCAACCATCCCCCTCACCGGCTTCGGAAACAATCTGGCAAAGGGCGTAAAGGAAGCCATCGACAAGGACGGATGGCTGGGCATTTTCACCGGCGGCTTTACCGCCGCAGCAGGCGGTGTTACTGCTGCCATGATCTTCGGCTATCTCTGTGCCGTGATTTTTAAGCCCAGGGATAAATCGTGAAAATCAGGTTATACTACCCCGGCGGAGAAAAGTCCGACATCATTTGCAAGGAGATTTTTCACATGAACGAGAATCAAAATCGCAGAGAGCAGAAGCAGCAGAACCAGAATCAGAATCAGAATCAGCGGGAGCAGAAGCAGCAGAACCAGCAGGAGCAGAACCGCCGGGAAGAAAAGCTCAACCGCAGATAAGGAAATGCAGCACAGCGCCCATGGCGAACGAGTAATTCGTCATGGGCGCTCAGCGTGTCAAAAATGTCTTTTTGCCCCGCTGAGCTGCGAATTTTTCAAGCTCGAA
>CAJKSU010000160.1 GCA_905202605.1 uncultured Eubacteriales bacterium
GCTGGTGCCGATCTCCATCGTCTTTGTATCCCGGCAGTGCTCCAGTCCCCTTCCCTTTCTGGCTGTCTCGCTGGTTGGCATGACCATGCTGTTCCTGTTCGCCACACGGCTTGCCATGCTGGGGTGCGTGCTCACCGGGCTGGTACTGGGCGTTTGCCTGCTGCTGCGGAAGCACCGCTGGCAGGGGCTATGGCTGCTGGCGCTGACCATTGCGGCCTGCGCGCTGATCCCCGTGTCGCCCATGACTAAGAATCAGACGCTGGTGGCGCAGAACGCGGTACTCAAGCAGGAGAACATTGATACGCTGGTAACGCAGGACACCGCGCTGGCGGAATCTCAGGGGCTGAGCGGCGACGAATTGAAGCTGTATGCCTTGGAAAGCGCCTATGATACCTATCTGCCCGGTCTGGTGGAGCAGTTTGGCCTTGCCCGCACCGCCGAAGCCTACGGTTACAGCCAAAAGGCATCGGATATCTGCGACGTGCGCCGTGCCAAGCTCACCTACAGCCGTCTCCTTCTGGAGGATTCGCCACTGAGCGCAAAGCTCTTCGGCATGGAACTGGGGCGCTGGTACACCTCCAGTGGCCCCTATGATGTGGAAAACGACTTACAGGGGATCTTTTATCTCTGCGGCGGCACTGGTCTGGCGCTGATGCTGGGCTTCTTCTTGTACTTTGCCCTGTGGATGCTTCGGGCACTGCTTAAAAAGAAGCTCACCCTGCTGACGCCGGAGCTTCTGG
Source organism: uncultured Eubacteriales bacterium (assembly GCA_905202605.1). Classification (GTDB taxonomy): domain Bacteria; phylum Bacillota; class Clostridia; order Oscillospirales; family Oscillospiraceae; genus HGM13006. The sequence goes on from CAJKSU010000160.1 coordinate 741, forward strand.
CGGTGTGTACTGCGCTGCTGAGCTGCTTTGCCCACGTATATGCCACCTCCGGCGTGCTCCGGCGCCCCAATGCTTCCTTCTATCTCGCCGTTTGTCTGGCGCTGTTATGGAAGGACTGCCGGGACACCCTGAAATCAGAATAAACCGCAAACACCCGCTGTACTCCGACCCTTTGGAGTACAGCGGGTTTCTTTTTCCTTTTTGCGGTTACAGGTCTGCGGGGACGCCGTTGATCTGCGCGGATTCTCCCTTTTCCACCGGCACCACGATGCATTTGACGCCGCCCACCAGCTGGGTCCGGATCTGCTTGGCCTTCTGGGGCGACACATGGAGGGAAATGGGCATTTCATCGGTCAGCTCGCTTTGGATCAGCGTGCCGGGGGATGCCAGCGCGGCCTCCTGCTCCCGGATGGTCTTTTTCGCCTCGGTGATGGTCTGCTCCTTCTCCTGAATCTGATCCTTGAGATCCGTCACCTGCTCCTCCAGCTCTGCGGTGCGGATGCGCTGCACGCTCTCCTCCACCAGCTTTTTGTCCACCACGTTCTGCGCCGTGGGGGGCGCATCTCCGAACCGATGGTCAAAGGCCGCCTGAATGATCTCTCTGGCCTCCTCGTTCAGCTCCGCCTGCTCCATGACCTCCGCCATGGCGGCCTTAGTCAGGGTCAGCGGCGGAGCTTCCTCGTCCTCCGGTGCGTCCGGATCCGGCAGAGTCATGTCGCTGAGGTGCTTCTGCATTTTCAGGAACACGCTTTTCCCTTGTTGGGGATCCTCAAAAGAATCCTGAATGACCTCCTTAAAGGCATTTTTCTCCTCTCCGGCGGTGCGCTTTGCCACACAGCCCAGCACGTCCTCTACAAACTCCACATGGGAGTCCTTTCCGGTTTTGACATAGTACATCACCGCACTGGAATCCGCCCCATGCCCCGCAAAGGCCGGGTATGTAAAGCCAATGTCCGGTGCGCCAACCACCCAGTTCCGCTCGGTGACCCCAATGCGGTTCTCCTCCTCCCGATAGCCAAGACCGGGCTTGGAGAAATCCACCGGGCACAGGGCGCAGATCATATATTCATAAGTCTCGCTGGACTCGTCCAGCCGCTTCCGATCCCTGGTCTGGGTGATGACGTCATAGATATCGTGGAACACCAGAATCAGATAATTTCCCGACGCCTGATAGCTTTCCATGATCTTTTCATAGAGCCGGTCCAGCAGCTCCGGGTTCTGCATTTTGCTGGCCTTCAGGGTATAGAGATACCGCTGATGCTCGTCGCCGGTCTCCCCCCGCTGGAAGTTCAGCTCCAGCAGATTGGAGTTCAGGGAACCGGACATGGCCTTTTTCGCAATCTCCAGATATTTATAGTATTCCTCCTCAGGAAGATCCGAGAAGCTCTCGCTGAATTTCAACACCACGTTTTTCCCGCCGTCCACATAGCAGCCGCAGAGCCGGTCAATGGTGCAGCCCTTTTTCGTCATTCGGCGGCGCAGCTCCAATACGTCGCGTTTTGCAATACTCATAGGAACATCCTTTCCGCAGTTGCCTGCCCGATAAAGTATACCCGGATTTTGCCTTTGGCGCAAGTGGAATTTTTCTGGAAAGGGGTTGACAGGAGCAGTAACATTTGTTATGATGCGATTACAGGAATAACAAATGTTATGCTAAAGGAGGTCATCCTATGAAACGCCGCATTCGTCCCTTCCCTCTGGCCCTTCTGATTGTAATTCTGGCGCTGGCGGGCTGCTTCATCGGCTTCACCCTGAAAACCCAGCAGGTCAACGCCAATTTCCACCACAACGCCGCCTATGAAGACCTGAACCTCAACCGGCCCAAGTCGGTGTTCCAGCGCCTTGGGGAGGATGGCTATGACCTGACGATGCCCGGACTTTCCGGCCCGGTGACCTTCACCTCCCCCTGCAATTTCTCGTTTTTTCAGGATTTTAAGGAGCACGACGTGAAAAAGGGCGACACCATCACCTTTGATTTCGTCACCTACTCCCGGGGCAATATCTTTACCACCACCCGCTTTGGCGTGTTTACCCTCGCCAGTCACAAGTCCGCCACCCGCTCCGGCGTGTTTACCGTCAACGGTCAAGAATATGCCACCATGCTCCCCCTCCGCGCCACTGTCTCCCTGTATATCGCAGCATTGGAGCAAAACGGTCTTGTGGGTCAATTTGAATCGGACTTCGGCGCGCCCCTGTCCCGCAGGACCGCCCACGAAGCCCTGCGGAAGCTGGACCGGCAGCTCTACGAAACTGGGGTCTACAATCCCACGGACTATCCCTTCGATAAGCTGTTCTGGAATCTGATGCTGAAAATCGCCGCCGTCACCGCCCCGGTCAGCATGATTATTCTGGGCCTTCTTGCGGCATTTCTGCTGGAGGGTGCCGAATACCACCGCTATCTGTCGCAAAACAACCGGGAAAATCAGGCCCGCTGGGATACCGTCTCCGGAACTCTGCCGGAATTTCACTCCCTGTCGGAAAGCGGCAGCAGCACAGCCCCCAAACCCATGCTCAAAAAGCCGGTTCTCAAAGACGCGCTCTACCGTCTGTTCGGCCCCACCGACAAAGGATGAAAGGAGGAATCATCATGACTCAATATTCCATCTCCGAATCCGAATGGCAGGTGCTCTCCTGCCTGTGGAAGCAGTCCCCACTGGAGATCAAGGACATTCTCGCCATGCTCCAGAAGAAAACCGGCTGGAACGCCAACATGGTTCGCACCCTGATCGTCCGGCTTCAGGAAAAGGGCGCCGTTGGTGCGGAAAAGGGCGGGCGCTGCTACCGCTACTATCCCATTGCCGACGAAAAAAGCTGCACCTTGGCAGAAGCCCAGTCGTTTTTAAACCGTGTATTTGACGGCAGTCCGGCAAAAATGATCGCCGCCCTCACCGGCAGCGGCAAGCTCACCAAAAAGGACTGCGAGGAAATCGAAACCATGCTGCAAAATTGGAAGGGAGCGGATTGATATGACCCTGCTGCGCGTTCTCTGGAGCATCACCCTCGGTTCCTGGCTTACTGCCCTTGTCCTTGTGTGCATTCGGCTGCTGTTTCGCCGGGTACTGTCGCCGAAGGCAAAGTACTACCTTTGGCTGCTGCTGGCGCTGCGGCTGATGCTTCCGGTTCTGCCCCAAAGCGCAATGAGCATTCAAAATCTGCTGCCTCAGCCCACGGTATCTGCGGCAGCTTCCGCCGCCGTTCTTCCCTCCGGCACCTCTGACGCCCCGGCAATGATGGAGGCCGTTCCAGACGTTCCCGCCGCTCCGGCTGACGTTCCCGCCGCTGCCCCTTCGGCAGCTCCGGCGGCATCCGCTCCCGCTCCCGCCGCCCGGACGGTTTCCCTTTCCTCGGTGCTGCTGCTTCTCTACGGCCTGGGCGTGGGAATTACTGCGGCTGTCTATCTGCTGCTCTACCTCCGCACCGCCCGGATGCTCCGCAGGCTTCCCGCCTGTCAGGACGAGGAAACGCTGGCGGTATGGAACCGGCTTTGTGCCCGGCTCTCCCTTTCTCCGAAGATTTCCCTCAAGCGCGGCAGTCAGGGCATGTCCGGCGGCCTGCTCCGTCCCGTTGTGGTGCTTCCTCTGGAGATCACCGGCGAGGACGCCGCACCGATCCTCCTGCATGAGGCCCAGCACCTCCGCGCCCGTGACCTGTGGCTCATGGCGCTCTATCGGCTGCTCCGGTGCGTCTATTGGTTCAATCCGGTGGTGTGGCTGTGCTTCCGTCAGGCGTTTTGCGACAGCGAAAGCGCCTGCGACCAGCGGGTATTGGAATCTGGGCTGGTATCCGGTCAGGACTATGCTCAGGCCCTCTATCGGGAAAGCCTGCTCGCTTCCCCGGATGGGCTGTATCTCCGCACGGCCTTTGGCGGCAGACACGCCATCCGCCGCAGAATCGCCCAGATTATCCGTTTTCATGGAACCCGCCGCTGGATGCTTCCGCTGGCGCTGGGGCTTGCGCTGCTGGTCACCGCCTGCACCATGACCTCTGGCTCCGATTCCGGCGAATCCGCTTCTGCCCCCGCCGCCCCCACGCAGCGTGCGCAGGAGGAAGCCCCCTCTGCTACGGATCCCGTCTCTCTTGCGGAAGCCGCCCCCACGCCATATGTCCCCCTGACCTTTGACGGCGAAAACGCCTGCATTTCTGGCCTCTCCTGGAATACCACCCCGGAGGCCGTCACGCAGACCATGGGCTACAGCGAGGATCAGTTCCAGCTCATCAATCGCGGCAAAAATTTCAGCGCCTCCGTAGAGGCTCCCTTTGCAGATCACCCGGAGGTTCGGAAGATCGTCTATGAATTTCACCTCACCGATCTGGAGCTGACCAAGGGTCTGGATGGGGTGGAGATCTTCTATGAGGACGGCTATTATGATGCGGATGCACTGCTGGATGTCTGCACCGACATCTTAGGTCAGCCGGATACCGACAAATCCAGCTGGACGCGCTTCCCGGTTTCCGCCGTGACGCTCAGCGATGTCAACAATCTAAAGCTCAGCATTCGCTGGTTTGGTCGGGGGACTGAGGGCTTTATTGTGGACACGGACAGCTACATGGAATCCCTGATGCCGCCCAGCGGTCACTATGGTTGGACGCTCCAGCAGCACGTGGACGCCGGCATGTTGGATCTCAGCAGCGGCACGCTGTCCACCGCCGAGGACGGAAGTCAAGCCTTTGACACTACGATTTCTTTGGGCGGAAGGGATGTGGAAGCGGTGTTCTTCTTTGTGGAGCCGCTGGTATCCAAAGGCTCCGGAACCTACGTGCTGACGGAGGTCTATGTGCTGCCCCCGGAGGATATCCCCTTCTCCCAGTGGCTCAGTTCCTTCTCCGATTCCTTCACCGATAAAATGCATGAGCGGAGCCAGCGGGACTACATTACGCCGCTGATGGTCGGGAACCTCCTGACCGACGAGCAGAAGAACGCCATCAATGAGGCCGCCATTGAATATACCGGCGGCGAAGCCTCCACCGAGGGCTGGCCCATGGCCTGCAACTGGTATGATACCTCGGCAAAGCCCGCCCTCTGGAAATTCAACGGCACCGGCTACGCCCTCTATCTGGCGATCACTGCGCAGTCCGCCGACTAAATCGAATCCGCCGCCTGAAATGCCCCGCCACATTTCAGGCGGTTTTCCTGCCGCTTCTCCAATTTTTCCGTTTTTTCTCAGCTTTTAGTTGAAAATGGAGCATATACACATTATAATAGACGCATCATCATCGGTTCAATCCAGTTGAAGGAGGCACACAATAGTTATGAGTTCCACCTCTTCCGTCTGCCCTTCCTGCGGGAATCCCGTTGCGCCGGACGCTGCATTCTGCGGCAGCTGCGGCGCGCCCCTCCAGCAGCGCCCCGGCTTTCATGCCGCCGCTGATCTGGACGGCGCTTCCGGACATTCCGCCCCTTCCGGCAGCTCCGCCCCTGCGGGCGGCAATTCCGGCTATTCCGCCGGTTATCATTCGCCGGTCTATCAGCCGCCCACGCCGCCCTCTCCCCCAGCCGCCTTCGGTTCCCGGCGCATTCGTGAGGTGCTGGGCAGCGGCTGTAGTCTCTGCCTTGCCATATTGAATACCATTCCGATGCTTGGTCTGGTGTTCAGTCTGCTTTCTGCCATGCTTGGCGGCACTCTGGTCAATACCGCCGGACTTTCCTACAGTGTGCGAAGAGCCGTATCCTCCTTCTCCGGGCTTTATATTGTCATTCTGCTGATTGTCTCTATCATCCCCATTCTCACCTGCATCGCCTATTGGAGCTGCTACGCCTGCGGGCGCAGCGGAAAGCGCAGCACCGGCGGGCTGACCATCTTCTCCGGGCTGTTCCTTTATAATATTGTGCTGTTTGGGCTTTTGGCAGCTGTCATTGGCATTTCCGAAATTGGCAGTCTGGTCGGTCAATTTATGCTGCTGGACTACTTTAATGATACTGCTGGGCTGACAATTGGAGCCACGCTTCTGCTCATGCTGCTGACTGCCCTGATCTTCTCCCTGATTTTCAAGTATTTCAT
>CAJKSU010000161.1 GCA_905202605.1 uncultured Eubacteriales bacterium
TACCATGTTCACGATAATTTTTCGAGCTGTGGTCTGAAATTATGGGACCATTATATACCTTCCGACTGATACAGTCACTTGTAAATGTCTTTTGGAGCAGCACATCACCACAGTATTTCTCGTTTGTCAGGATGCTCCGAAGTACCGTAGTTGTCCATGTGGTACCACCTGCCGCATTGGAAATAGGTTCGCTCTCCAACTCATGCTTGATCATACGGAGGCTCATCCCCGAAAGGTATTGATGATAGATCCGCCGCACAACCTCTGCCTGCTCCGGAATGATCCGCAGGTTGTCATCTGAGTCTTTCTCAAACGCATAGAGTTTTTTATACTGGATACTTGCCTTGCCCTCCCGCATGGCCTGTCTCTTTCCCCATCGGACGTTGGCACTGATGCTTTCGCTCTCAGCTTGTGCAAAGGCGCCTAGCAGAGTAATTAGCAGTTCGCTGTCTGATTCCAACGTGTTGATGTTCTCTTTCTCAAAAACCACCGCTATGCCAAGTTCTCGAAGAATTCGGATGTACTTCAGGCAGTCTACTGTATTTCGCGCGAAGCGGGAGATGGACTTGGTCAAAATAATGTCGATCTTTTTCTGCTTGCACAGACGTATCATGCGCAGGAACTCCGAGCGCTTTTTTGCGGAGGTACCTGTGATTCCTTCGTCAGCAAAGATCCCAACCATAGTCCACTCCTTATTACACATGATTTTATCCGTATAATAGGTTTGCTGGGCTTCATAACTGCTAAGCTGTTCTTCTTCATCTGTAGACACCCGGCAGTAGGCAGCTGCACGCTTTTGCCGTTGGATCATTTTTCCTCCGGACATCTCTGGCTTGGCTGGGATTGTAATAACCTTTGGGGAAGCATCCTGCATGAATTGTCACCTCGATATAATTTGATGATTTTTTAGTTCTAAGCAAACCGCTCCATTCTCTTGCAGGTGAATTGAGGATACTGCACTTTTCAGTAATTCCGCATCCAGTGTTTCCATTGGCTTAGCTGCAGCGAAGATTCGCTGCAGCCGCTCTGTCTCATATTCCAGCGAACCAATCATGCTGTATCGTGCAGCAGCAAGTTTGAGAATCAGGCTCCGAGCAAGCTCCTCATCAATCGGGTATATTGCCATCGTCTTATCTAACTGGCTCTGAAGCTCACAGCATTGATCTCCGTCTGTCCACACAGTCTGGATGTGCAGCTTTTCTGGTCTGCCGACCAAACTGTTCATCAAGTCTAGTACCTGCTGTTCCATACTCTTAGTTGCCGTGCGGCAGCTAAGTTGACGAATCACTTTTTGTGCATCTGTTTTTTGAGCGGGGCGCTGCTTTTCCATCCGCCTTTTCTCTGCTTTTTGTAGATCGGACCTCTCTACAACTTTGGGATAGGCGTCCGCACCTGCATAGCGAGCATCTGCCAGAATACGAGCAACCATGTTTTTGTTCCACGGTTTGCCCGTAATATAGGGAACACCCCGCCCGTTCAGCGCATGAACAAGCTCCCGAAAGGATGCACCGTCTATATACTGCTGAAAGATAAATTGAACGGTTTCTGCTTCCTGAAGTTGGAGTGCAGTCTTTCCCATTTCCATACGATACCCAAAAGGCAGTTTTCGCTTTCCCATCAGCGCACCGTCCTCTCAATTGTTTCCGTCAGTTCCAGTCCATTTTTCAGTCGAAACCGAACACCGGCATTGCTTTCTACGAAGATACTGTCCACAAGTTCCTGGAAGATTTCCGCATCAAAGCTCTCCAGAATATCCGGGTCAGATGTAAGCACATCCAGCAGCTCCTGGGTTTGATTCAAGGTGCAGTCACCGTCCTGATCCAGCAATCGCTCTTTTTTTTCGTTTTGTCTCGCGGATCTGCGTTGTCAGCTCATTACTCTGACATATAAAAATATCAGGATCAATGAGGCCCTGCTGGTTTAGCTGGGCCAACATTTGATTCTGACTGGATAAATCGGATATTTCCTTGTTGAGGGCAATGACATCCTCACTCCACAGCATACGGCTGCTGCGGATAGTTTGCAGTGAAGCAACGATTTCTTCGAGGAGTGAATTGCCCTGGTGCTTTAGATTGAAATACAAACGCAGGAATGCATCGCAGAGCGATTCCTCTAACACGGGGCGAAGCTGACACGACTCAGCATTTGCGTCATGTGTTCTGCAGACCCGATATGTCTTTCCGTTCGTGATTTTTTTGCGTAAAGGCCGACCACAGTGCGCACAGATTATCTTGGCCTGATCCAACGGTTGGCTGTTATGAGGATCTGCTTGGCTGCATCTTCTGCGTGACGCAATTAACTGTTGTGTATTTTCAAAGACTGCTTTATCGATGATCGCAGGATGTGTGTTGTAGGCATAGTATTGCGGCTGTTCGCCGCAGTTACTGTGTTCCTTTGTAGGGAGTGTATCCGTTCGATATGTTTTCTGCCATAGGGAATCACCAATGTATTTCTCATTTTTCAGGATTCGTGCAACGGCTTTGTGTGCCGGAATCTTCATGGTAAGCACAACAGTGCCGTCTGTGGCGGGACTTTTCTGCACTCGGACAACTTCGGCTGGGCACAGCTCCGCACCGCCGCGGTCCAATGCAATGCCTGTCTCGCCGACAGCGGGCAGCGGCAGAAACTCATAGGGTAGCGATACCGTGACATAGCCGGGGGCATAGTCCTCATCCAACAGGAAAATTGCCTGGCCGGAGCAGGTGGCCACGGTTGGATTCGGAAAACATCCCCATGCGAAGCTGATCCAGCGAATGCCGCAGGGCGGTGCTCTGAGCGTCAAAGGACCCCTGATCCAGATAGCCGCTCCGAAGTGCTGCAGCAAGACCCGCGATACGGCCGCCAATCATGGCACTGGAAGCCTCTTCAATGCCCGCAACGTCTCCGGCGGCAAAAATTCCGGGAATAGAGGTGGCTCCGATGGCATCTACTTTCGGCACAAGGCCACCTGGACTGTCCAGCATTTCGCAGCCTGCGATTCTCGACAGCTGACTCATGGGGGACAGACCCACAGCGATACAGATGGTGTCCACATTCAGATGCTGCTCGGTGCCAGGAATGGGGGAGAAGTGACTGTCTACCTGAGCGATGACAGCACCGGTCACATGATCCGTGCCCTCTGCTTTGATGACGGTATGACTAAGGAATATAATGTGAAACATCCTAAAACATCATACAGAGACAACAAAGGCGTTGAATGCAAGAAGTCATTCAGCGCCTTTTTGTTCTTTTGAAGGGATGTGTGTAAAATCATGCATGAAAGGAGGGCGAAGCATGAAAGATTTGTACGACTTTAACAGCCTCCTGAAGAGAAAAAATACGGACTGCACCAAGTGGGATGCCTTGAAGCGGGATTATGGAAGGGACGATCTGACGCCCTTTTGGGTGGCAGATATGGACTTCGCAGTATTGCCGGAGATCTCTGAAGCAATCCGGAACCGCGCTGCATCGGACCAGACGTTTGGCTATACCTTTACTGGTCATTCCTATCTCCAGAGTGTCATTGGATGGAACCGGCGCCACCATGATCTCCAGTTAAAAGAAGAGGAGATCCTTCCTGTCCCCGGGGTGGTGACAGCGATGGCCATCATTTTAATGGTTCCCTCCTCTATCCCACCACATTGAGCCCCGAGGAAGAAAGCCCTCAAATGCCCTATCCCACTGCGGCAAAGGCTGGCTGCGGACTGGCATGCCTCTGCATGCTGGGGGAGAGCCTCGGCGGAGAAAAGCTGAGCATGGCAAAGTGCGTGGAATTATCGGTGGCCTATGGCGCCAACCGGGATGGAACGGATATGCAGAAGCTGGACCCGGTCATGGCGGAACGATGGGCGCTCGACTATCGGGAAAGCTCAGATCCGGTGGAATTGTGCCAGTGCCTGGGCAGCGGCGGGATGGCGATCCTTAATGCCGGGAGACCCTACGGCCTCTTTTCAGAGGGCGAGCATTTTTTGCTGGCCACGGCGGAGCGAGATGGGATGCTCTGGATTCTGGATCCGTCTTACAGCAAAGAAAAATATGCCGCGTCCCATCGGATAGACGCGGTGCGTATAGAGTATCCCTATGTAGTCGCATCCCTTGCCGATGTGGCGCGGGAGACGCAAAACCGGAGTCCATCCTACTATTTGTTTACTCAAATCGCATAAAGCAGCCCCTTGCGTTTTTTTCCATGGTTCCAAGCACCAGACGGCTCCGATTGCCTGTTACATCCCAATAGAAAAGCGCATAACATTCTCTGCTGCAAACCAGACTGACCTAATCAATTTGGGAATCTACGGTCAGGCGAGGAAGAAGTTCGCCGGTACTGTCATCTGAGATGCTAGGATGCATCTCCCAACCTTGATTTTATGTCAACCTGTCGACTAGTGACTAAACCAAATGCAGCAGATGCTGTACCACCAGAGACACCACTGCCACGACGAACCAGCAGCAAAGTCCCAGCGCAATGGGGCGCACCCCGTTTTTAACCAGACTTTTCAGATTTGTGTTTAATCCGATGCCCGCCATGGCGACCATAATGCCAAACTTGCCCAGCTCATTGAGCCAGCTGGAGGCAGCTGACGGGATCCAACCTGTGGAATTCAGGATCGCAGTCAGCAGGAATCCCAGAACAAACCAGGGGAAGATCTTCACAATGGAGTAGCTGGCGGCTGCCGCAGTCCCCTGCTGTTTCCGCTTCCAGGTGCAGTGTACGGTCAAAGCCAGCGTGATGGGGATGATCATCAGGGTCCGAGTGAGCTTTACGATGGTGGCTAGTTCGCCTGCTGCATCACTGAATGTAAAACCGGCAGCCACCACGGATGAGGTGTCGTTGATAGCGGTCCCGGCCCAAATGCCAAAGCCCGTATCCGTCATATGGAATACGCGTCCCAGAGCCGGGAAGATAAACACTGCCAGAATGTTGAACAGAAAAATGGTAGAGATCGAATAAGCGACCTCACGGTCGTCTGCTTCAATGACAGGGGCGGTGGCTGCGATGGCACTGCCGCCGCAGATGGAGGTGCCCACACCAATCAGTGTTGCAGTATTGCCTGGGACCTTCAATACCCGCCCCATCAGGAAGGCGGTCAAAAGGGATGCGGCGATGGTACAGAGCATCACGGCCAGAGACTGCCCCCCGGTGGCCAGCACCGTTCGGATATTCATGCCAAAGCCAATAAATATGATGGAATACTGCAAAATCTTTTTGCTGCAAAATGTAATTCCTGCATCCATGGCGGATGGCCGTTTCCAAAATGCCAGGATCATTCCCAATAAAATTGCAAACACGGGGCCGCCGATCAGCTTCCCGACCGTTGGAATATAATTGGCCATGACCCAGGCTGCTGCGCCGATCAAAAGGCAAAACAGACTGCCGGGCAGAAGCTTGTTTTCCTGTTTCATACATACACATCCTTGTTATTGATACTTTAAGAAACGGCGTCTGCACCGAACTGGGTGCAGGCGCCGCACCATATTGTGTTTACACCGATCTTGATTGAGAAAGGGACGTGGCATTTATCGCTGTGAGCCTACGGAAGAGGATCGTATCAGACGATCTTCACCACAAACAACCACCAGGGAATTACGATTGCCAGCGTAAAGATTACCGAAACCAGCATCTTTGCCGCACTGCATTTTGCAAAGTCCTTCAGCGTCACATAGCCCATGCTGTAGAAAATCAGGTAAGTGCCAATCTCGTAGGGCAGGATCAGCTGATCCAGACCAAGATAGAATGCATAAGTGGTTGCCAGAGGCGTAACGCCAAGCCCCAGCGCAATGCCGGAGAGCAGCGGCGCGATCGAGGACATGGCGGCCATCGGTGTCAGCAGGAAATTCACAATGATGCCGAAGATAAATACAATGGCCAGGAACCCGTAGGTGCTGGTTCCGCTCATCAGCGGCAATGCCTTGTTTACGATATATTGTCCCGCACCGGTAACGTTGGCCACCACGCCAATGGACAGGCAGGCAACAATGAAGAAAATGACATTGAAATTGATTTTACGGAAATGCTCCGGCTTGCCGACCTTGATGCCGGGCAGATAGCAGATGACGGGAGCCAACAGGAAGCCGTAGAGCATGTCAAAGCCATACTTTCCGATCCAGCGATTCAGCAGCAGGTAAACCAGCAGGACAGTCAGAATCACCAGAACCTTTTTGTCATTCCGATCCATTTTGCCTAAGCCCTTCAGCTGTTGCTGGAAATAGACCTTGCCGTTGATGGGTTGCTCAGGCTTCATGAGCTTTGTGATAATGAATGCCATCAGGAAGGGCATCAGTAGCAGGGGAAGATCCTGCAGGAAATAGTCAATGAAGTTGGTGTTCAGCGCGTCTGCGGCCACGCCTTCAACGCTCTTGGACATATCCAGGAACATCTGAATGCCGGAGGGCGAATAGACGAAGCTGGATGCGGTGTGGAAGCCAAAGCAGGCTGCCATCAAAATGCCGCCGGAGGCTTTGCCCACAGGCAGCTCCAGAGATTTGATGATGGAAAGTGTAATGGCTGCCACGGCCAGGCTGGTCCAGGTGCCGGGGATAATAATGATTGCCAGAATCGCTGTAATGGTGATACCGAATACAACACCGGTATAGGTGCCGCCGGTCAGAATAATGCAGTGATACGCAATTCGCTTGAGAATTGTGGTATCTTCCAGAATGGCTACCAGAAGCAGCGTTGCGAGAATGTACCATGGAATGGAATTTGTCCATGCAGAAAAGACGCGGTCCATGGGCGCAATGC
>CAJKSU010000162.1 GCA_905202605.1 uncultured Eubacteriales bacterium
TGCGCTGAAAAGGGGCGCTTCGGCAAGGGATTTGCCCCTTGCTTTTGATTTTTTCGGATTCCAATTTGAATTTAGAATCTTTCAGGCACAATGTTAAATGCTACCCCAAAAGAACGAAAGGAATGATTATTATCAGTACCGCAGTATATGAAAGCCCACTTTCCTCCCGGTATGCCAGCGATGAGATGCTCTACCTGTTTTCTCAGGATAAGAAATTCACGACATGGCGGCGGCTGTGGATCGCTCTGGCCCGCGCAGAGATGGAGCTGGGACTGCCTGTAACGCAGGAGCAGATCGACGAAATGGAGGCGCATAAGGACGACATCAACTATGATGTTGCTCGGGAAGAGGAAAAGCGCCTGCGCCATGATGTGATGGCCCATGTCCATGCCTTTGGCCAGCAGTGCCCCAAGGCTATGCCTATTATCCATCTTGGCGCAACCAGCTGCTATGTGGGTGACAACACCGATGTGATTCTCATGCGGGAGGGGCTGGAGCTGATCCGCAAGCGTCTGGTGAACGTCATTGCGGCGCTTTCCAAGTTTGCCGAGGAGTACAAGTCCATGCCGACTCTGGGCTTTACCCATTATCAGCCTGCGCAGCTCACCACCGTGGGCAAGCGCGCTACCCTGTGGCTCAATGAGCTGCTGATGGATCTGGACGAGCTGGACTACCGTATGACCACCCTGAAGCTCCGGGGCGCGAAGGGTACCACCGGTACGCAGGCCTCCTTTCTGGAGCTGTTTGACGGCGACCATGAAAAGGTTAAGGCGCTGGAGCGGAAGATCGCCGCAGAGATGGGCGTTGACGGTGTAGTACCGGTTTCCGGTCAGACCTATTCCCGGAAGATGGACACCGGCGTGATTTCCACGCTGGCGGGCATTGCGGCCTCTGCCAGCAAGTTTGCCAATGACATGCGGCTGCTGGCGCATATGAAGGAGATTGAGGAGCCGTTTGAGAAGAATCAGATTGGTTCCTCTGCCATGCCTTATAAGCGGAATCCCATGCGCTGTGAGAGAATCTGTGCGCTGGGAAGGTATGTAATGGCGGATGTGATGAATCCCCAGATCACCGCAGCGACCCAGTGGTTTGAGCGGACGCTGGACGATTCCGCAAACAAGCGCCTTTCTGTTCCCGAGGCATTTCTGGCAGTGGATGCGATTTTGGGCATCTACCAAAACGTTGCCTCCGGCTTGGTGGTACATCCCAAGGTCATTGAGAAGCACATTCTGGAGGAGCTGCCCTTCATGGCAACGGAGAATATCATGATGGATGCGGTCAAGCGCGGCGGCAACCGGCAGGAGCTGCACGAGCGTATTCGTGTGCATTCTCTGGAGGCGGGCCGTCAGGTGAAGGATCTGGGCAAGCCCAATAACCTCATTGACCTGATCGCAGAGGATCCGCTGTTTGGCATGACCAAGGAGGAGCTTACTGCTCATCTGGAGCCGAAGCACTACATTGGACGCTGCCCGGAGCAGGTCACGGAGTTCCTGTCGGAGTGTGTCAGCCCGGTGCTGGAGCGGTACAAGTCGCTCATTGATGCGGATAATGTGGAGCTGAAGGTCTGAGACGGGAAACTGTCGTTGACTTTTCATCAGAAAATGGATATAATTGACCCTACATGTGCAGAAGGCCATTTTACGGCCTAAAGTATTAGGAGGCACGGAAAAAACATGAAAAAGAGTATCATTACCTATGTGGTCGTGATCGCGCTGATCGTGCTGCTGGCGTTTACCGCTGCATTCGGTTTGGATCTTGGCTTTGTAAAGATCCCCAGCGTTGAGGACGGCGTCACATTGGGTCTGGATCTGGTGGGCGGGTCTGAGATCACCTATCAGGCACAGATTCCCGATGGAACCAGCGATTCCGATGTAGACAGCGGCATCAGCAGCGCCATTACCATGCTGCGTCAGCGTCTGGATTCTCTGGGGTATTCTGAGGCTACGGTCACAAAGCAGGGCAGCGATCAGATCGTTGTGGATATTCCCGCAGTGAGTAATCCCGAAGAGGCTGCCAGCAAAATCGGCACCACCGCTGTGGTGGAGTTCCGTACATCGGATTACGATGAAGAGGCCGGCACCGGCATGATCGCGGACGGCAACATCATCAAGTCTGCGAGAGCCGAGTACAGCGCCGTGGATTCCACCGGCAACCAGCAGTGGCATGTTGTGCTGGAGTTCACCGCTGAGGGACAGGAGAAGTTTGCCGAGATCACCAAGTATGCGGCAAATCAGTCCTCCGGCTCCAACTATGTGGGCATCTATCTGGACGGCACTGCCATCTCTACCCCGCAGGTTTCCTCTGAATATAAGGACACCGGCATCAACAATGACAGCGCCATCATTACGCTGGGCAGCTCCACAGGTTCTGATTATGCCAATTATCTGGCAGATATCATCGCAGCCGGCAAGCTGCCGTTCTCGCTGGAGAATGTTAAGATGGAGAGTGTCGGTGCGTCTCTGGGCGAAAGAAGCCTTTCTACCTCTCTGCTGGCCGGCGCCATCGGCATTGGCCTGGTGATCCTGTTTATGCTCCTTGTGTATCGGCTGCCCGGACTGATCGCCAGTGTGGCACTGCTGCTGTACACGGCGCTGTTTCTGGTCGTGGTATCCGTTGCGCACCTGAACCTGAGTCTTCCCGGCATCGCAGGCGTGATCCTGACGCTGGGCATGGCAGTAGACGCAAACGTCATCACCTTTGAGCAGATTAGAGAGCAGATTCGGGCAGGAAAGACCATTCGTGCTGCCATTGAATCCGGCTATAAGAGTGCAATGAGCGCGATCATCGACTCTAATGTTACTACCATCATTGCTGCTGTTGTGCTGTGGTGGCTGGGTACCGGCACCACCGTGGGTTTTGCAAAGACCCTGTTCATCGGTGTGATCCTGTCCATGATTGTCATGCTCTTTGCGAGCCAGATCATGATGAAGGCGCTGGTGGGCGTAAAGGCCACCAATCCCGCACTCTATGGCGTAAAGATCAAGAAGGAGGAGAAGTAAGATGTTTGCCAATAAGACGTTCAGCTTTGTAAAGCATTTTAAGCTCTTCCTGATTATTTCCGCCATTCTGGTGGTTACCGGTGTGGTGGGGCTTGTTACCCTGCCCTTTGGCGTGAACCTGTTTAATATGGATGTAGACTTTCTGGGCGGCGTGACCATGACCTATGATCTGGGGCAGCAGGCCGACACCAAGGAGGTCGAGAGCATCGCCAAGGACGTTCTGGGGGACAAGTTCTCCTCCGTTACCACCTCCGGCAGCACCGGAACTCAGGTGGTAGTCAAGGCGTTGTATGTTCCCAATGAGACGCGCGATGCACTGTACGATGCCATTCAGGCGGAGTATTCCGATGCCATCGTGGTGGCTTCCTCCTCGGTTTCCGCATCCGTCAGCTCCGATCTCCGGAATTCCGCAATGATTTCCGCACTGGTTGCCGTACTGTGCATGCTGGTGTATATCGGCATCCGGTTCGATTTCCGCTCCGGTCTGGCTGCGGTCTGCGCTCTGTGCCACGATATCCTCGTGATGCTCTCTGCGTATATCATTTTCCGGATCCCCTTCAACGCCAACTTCATTGCCGCGGCGCTGACCATATTGGGCTACTCCATCAATGCGACCATCGTTGTGTTTGACCGGGCCAGAGAGAATGCGAAGTCCAATCCCAAGACGGATTTTGCCGAGATCATGGACAAGTCCGTCTGGCAGACCATGGGGCGGAGCATCAATACCACCATTACAACTCTGCTTACCATTACCATGGTAATTATTCTGGGTGTTACCTCCATTCGGAACTTCTGCTGGCCTCTGTTTATAGGCGTGCTGGCAGGCTGCTATTCCTCTGTGTGCATTTCCGGCAACATTTGGGTTCGCCTGAGAAAGCTCAAGAAGAACAAGCAGGAGAAAGCTGCATAAGCTTCGATTCACGATCCCGTACCGCATTTGCGGTGCGGGATTTTTCTGCCTGTTCGGGCTTCATAATCCGGTGCGGACGGGCATAGTCTTGTAGGGCAGGAGGCGGTACTTATGAAATTGGAGGTGTTGACCCCGGAGCTTTCTCAGGCAATCCAGCGTATGCCTGCTCAACGGCTTGCGATGGCATCAGAGCTGCGGCTTCGGCGGGGACAGCGGGCGCGGCTGGCGTTTCCGTGGGGAGAGGAGCTGCTGACCCGCAACGGACAGGGCATTCCGGTGACCGAAGAAATGCTGACGGCGCTGGTGGATCGAGCCACGGGCTTTTCCCCCTATGCGCTCCGATTGGAGGAGACAGGGCTGTACCTGCCGCTGGAGCAGGGCTGCCGCATGGGGTTGTGTGGGGAAACGGTGATGCGGGAAGGGAAAATATGGGGCCTTCGGCATATTTCCTCTCTGGTAATTCGGTTTGCACGGGAAATTCCGGGGACGGCCCGGCAGGCCGCGGAGCGGCTGACCGAGGGCGGAACGATCCGGGCGGCGCTGATTCTGTCCCCGCCCGGCGGAGGGAAAACCACGTTCTTAAGGGATCTGCTCCGCTGCATCAGCGAACGGGGGCTGCGGGTCAGCGTTGTGGATCAGCGCCGGGAGCTGGCGGCACAGCGGCAGGGAGAAAACATGCTGGAGCTTGGCCCCTGCACCGATGTGCTGTCCGGCTGTCCCAAGGCCGAGGGAATGAGCCTGATGCTGCGGGTGATGAATCCTCAGGTGCTGGCGGTGGACGAGCTGGCGGGGGAGGACGAGCTGGCAGCGGCCCAGCAGGCGGCCTTTTCCGGGGTGGCACTGCTGGCAACGGCTCATGCAGGGAGCTTGGAGCAGGTGCTGAAGAGACCCGGCTACCGTGCGCTGCTGGAATCCGGCGCATTTGAGTATGTCATTGAGCTGGAGCAATATAGAATCAGAAGAATGGAGCGGAGCGGAGATGATTTGGAAGCTGGCAGGGGGCGTGCTTGTGGCGGCGGCGTCGCTGATGAATGGACTGGCGGCACGGCAGAGTCTCAGCAGGAGGTTGGAGCTTTTAAGACAGCTGCGGCTTGGGCTGGAGCTGCTGCAGGGGGAGATGGAACTGCACATGGCATCACTCCCCGAACTGTTTGAGGCAGTGGGGCAGCGCATGGAGGGGGAGCTGGGAGAGTTTTTCATTGGAACTGCCGTAAAAATGGCGGCGGTCACAGGGCGGCCCTTGATGGCGGCCATGAAGCTGCAAATGGAGGAGCAGCCGCTTGGCCTGCCGCAGCAGGAGAAAAATATGCTGCTGGAGCTTTCCGGGGCGTTGGGGCGCTATGACTTGGGCGGACAGGCCAGAGCACTGGGACTGTACAAGGCACGGGTGGAGCGGCTGATCGAGGAATCGGAGGCTGTGCAGCGGCAGAAGGCGCGCGCATGGATGACAGCGTCCGTGTGCGGCGGCCTGACGCTGATTCTGCTGCTTCTGTAGGAGGCGTTATGGATATTGATTTGATTTTTAAAATCGCCGCCGTAGGAATCATCGTGTCCATTCTGAATCAGGTGCTGGTGCGTTCCGGACGAGAGGAACAGGCAACTATGACGACTCTTGCGGGGCTGGTGGTGGTGCTGATGATTCTGGTTCAAAAAATTGCTGCGCTGTTTGACATGGTCAAGACGTTGTTTCAGTTCTGATGGAGCAGCTTGTAAAATGTGCCGGGGCTGCGATCATTGGTGCGGTGCTCTGCCTCCTTACAAAGCGGCAGGGGGCGCAATATGGGATTCTGGTTTCCATTGGTACGGTGCTTTTCATTGTTACACTTGGACTGAGCTTCATGAAGCCGGTCATGGCCTTTGCCGAATCCATGGGAGAGACAGCCGGACTGGCCGGCGGGATCACGGAACCGGTGCTAAAGGCGCTGGGTATGGGCATTCTGACGGAGGTTTCCTCCGGAATCTGCGAGGACGCCGGAGAAAAGACCATTGCATCGGTGCTGCGGCTTTCCGGCTCCGTGGCGTCGGTATACGTGCTGCTGCCTCTGATGGAGAGCCTCATGACCACACTTCAGAGGATGCTGTAGGAGAATACCATGAGATATGTAAGGCGAATTCTGATGCTTATTCTGCTGGGTATGACGCTATGCGGCTGCTGCTGGGGCGTGGAGGAGGACTTTGGCGGGACGCAGGCTGCGGAAATGCTGCCCGATGAGGCAAGGCGGGAGCTGGGAGACTGGTCAGAGTTGGATGTAGCGGACTTGGAAGAAAAAGCCGGCGCACTGATCTCCGGTGGGGTTCAGACCTCTCAAGGGACGCTCCGGAGCTCCCTGCGCCGGTGCCTGTCCATACTTGGGGTGGTGATGCTTTCCGCTGCGCTGCGAAGCGTTTCTTCCTTCCATTCCGGGGATGCGCTGGAGCTGGGCGGGGTTCTGGCGGTGGCGATGATCTGCTATGGGGAGATTTCCGGCTTTTTTACCCAAATGGCTGCCACCGTGGATCAAATGACGGTGTTCTCCGGAGCACTTTTCCCGGCACTGGCCTCAGCATCGGCGGCAACGGGGAAGGTGGGAGCGTCTACCGCCATGTATGCCGTGACCACGGCGGTGTGCGGCATGATGAGCCGGGGGCTGGAGCTGGTGATGCTGCCGGGGATCTCCTGCTATATGGCGCTGATGACGGCGAATTATGCTCTGGGAGATGACGGCTTGAAGCTGCTGGCGGGGACGCTGAAGCAGCT
>CAJKSU010000163.1 GCA_905202605.1 uncultured Eubacteriales bacterium
GTCACCAGATTATGATTGCCATCCGAGATCTCAGCCCATACAGGGATTCCCTGAGAAAACGCCGTTGTAATCTCCAGCGTGTCACCCCCGTAGCCAAGGGTGTAGGTCACCCGTTCCCGGTCACCGTCCATCCCTGTGGCAGAAATATACCCCTTAGACCAGGCCTGTCCCAAAAGATACGGCGACGCCATGGGAGATATTTTTCGGGATTCAAAGGATTCCACCGCCAGAACCGTGCTGTCATAGGACACGCTGGCCTTGTCCGGAGCCACCGATGCGGTAATGCCCTTCGCCGGCTCCGGCTCCATCACCGTAAGCGTTGCACCGGCTTCGTCATAGGCGCAGTCCAGCGTAAAATCCCGGATATAATCCCCGTAATCCGCCCGCAGCGTCAGCTGGCAGGTATATCCACCGCAGTCGATCAGTTCGGTGCGAAAGCGCACCGCCGTTTGCGCCGTGGTTCCATCTGCTCCGCAGGCGCACAGCAGGAGCAGCATCAGCATTGGTACGGCTCGAATCAGCCGCACAGCCCGTCCCCCTTATTTTAATATGGCAGACAGGGCGCCGATTACATCGCCGGGCAGCATACTCCGAACTCCAAGGCGTTCCATGGCGGCATCTCCCGCCGCACCATGGAGCCATACCGCCGCAGCCGCAGCCTCCGCCGGTTCCAGCCCCTGCCCCAAAAGGCAGGTGAGAATGCCGGAAAGCACATCGCCGCTGCCGCCCACGGACATGCCGGGATTCCCCGTGGAGTTCACAAATATTCTGCCGTCCGGCGCCGCGATCACCGTTCGATAGCCCTTGAGCACGATCACCGCGCCGGTCTTTTCCGCCATGGCTTTTGCCCCGGCAATGCGCCCGCCGGAAAGATCCCCGCCCATCCGGCGGAATTCCCCCTCGTGGGGTGTTAAGACCAGTGGAACCTTTGCCCTGTCCAGTCTATCTATATGCCCCTCCAGCACATTTATGCCGTCGGCGTCCAGCAGCACCGGGCATTTCGCGTGTTCCAGCACCGCATCCACCAGTTCCTCAGTATCCCGACACCGTCCGATGCCCGGGCCAATCAGGCAGGCGTCTTTATCTTTCAGCCGTTCAGGGATCTCCTGTGCCGCATAGCTGCCAAACCGTCCGTTTCCGCTGCTGGGCAGCGGAAACACCAACGGCTCATCCAGTTTGGCGGCAAGGATGGGATACACCGCTTCTGGAACCCCCAGATAGACCAGCCCCGCGCCGGTGCGCAGCGCCGCTCTAGCGGAAAGCGCTGCCGCTCCGGTAAACCCGGTAGAGCCGCAAAGCAGCAGAAGCTTTCCCATATCGCCCTTGTGGCTCTCCAGCTTGGGCTTTGGAAGCCATGACATGATAAGATCACATGTTACATAGATGCCGTCAAAAGAAACCTGCTTTTTCGCTTCCTCCGGGATGCCGATATCATGGACGATCAGACGCCCGGTATATTCCGTCCCCGGCGGCATAAGCTGACCGGTTTTAGGCAGGTTAAAGGTCACGGTCACGTCCGCTTTCACCGCGCAGCCCAGAATTTCGCCGGTATCCGCCGAAATGCCGCTGGCAATGTCGCAGGCAATCACCGTTTTTTCGCAGCCATTGATTTTATCGATCAGCGCCTGATAGTTCCCTGCAACAGGACGGGACAGGCCGGTGCCAAACAGCGCATCCACTACCACGTCCGCATGGGAAAGATCAGGAAGCTCCGCAATATCCCGCAGCGTTCCGCCCTGCTGCTCCAGCAGCGCGTTCATCTTCTTCGCGTCCTCGGTCAGCTTCTCCCGGCTGCCCGTCAGATAGCATTCCGCCCGGAAACCGTCCTCCAGCAGGAATTTCGCAGCGGCAATGCCGTCGCCGCCGTTATTGCCGCTGCCGCACAGAATCACCGCCAAACCGCCCGGATCCATATGCCGCTCAATTTCATTTGCCAGCCCGCGGGCTGCCCGGAGCATCAGTGTATCCGAGGGGACTCCCAGAACGTCTATGGTGTATCGATCCATGTCCCGCATGGCCTGACTTCCGGCAAATTTCATACCTCCATCCCCTTCATTCTGGAACGGATGTACTTCTGCATGGCCTCCCGGAAGCGCTTGGAGGGCTGGAGTACCAGAAAGACATACTTTCCCTCCGCATCCTCATAGATCATAAACCATCGACCTGCGGCATTTTTTGACGAAGAAACATCGATTACCCGAGATACGGAATAGTCACGGGTGACACTCTCATATTCTGCGGTATAGGGCGCCATCACCTGAATTTGCTTCTGGTTAATCTCCACCAGACGCACCCGTTTCCGCTTTGCCATGATCTTATCCACATCCAGATCGCCGTTGGTAAAGGAGTATTCAAACTCCACCCCCTGAAATTTGACGCCGAGATACGCTGCCACCACCAGAATCACCAGCATAGCCGGGAAAATCGGGCTTAAAAACAGCCACACTGCAGCGGCAAGCGCCACAGCTGCTATGATAATTAGTACGTCCAGCATCAGGTTTTTAACGGTATTATGCCGTACCACCAGTTCTTCTACAAAAGTATCATTGTAATTATTCATAAAAACCCCCCAAATTCCATGGATTTGTCCGGCACACACCGGTTTTGTAGACATTATTATAATCCGGATTCACAAATGCTTCAAGTGTAAACCAGAAATTATTGTGAAGTTTTCACGGGAAATCAGTTGTATTTTCCCTTGCAACTTGAAGAATTCTATGCTATCATTGGAACGATATTAAATTTGCGATGATCGGGTTGTCTCAATTCCGTACTGTGCCAAAGAGAGGGCGGGGCGCTGGAAGCCGCCTGCATGGGAATTGCGGCGTTCCCCCGTGAGCTGCCGTCTGAACAGGTTTCTCAGTAGGATGCGCCGGGTTGTGCCGTTATCCATGAAGAGTGCGCCTTGCTTGAGGCGAATTGCGGGTGGTACCGCGGAAGATGCGTCTTTCGTCCCCTTTCGGGCGGAGGGCGATTTTTTCATGCACTCCCCCACCGATGATATTATTTAATAAGGAGTATGCAACATGAAACAGCAGCTGGAAAACATTGAGAAAATAGCGCTTGCGGCTCTGGATGATGCAAAGGAGTCTGCTGAACTGGAAAACCTGCGGGTTCGTTTTCTGGGCAAAAAGGGTGAGCTGACCGGACTGCTCAAAAAAATGGGTTCCCTATCTCCGGATGAGCGCCCGATCATGGGTCAGAAGGCCAATCAGGTGCGCGCCGTCATTGAAGCGTCTCTGGAAAAGAAAAAGGCAGCGCTTGCCGCCGCTGCGCTGGATCGGAAGCTCCAGCAGGAGGCCGTGGATGTGACCATGCCCGCCAAGGTCGTTCCCATGGGTCACAAACATCCCATGAGCATTGTACTCGATGAGATGAAGGAAATCTTCATCGGCATGGGCTTTGACGTGGTTGAGGGGCCTGAGGTTGAGCTGGAAAGCTATAACTTCACTAAGCTCAACACCCCCGCCGGTCACCCTGCCCGCGACCGGCAGGACACCTTCTATACAACTGAGGACGATTCCGTTCTCCTCCGCACCCAGACCTCTCCCATGCAGATTCGCGTGATGGAGAGCCGTAAGCCTCCCATTCGCATCATTTCCCCCGGCAGAGTATACCGGAAGGACGAGGTGGACGCCACCCACAGCCCCATGTTCCATCAGATGGAGGGTCTGGTCATTGACAAGGGCATCACCATGGCGGACCTGAAGGGCAGTCTCATTCAGATGGGTAAGCTGCTCTACGGCGAGGACTGCGTCACCCGGTTCCGTCCCCACCATTTCCCCTTCACTGAGCCGTCCTGTGAGATGGACGTGCAGTGCTTTAAGTGCCATGGCACCGGCGATGTGGACGGTCACACCTGCCCCACCTGCCATGGCGAGGGCTGGATCGAGCTGCTGGGCGCCGGTATGGTGCATCCCAAGGTTCTGGCGGGCTGCGGCATTGACCCGGAGGAGTATTCCGGCTTTGCCTTTGGGTGCGGCGTAGAGCGTATGACCATGAACCGGTTCGCCATCAACGACCTGCGTCTGATCTTTGAGAACGACGTGCGGTTTCTGGGACAGTTCTAAGGAAAGGAGTGGAGATTTGTTATGAATATTTCGAGAAAATGGCTCAATGATTATGTAAAGGTCAATGTCAGCGATCACGAGTTTGACGCCGCCATGACCATGTCCGGCACCAAGGTGGAAACTACCGAGGTACTGTCTGCGGAGATCAAAAATGTTGTCGTGGGCAAGGTCGTGGAGATCGTCCGTCATGAGAATTCCGACCACATGTGGATTTGCCAAATTGATGTGGGTGATGATGCGCCGATTCAGATTGTCACCGGAGCACAGAATGTAAAAAAAGGCGATCTTGTCCCCGTTGCCAAGCACAACTCCTACCTGCCCGGCGGCGTTCATATTACAAAAGGCAAGCTTCGCGGCGAAAAGTCCAACGGCATGCTCTGCTCCCTGAAGGAGCTGGGTCTCACCGTCAACGATTTTCCCTATGCCATCGAGGACGGCATCTTTATTATTGAGGAGCCGGACGCTTACGTTGGTCAAGACATCAACACCCTCATCGGCACCGACGATTCTGTGGTAGAGTTTGAGATCACCAACAACCGTACCGACTGTTATTCCATCATCGGCATCGCCCGTGAGGCAGCCGCCACCTTTAATCAGCCCTTCACCCTCCATGAGCCGGAGGTCAAGGGTTCCGATGCGGGCAGTATCTTCGATAAGCTGGAGGTTGAGGTGGAAGCCTCCGATCTCTGCAACCGCTACACCTCCCGGATGGTCACCAATGTCAAGATCGGCCCCTCTCCACGCTGGCTCCGTCAGCGGCTCCATGCTCTGGGTGTTCGTCCCATCAATAATATTGTAGATATCACCAACTATGTGATGCTGGAATACGGTCAGCCCATGCACGCTTTTGACTATCGATATGTGAGCAGCGGGAAGATCGTAGTCCGCCGGGCAAAGGACGGCGAGCAGCTCACCACGCTGGACGAGCAGGAGCATACCTTAACCAGCAAAATGCTGGTTATCGCCGACAATGATAAGGCCATCGGCCTTGCGGGTATTATGGGCGGCCTGAACTCCGAAATTCTTGACAGCACCACTACAGTTGTCTTCGAAAGCGCTAACTTTGACGGCACCTGCATCCGTCAGACTGCAAACGCTCTGGGCATGCGTACCGACGCCTCCACCAAGTATGAAAAGGGTCTGAATCCGCTGGACACCTATCCCGCCATTCAGCGCGCCTGCGAACTGGTGGAGCAGTTGGGCGCCGGTGATGTCATGGACGGTGTGATTGACGTGCTCAACTATGTTCCCGATCCTGTGACCGTTGCCTTTGAGCCGGAAAAGATCAACCGCCATCTTGGCACCAACTTGAGCCGTGAAGATATGGTCATGTACCTCCAGCGGCTGGGCTTCACCGTAGACGGCGATCAGCTCCACGTTCCCTCTTGGCGAACCGACATCCACTACATGGCGGATGTTGCTGAGGAGGTTGCGCGGATGTACGGCTACGACAACATCCCCGTTACCACCTTTAAGGGCGCTGCTGCCAAGGGCGGCTATACTCCGGAGCAAAAGTGCAAGAATCAGGCCGGTCAGATTTGCCGCAGCATGGGCTACAGTGAGATCCTCACCTATTCCTTTGGCAGTCCTTCCATGTTTGACCTGATCCGTCTGCCGGAGGACAGCCCCCTGCGGAAGCCTATCAAGATCCTCAACCCGCTGGGCGAGGATACCTCTGTGATGCGTACCACCTCCCTGCCCTGTATGCTGGAAACGCTGGCTCGGAACAACGCTCATCGGAACAAGGCTGCAAAGCTCTATGAGCTGGCAAAGATCTATCTGCCGGTGGAGGGCGAGGATCTGCCCAAGGAGGATGTCATCCTGACCCTTGGCTCCTATGGCGAGAACGAAGACTTCTTCTCCCTCAAGGGCGAGGTGGAGGCGCTGCTCCGCTGCCTGAATGTGAAGCCCCACACCGTAGTTGCCCAGAAGGAGAACCCCTCCTATCATCCCGGACGCTGCGCAGACCTGTATGTAGAGGGTCAGTACGTGGGCGTATTCGGTCAGGTGCATCCGCTGGTAGCTGCCAACTACGGCATTTCCAGCGAGATCTACTGCGCCGAGCTGAATTTCTCCGCCCTGATGACGCTGCTGGCGCCTGAGGCGCTGTAGCGTCCTCTGCCCAAGTTCCCCAGCGTAGAACGTGATCTGGCGCTGGTGTGCGATGAAACACTCACCGCCGCTCAGGTAGAGGCTGTGATCGCATCCGCAGGTGGAACGCTGCTGCGGAGTGTCAAGCTCTTTGACCTCTACCGCGGCAAGGGTATCCCCGAAGGCAAGAAGTCGCTGGCCTTTGCGCTGGAACTTCGCGCCGATGACCGCACCCTTACCGATGCGGATTCTGACGGCGTAGTGAAGAACATTCTTACTGCACTGAATGAAAAACTGGGTGTAATCCTGCGGTAAACTGCAATATTGCCACCGCCGCAATTTTGCGGCGGTGCTTTTTTTCATTTTTTTCTTTTTTTGATGGCAACCCGTCATTTTATGATATGTTCTTTTGTA
>CAJKSU010000164.1 GCA_905202605.1 uncultured Eubacteriales bacterium
GCTACCGGAACCTGAACGGCAAGAAAATCGCCCACACCACCATGTCCAATATGATTTCCAATCCCAAATACAAGGGCTACTACGTCGGCAACAAGGTCAAAGTGGTGGATATGTTCACCAAGAAACAGAAATTTCTCCCGCCGGAGGAATGGGTCATGTTCAAGGATGAAACCGGCCAGATCGTCCCAGCCATCGTCTCCGAGGAGCTGTGGGAAAAGGCCTATGCGGTTTTGCTGCGCAGAAGCGAGGATGTAAAAAACCGGCAGGGCATCTGCAATCACGCCAATCTGCTCACCGGCAAGCTCTTCTGCACCCACTGCGGCACCGCCTACTACCGCCGGGAATCCAAGGACAAGCTGGGCAACCAAAACAGCAAATGGGTCTGCTCCAACAAAATCAAATCCGGCGCGGATGCCTGCGACTCCTTCCCCATCTACGAAAAGGAGCTGGTGCCTTTGCTCTTTGAGGTGTTCCGGGACACCCGGCAGGCTTCCGCCGCCATGATTGCGGAGTACGAGCGAATGTACCGCAGCATGACCTGTGACGGCAATCTGGAAAAGAAAATCGAGGAAGTCCAGACAAACATTGACCTTGCCAAAAAGAAGAAGTCCAAGCTATTGGAGCTGGTGACCCTGGAGAGCATCACACCAGCGGATTTCAAGGCCATGACCGCCCAGTGTAACCAGGAAATCAAATCCGGCGAGCAGGCGCTCCTGGAGCTGAAAGACCAGCAGGAATCCAGCGAGGAGTTCCGTGCCAATATGGAGCACCTTCGCAAAGTCCTTCGAGATGCGGAGAAGCAGTGCCAGACCGAGGCCATCACCAAGGATTTCATTGACATCTTCATCGACAGGATTTATGTCACTCCGGAGGATGATAACACTCTGCGGCTGGACATCAAGATTTTCACCGGCGATACCTGTGAAAAATACCTGGGGAAGCTAAAACGGCGGGCAAATCCCGCGGGTTCTACGGGTCACACGTTCAAGAAGATGATCGAGGCTTACGAGCAGGGTCTGCAGTAAACGCAAACAGGGCGCTCTTTTGGAGCGCCCTGCCTTTTTATGCCGTGTTAAATTAGTCGCGTTCACTTGTAAGGATGACGTGCTCAAGCAGAAAATCGCATTATTCTACATCCACCAGAGCGCTGCCCATTTCCGCGCTTTTTTCACAGGCAAACAGAGCGCGCATGGCATTCAGCACACTCTGCGCCGGAATTTCAGGCTGTGTATCCTTCACCAGGCAATCCACAAACCGCTCTATAACGCCCGATGCCGTCTGATTATCATTTGTCTGGATGGTATCCGTGTCATAATACTCTTTCTCACGGGCGCCGCGCTCGATCACAATGGAATGCTCCGGATTCCGGTAAATGTGCATTGCGCCCAAAGAGCCATATATAGACGTGGAATTATCCTCACAGCCGTAGTTTGTCCAGCTGGCATTCATGGTGCCGATAACATTGTTTTCCATGACGAAGGTGCAAAACGCATTGTCATCTACGGTAATTGGCGTTCCGTCCGGGTATTTCTTCTGAAGCGTCCCCAGAACGGCAGAAGCCTTCACGACTCTCTGTCCCAACAAGTAAATCATCAGATCCGTTTTATGAACGCCCAAATCAGCCATGGCGCCGAAATGGCTGCGATTTTTGTCCATAAACCAGGAATTTCTTCCATCGACGCTCCAATTATCCGCGCCGGAATGGGAAAAGCTTGTCCGGAAAGTGATCACATCCCCAATCGCGCCGCTGCACAGCAGCTCCCTGGCCTTTTGGTGTGCCGGTGTCAACCGCTGATTCTGGCCGATCATCAGCTTTTTCCCTGTCTGCTCCGCAGTCTGTACCATGGCTTCGCAATCCTGGAGCGTAACCGCCATCGGCTTCTCACATAGGACATGCTTCCCGGCTTTCAGGGCGGCGATCGTAATCTCCGCATGGGTAAAATTGGGTGTCAGGACACTGACCGCTTCGATCTGCGGATCCGCCAGCAGCCCCTGGTAGCTTCCGTAAGCCTTCGTGCCATACTGGTCGGCAAGCTCCTGCGCACGCTGTAAGTTCACATCAAAGAAACCGCATAGTTTCGCATTGGCATTGGCCGCATACTCCGGAATATGCCGCATCTGGGCAATCTTTCCGCAACCGATAATGCCGATTGCTATTTTTTTCATCTGCGGCCTCCTTTACTCCGTCCAGCCATACTCTTGCAGGCGCTTTACTTTTCCGGCATGTGTTTTCTTCTGCCAGCTCTGCTCTTGGGGGTCTTCGTCCATAGGCAGATTGTCATGCAAAAATTTCACAGCCTTCGGCAGCGCATCCGGAATGCTCAGCACTTCGCATTCCATCTCAATGCTTGCGACATAGTCATAGCCGCAGCGGCGAAGCTCCGCAAAAACATTACGCCAAAATTCCGGCCCATGTCCGTAGCCGATGCTGCGGAAATTCCAGCTGCGCTTTCTGGGTTCATCGAAATAAGCGGTGTTGATCAGTCCGTTCTCCCGAACCATAGCTTCATCCAGATGGATGTCCTTGGCGTGCATATGATAGATCATGCCTTCCAGTTCCCGAATCACAAGGATCGGATCCATTCGCTGCCAGAGCAAATGGCTGAAGTCTAGGTTCACACCGATTTCCTCACCGCACGCCTCCCGCAGGCGCTTCAGGCTTCTGGGATTATAGCAGCACTGACCCGGATGCAGCTCCAGTCCAATGCGGTCTATTCCGTGCTCTCTTGCAAATGCCGTAAACTCCCTCCAGAAAGGCAGAAGCTTTTCGTTCCACTGCCAGGCGTACATCTGGGCATAGTCCATAGGCCAGCCGACGGTAACCCAGTTGGCCAGAGACGCTCCCTCCCAATCCCCGGGGCAGCCGGAGAAGCAGTTGATATTCCGCAGACCCAGCTTCTCGGCCAGCAGTACGGCGTTTTTCATGGAGCGAACACTGAGTTCCCTTGTTGCCTCATTGGGGGATACGGGATTACCGTGGCAGGACAGCGCGGAAATTTCCAGACCGTTGTCGGCAATACAGCCACGAAACGCGTCCAGCCTGCTTTCACTTGCCAGCAACTCCTCGGGGTTACAATGGGCAAATCCGCTTTCCTCACCGCAGCCCAGCTCGATCATATCAATACCGGCATCCCGGATTTTTTTCGCGGCAACCTCAAAAGGATACTCCCGGAACGCATTGGTATAAATACCTGTTTTCATCTGACTGTTCCCTCCTTTGCCGGCAGGAAAGTTCTCTGATAATCCCGGATGGATTCCTTCCACCAGCATTCGGAAGCCTGCTCCCGAACAATAATCTGCTTCAGAAATGCCACACTCTTACGGATACCTTCATCCTGTCCAATGGTGTTGTCCTCGTGTTCAATGCTGATTGCGCCGTCATAGCCTGTCTGCGCCAGAGCGGTCATAATTTTTCTCCAGTAGGATACGCTCGTCCCATTTCCGGGGATGCGGAAAGCGAAGGGCGTATACTTGTCACCGAAGGCACCCATAGGCGAGAAGAAGCCGTTTTTCCCCATCTCCACCTCATCCACATAGGTATCCTTGGCATGGAAATGGTAGATGCAGCCGGAAAGCTTCCGGATTGCCGTAGGAATGTCAATTCCCTGCCAGATTAGGTGGCTGGGATCGAAATTCGCACCGATCTCCGGGCCGCAGGCCTCCCGCAGGCGCAGCAGCGTCTCCGGATTGTACACGCAAAAGCCCGGATGCATCTCAATGGCAATTTTATTCACATGGTGCTCTCTTGCGAAGGCGCAAAACTCCTTCCAGTAGGGAATCAGCACCTTTTCCCACTGATAGCGATTTGCCGCCACCGCGTCAAAGGGCCATACAGTCGTTGTCCAGTGGGGGTATTTTGCATTTTCTTCGCTGCCGGGGCAGCCGGAAAAGCAGCAGATGGTATCCACGCCCATTCGCTCCGCCATCAGCACGCCATTGCGCATAATCCGATCGTAGCGCTGTGCAATTTCGGGGATGGGATGTACAGGGTTGCCGTGGCAGGAAAATGCACTGATTTGCAGTCCGGACGCCTGAATGGATTTCCGGAAAGCTTCCATTTTCTCATCGTCATGCAGCAGGATTTCGGGATCGCAATGATGGGTGCCCGGCGTACCGCCGCAGCCAATCTCCACCATTTCCATTCCCATTCCCTTGAAATATGCCAACGCTTCATCCAATGACAGGTTACAGACCACATTGGTAAGTATTCCCAGTTTCATAAGTCACGCTCCTGTTCCGGTAGGAATATATTGGGATATGTTTCGATAGGCAAGGGCTATGCCCTTGCGAATCGCAGCATCATTTTCTTCAAAATTGCGATCCTCCACTTCAATGCAGGCGCTTCCGGCAAAGTGGATATCGTACAGCGCGCTACAGAATCTCGCCCAGTCAATATCGCCTAGGCCAGGAAGCTTCGGTGCCATAAACTCCAAAGGATACGCCATGCGACCTACCCGATCCAGTCTGTCCCGGAAAATATGGGTATCCTTCAGGTGCACATGGAAAATCTTATCCGCATAGGTGTAAAGGGGGCGAATGTAATCCATATCCAGAATAACGCAGTGACTGGGGTCATAATTGAGTCCCAGGAAGCCGCTGTCGATTCGCCGGAAGATGTCATCCCAGATTGCCGGAGTGCTGGCAAGGTTATTTCCTCCGGGCCATTCGTCCCTTGAAAAAATCATGGGGCAGTTTTCGATGGCAATCCGTACCCTTTTCTCCTCTGCCAGCTTTATAATGGGAGTCCAGACCTTCTCATAAAGCTCCAGATTATCCTCAACGGTTTTGAACCGATCCCGGCCAATGAAGGTATTGACCAAACCGATTCCCGTCTCGGCTGCCACATCAATCAGGCGGCAGATATGCTTTACCGCCAGGGCACGCTCCGCCTCATTGGGGGATAAGGGATTCGGATAGTAGGCCAGGGCGCAGACCTGGACTCCTTTTTCTCGGGCATAGTTGAGCTCGGACTCGATCTGTTCCATTCTCAACGCATCCACATCAAGGTGGGTCACGCCGGCATATCTGCGCGTGGCCCCCTGTTTTGGCCAGCAGGCGGTTTCCATCGTCTCAAATCCGATCTCTGCACACAGATCCACCGCCTGCCGGAAATTTTTTTCTGCCAAAATTGCAGACAACAGTCCAAGTTTCATAAGCAAATCTCCGATTTCTTAATATGTGGGTCCGGAAATATGTTTTCCGGGCCCACTTTGACTATGCTTCTAAAATAGACGCTTACAGAATCTCACACATTTCTTCCAGATTATCCGTGGTGATGTCCAGCCAGGCATTGCCGTAGATGTTGGTCCCGTCAACGGTAATGCTGTGGTAGCCGTCAAAGCCCAAGTCATCGCCGGTCTGAATGGTCTGTCCCTCGATCAGCCGCTTGCCAACCTCATAGGCAGCATACTGGGCAGCACCGGGGTACCACATGGCACCGTAGACGATCGTGCCGGACTCATAGTAGGTCTTCTGTCCGGAAGCGGTACCGACGGCCAGAACCTTCACGGAATCCTGCATTCCCAGTTCTTCAATGGCGCGGCAAACACCGGCGACACAGGAGCTGGAGCCGATATAGAAGACCTGTACATCAGGATTTGCCTGCAGGAACTGCTTTGCCATGGTGTAGGAGGTATCGGAGTTCGCGCCGCCCTCCAGAGGAACAACGTTTTCACCGTCCATGTCGTTCATGCAGACCATGTCCGGATAGCTCTCATTGGCGTGTGCGAAGAAAGCCTTGGCCCATGCCATGTGTGCAGGAGTGGTCAAAGTACCAACAACCAGAGCATACTTTGCGTCATTGCCGATGAGCTCGGCACACTTGTCGGCAAAGTTGGTGCCGAAAGCTTCGTTGCTGAATGCATCGACGTTGAAGTCAATGTTGGTCAGGCCGGTGCCCTCGTGAGTCACGACCTTCGTACCCTGGTTCCGCGCCTGCTTCAGCAGAGCATCGCAGGCATCCGCAGCGATAGGAACGACAGTCAGGATGTCAGGCTGCAAGGCAATGGCGTCTTCCAGACACTGCAGCTGGGCAGCAGAGTCCATGGAGGTCGGTCCAATGTAGTGATGCTCGGCGCCGTTTTCTTCCGCCCACTTGGTTCCTTCCCAGTCCATGGAATCGAACCAGTTGCTGCCGATGGCCTTAACGACGGTTGCTACGACCAGCTTCTTCTGAGGCGCTTCCGCGGCCTGCTGGTCTTCCTGGGCAGTCGTGGCAGCAGCCGCTGCCTGGGTGGTCTGGGTCGTTCCGCTGCCGGATCCACATGCGGTCAGGCCGAGGATCATGCAAAGAACAAGAACCATTGCGATGAGTTTTTTCATTTGTGTTTCCTCCTGATTTTTATTTTATAAACAGCTTCCCGCTGTCTATTTCAAAATTGTGATGTTTGCGCATTTTCAGGATGCGCGGGATTTTTTTGTGCAGCCCCTGAAAAGCATTTTGAAACGGGCTTTCATCTGCGGCGTTGCGAAAACCAGCAGCGCAATCAGCATCAAGCCCCAAAGGGTATT
>CAJKSU010000165.1 GCA_905202605.1 uncultured Eubacteriales bacterium
CAAGCTCGGCGGCGACGCCCGCGGCGGCGCTGCCCTCTCCGTCAAGGCCGTTACCGGCAAGCCCATTAAATTTGTGGGCACCGGCGAAAAGCTGGATCAGATTGAGCCATTCCACCCCTCCCGCATGGCCTCCCGTATTCTGGGCATGGGCGATGTGCTGACGCTGATTGAAAAGGCCGAGGCCGCCATGGATCAGAAGAAGGCGCAGGAACTGGAGCAGCGGCTCCGGAAAAACAAGTTTACCCTTCAGGATTTCTATGACCAGCTGGTTCAGCTGAAATCCATGGGTTCCATTACCGATATTCTGGGCATGATGCCCGGCATGAACGCCGGTGCGCTGAAAAATGTTCAGGTCGACGAAAAAGCGCTGAGCCGTACCGAGGCGATCATCCTCTCCATGACCCCCTATGAGCGGGAAAATCCCGGTGTCATCAACCACAGCCGCAAGCAGCGCATCGCTGCCGGCGCGGGGGTTCAGGTACAGCAGATCAATGCGCTGCTCAAGCAGTTTGACGACATGCAGAAGCTCATGCGTCAGTTCACCGGCCCCGGCGCCAGCAAAAAGATGAAGCGCCTGCAAAAGCAGGGCGGCATCCCCAATATGGGCGGCATGGGCGGGAAACGCGGCTTCGGCTTCGGCAGACGCTGAGCCCCCCTTCCCCGGTTCGTAACCAGCACATTGCTTTACGATAGATTTGAGAGAAAAAGATTACGGAGGTGAAATACCCATGGTTAAAATCAGACTTCGCAGAATGGGCGCCAAGAAGGCTCCTTTCTACAGAATCGTTGTTGCCGACTCCCGCAGCCCTCGTGATGGCCGCTGCATCGAAGAGATCGGCACCTACAATCCCCTGACCGATCCCGCTACCGTCACCATCGACGCAGAGAAGGCTCAGCAGTGGATCAAGAACGGCGCTCAGCCCACCGACACTGTGCGTGCTCTTCTCAAGAAGAACGGCGTACTCTAATTCGGAGGAACGAACATGAAAGAGCTGCTGCTTTATATGGCACAAAACCTGGTGGATCATCCCGAAGCAGTCTCCGTTACGGAGATTGATGGGGAGGAAACCACCTTGGAGCTCCGTGTTGCGCCGGAAGACATGGGCAAGGTCATCGGCCGCCAGGGGCGGATCGCAAAAGAGATCCGCACCATCATCAAGTCCGTGGCGCAGCGCAGAGGCCAGCATGTCAATGTCGAGATCATTGGCTAATAGAAACATGCGGTATGGGAACATATCGCATGTTTTTTGTTCTATTTGGCTATTGTGTTTTCCATGCAGTCCGGTATAATACAAATAGAGTTTGGCAGCGTCTTGTTTTACGATGCTGCCGAAAAGGCAGCACTCACGCTGTCGCAAAACAGGTGACAACACATACTTCGGCATGTGTTGTTCATAAACATAGACAGCACGAGCGCATTCGTGCTGTCGCATAACAGGCAATATCGCATTCTTCGGCGAGAGCATTCCGCCAGAGATTTTGCGTCAGAAAAAGTCATTTTCCCGCAGGAATACTTTGTGTATTTCAAGGGGAAATGGTGCATTTCTGGTGAAAAAGATCGGTGGAAGGCCGAAGCCGCATGGATGGGATGTTGCCGCAACTAAAGATGGCAGAGTAGAGATCTGCGGGTTACGTGTCCGGAGGACGGGGAGTTGTCTCCGGAACGAAAAAAGCCTGCTTTTGCCGTGCAGATTCTCGCATCCCGCTGCTGCATACCGGAGTTCCTCCTCTATGTGGCTGAGATTTGCCAGATACAGGAGGTATTTTTTATGGAAAACAGTATTTTCTCCCCCACCTATTGGCGCAGCGCCCTAAGCGAGGTCAAAAAGCTACGGCAGCTGACCTTCGCCGCACTGATCTGTGCTCTGAGCATTGTGGTCGGCGGTTTCTTCATCACCGTAGGCGACAATCTCCGGATTTATTTCACGTTCTTTATCACCGCCGTCGGCTGCGCAGTCTATGGTCCGGTACTTGGCTTGATGGTTGCCGCCGTAACTGATACGCTGAATTACATCATCTTCCCCTCTGGCGCGTATTTCCCCGGCTATCTGCTCAGTGAAATGGTCGGTGCGCTGATTTACAGTCTCTTTCTCTACCGTAAAAAAATCACGGTGCTGCGGCTGTTCGGGGCAAAATTTCTGGTGAACTATCTGGTAAACGTCGGGCTGGGCTGCCTGTGGAGCCAGCTGCTCTATGGAAAGGGCTACCTTTACTATCTGGTAAAAAGCCTGATTAAGAACTCCATGATGCTCCCGCTGGAGGTTATGGCGTTGGCTGCGCTGTTCTCCGTGCTGGTTCCCACCTTCTCTCGGCTCGGTCTGCTGCCGGGACACAGTCAAAAGGAGCTGAGCCGTCTCCGCTTCACCGCCGCCGCATTTCCGGTGCTGGGCCTGAGTGCCCTGATTTCCGGGCTGTGCAGCTATTATTACAGCACCACCCAAGCCACCGGAACCGTGCTGTTTCTGGTGCTGACCGTACTCCTGTGCCTGCTGGGGCTGGGTCTGCTGGTGGCTGGCTGCGTCTATAATCACCGCCACGCAGAGGCATAAGCTGCGAAAAATACCGTCTGAGGAGCACTCAGGCGGTATTTTTATATAGGGCAATACCGCATAAATCGGCAAGAGAGTCTGACGAAAGATTTTTCGTCAGAAAAAGGTGTAAAACCACAGGAATACTCTGTGTATTTCAAGGTTTTACAAACGAATTTCTGGCGGAAAAGAGTTCCAGGGGTCCCCACCAAAGCCCAACAAAGTGGGTTTGGTGGGGAAAGGAGGCACAGCGAAGCGACTGAACTTTTGCCCTCTAAAGGGCAAAATGAAGGATACGAAGCTTGTGCCGACGCAATCCGCAGACGCATTTGTGCGGTGTTGCCATAGATGCTTACGATGCATCCAGAACATCAAGGTCAATGAGCTTTTCCGTGCTGGCAACCGATGCGGTTCCCACAAAGTCGCCGGTACCGTTGATCAGCGTCCGGCACATGCTCATGATCTGGTCAATGCCCATCAGAACGCCCAGTCCCTCAATGGGAACGCCGATCTGGAGCACCAAAATGGACAGACAGATAAAGCCTGCACCCGCAATGGGAGGCGCACCCATAGACAAAATCACAATGGTCACCGCCAGCTTCAGGAGCATATCAATCGTAATCGGCACGTGATACACTGCCGCCAGAAACAGCGTGGTCAGGGTCAGATAGACGCAGGCGCCGTCCATATTGATGGTAGAGCCAAGGGGCATGGAAAAGGAGCTGATCTTCGGAGAAATGCCCAGCCGCTTGGTACAGGTGTCCAGCGTCTGCGGCATCACCGCACTGGTACTGCAAAATGTAATAAACAGCAGGAAATTCGGCAGACACTTTCTGAAGAAATGCAGAGGATTTCTATGAACAAAGATCGCATACAGCAGCGAGTATACCAAATACATGCCAATGCCACCCAGGAACATGCCCAGAACCAGCTTTAAAAGCGCCACCACCATGGACGTGTCAATGGTCAGAACCAGCAGTGTCATAGCACAAAAGGTCGCCAATGGAATGGTTTTCATCACGATGGACGCCAGCTTCAAAAAGAAGCGGCTGCAAAGCCCCAGAAACTCCGTAACCTTCTGCCGGTCATCACCGTTATCCAGCATGGTTGCCGCCGCACCAGCTAAAATCGCAAGGAAAATAATCTGAAGCATTTCTGTTCCGGTGAGCGCCCCTACAAAGCTGGTAGGGACAATATTCACAATGGAGTCCAGCAGGGAAATTCCCGTACCGGTATCCCCCGTATAGCTGTAGGCGCTCATATCCAATTGGACATTGGCGCCCGGTTGGAGCAGCTGATACACCGCATAGCCCACCAGAATCGCCACAAAGGATGTAAATGTATAAAAAGTAAATACCTTAATTCCA
Organism: uncultured Eubacteriales bacterium; assembly: GCA_905202605.1. Classification (GTDB taxonomy): domain Bacteria; phylum Bacillota; class Clostridia; order Oscillospirales; family Oscillospiraceae; genus HGM13006. The sequence goes on from CAJKSU010000165.1 coordinate 3,896, forward strand.
ATCCGTCCGTATTCCCGAATATCCGAAACCCCTGCCACACTGGAGGAGATTGCAAAGAACACCACCGGCACCACCAGCATTTTCAGCGCATTGAGGAACATGGTGCGCAGGGGCGTGAGAATATACCCCGAAACCGCATCGTTCAGCGCTGCGCCGCCGCAGAACCGCAGCAGCAGTCCCACCACAATGGCAGCAAGAAAGGCAAAAGTGATCACCTTGAGGGTCTGAGGCCGGGATTTATGGACGACAAACTCCACCTCATTGTGGATGCCCCGGTGGAAATAGCTCAGATTGTTGCGCAGCGCCTTGAGCAGCTGTTCTCCGGTCTGGGGGGCATCAAAATCCTGATCCGGCAACGGCGGATCACTGTCCATCAGAGTTCGGATATCCAGATCGTCCAGCGGATTATAGGTTATGCCGTCGGATACCATGCGCACCACGACCTTGTTGGAGTTCTTTTGTACCGCCACGCCGAGAAATGATGGATTTTTCTTTGCCATCAGCTCCACAATGGAGCTAACCAGATTGGTACTGTTAATGGCGTTGGCATCGGAAAGCCCTTCCTTCCGAAGCCGCTGCCCTACAAAATTCTGCACATGATCCAGCAGGTTTTCATCGTTGGAAAATCGCTGCTTTACCGCAAGCATTTGAATTCCCCCTATGCTTTTTCAAACCTTGGTATTATCCCAAGGTTTGATTCTATTATATAACGAGTTATATAATATGTCAAGTGGTGCCAAGGTTTGATTCCTGCCGTTTCCTTCCCGATTTTCTGTGAAGGTTTCGTGAAGATTTTTCTGTTCTTTTTGTCCGAGCTGTGCTACAATCATGGTTGCAGCGCCGATCCTCTCCGCACCCCCGGCGCATATCCGAACGCGTAAAAGGAGCAAAAGCTATGAAGCGTTTTTTGTCGCACATCCTGCATTATGACCTGATTCCGCTGCTGTCCATGCTGGCAGTCTGCGCCTTTCCATGCATTTTTCTCTATGCACAGAACGCCTCCGAGGTTCCCGCCAACTCCATGCTGCCGTTTCTGGTGGTATTCTCCCTGAATGCGCTGGTGTTTCTGGGAATCTTCGGTCTTTGCTTCCGCAATGTGTCCCGCGCCGCCTTTCTCACTGATCTTGCCATGCTGGTGGTCATCAATTTCTGTCTGCTGGCAGTTCACTTCAAGCGTGCGCTGCCGTTTCTCCGGGATCGCTATCTGCTTGCGTTCTTTGCTGTTGTGCTGCTTCTGCTGTTTGTCCTGCTGTTGAAAAAGAAGCCCGATCTGCGCACCGGCTGTCTGCTTCTGCTGATTGCCTTCGGCTCCATGATCCTGATCAACACCATTCAGGCGGTTCCCGCCATTTTAAGCAGCCACGAGGTTCGGAGCGAGCTTCGGCGGGACGTCCCCAACGATCCCCATGGCCATCGCCCGCCGGAAAAGCCCCAGAACGAGGTATTTCAGACCGGAACGCCCAATGTCTACTATTTTCTGTTTGACGAATACGGCGGCTACGACAATCTGCTGCACTACTATGATTTTGACAACAGCGCCTTTCTGGAGGAGCTGTGCCAACGGGGCTTTACCGTCTCCCTGCACAGCCACAATACGGAAGCAGTCGCCACAGACACCATTGTGCCGAACCTTCTGAACCTTGACTACGTGGTTTCCGTGGAGGATTCCGGTCATATGAAAGCGGAATACCGCAGGAGCTGCAAGCTCTATCAGATGTTCACCGACAATGGCTACCGGATCAACCTCATCAACCACGTGGATTACCTGGGCGCCGACGGCTGCCGGGTGCTCACCAGCAACCAGACCCGCCGCACCATCTCGGAATATCTGATGCGCAACAGCATTTACAACAAGTTTCCCGCCTTCCGCCGTCTGCTGGATCAGTTCTTTGTGGCGGATTACGGCGACAATTACCGTGCTTCTCTGGATAACGCGCTGGACGCCGAGCTTTCCTGCTGGGAAGCAGCACAGGGTGCTCCCACGCTGACGGTGGGCTATGTGCAGTGTCCCCACTCCCCTACCATGGTGGGGCCAAATGGCGAGAGCCTCCCCTTCTCCACCGGCTGGAACTGGACAGATCACAGCCTGTACCTGGGGCAAGTGGAGTTTATGAACAAACACATTCTAAAGCTGGTGGATACCATCCAGGCTCACGACCCGGACGCGTTGATTTTTCTCCAGTCCGACCACGGCAACCGCTACGCCATTCATATGATGCAGATGGGGCAGTGGCAGGACTATGATCCCCATGAGGAAAATCCATACATGCAGAATATTTTAAACTGCGTCTATTACAGGGGCGAATCCTTTGAGATCGAGGGTGAAACCGGCATCAACACCATGCGGAAGGTATTCAATCAGGTACTGGGAACCACCCTTGCTCCCGTCACGCCCATTCAGGACTATTCCACCGGCTATGCCGACGAACACAGCTAAGAACGAAGAAAGCCGGAGACAGCCATTTTGCACTGTCTCCGGCTCTGTTTTTATCTTTAGGGCAATACCGCATAATTTGGCGAGAGAGTCTGACGAGAGGATTTGCGTCAG
>CAJKSU010000166.1 GCA_905202605.1 uncultured Eubacteriales bacterium
AAACCGAGGCAGATCGCATTGCCGATCAGGTACTCATCAACAAGCGCGCCAGAGAAACCGCGGAAAAAACCAAGGTAAAGATTCGCAAGGATCTTACCCGGAATGTGGACATTGCCAACCGGGTACAGAAGTTTGTGGACTGCCGCAGTAAGGACGTTTCCCGGAGAGAGCTGTATATTGTGGAGGGCGACTCTGCATTAGGCAGTGTCAAGCTCAGCAGGGATGCGGAGTTTCAGGGAATTATGCCGGTGCGCGGTAAAATCCTTAACTGCCTGAAAGCGGACTATGCCCGTATTTTCAAAAGTGATATTATCACCGACCTGATTAAGGTCTTGGGATGCGGCGTGGAGATTACTGGCGGCAAAAAGGCCAAGGATCTTTCGGCTTTTGATCTGGGTAGCCTACGCTGGAATAAAATTGTTATCTGCACCGATGCCGATGTGGACGGCTTCCAGATTCGGACGCTGATTCTTACCATGCTCTATCGGTTGGTGCCGACGCTGATTCAGGATGGCTACGTATATATTGCGGAATCCCCGCTGTTTGAGATTACCTGTAAGGATAAAACGTGGTTCGCCTATTCCAATCGTGAGAAGGATGAAATCGTAAAGTCCATTGGCGATAAGAAAAAGGTAACCATTCAGCGATCCAAGGGTCTGGGCGAAAACGACCCGGATATGATGTGGATGACTACCATGAACCCTGCCACCCGGAGGCTCATAAAGGTCATGCCTCAGGAGGCTGAGGCCACAGCGGCGATGTTTGACTTACTGGAGGGCGACAACCTCCAGGGGCGCAAGGATCACATCACCGAAAACGGCTACAAGTTTCTGGAGCTGGCGGATATTTCCTAAGAAAGGAGGGGCAGACAATGGCAAAAAAGAAAAAAGAAGAAGAAAACAAGCATAAGGACAATCCCAACGTCATGGGACTGCATGCGGAGATTGTAGAGCAGCCCATCACCGAGACGCTGGAAATCAACTTCATGCCTTATGCCATGAGCGTAATCATGTCTCGTGCGATTCCGGAGATCGACGGCTTTAAGCCCTCTCACCGGAAGCTGCTCTATACCATGTATAAAATGGGGCTGCTGACGGGCAGCCGAACCAAGTCCGCAAACATTGTTGGGCAGACTATGCGTCTCAACCCCCATGGCGATTCCGCCATTTATGAAACCATGGTGCGTCTCAGCCGGGGCTATGGTGCGCTGCTCCATCCCTTTGTGGATTCCAAGGGCAACTTCGGTAAGGCGTATTCCAGAGACATGGCCTATGCCGCATCCCGATATACCGAGGCCAAGCTGGACACCTTCTGTCAGGAGCTGTTCCGGGATATCGACAGCGACACCGTGGACTTTGTGGACAACTACGACAGCACCATGAAGGAGCCGTCACTGCTGCCCACCACGTTCCCAAATGTGCTGGTGTCTGCCAATAACGGCATCGCCGTTGGCATGGCAAGCAATATCTGCGGCTTTAACCTCCGGGAGGTCTGCAATGCGGCCATTGCCCGGATCAAGAATCCGGACTGCGATTTGAAGGAATACCTGCTGGCTCCGGACTTTCCCACTGGCGGCGAGCTGATCTATGACGAAAATGAGATCAATAACGTCTATAATACCGGACGGGGCAGCATCCGCGTCCGGGGCAAATGGCGGTATGTCAAGTCCGAGAACCTCATTGAGATCTATGAGATCCCCTATACTACCACCTCCGAAGCCATCATCGACAAGGTGGCGGAGCTGATTAAGGCGGAGAAGATCCGTGAAATCTCCGATATGCGGGATGAAACGGACCTCAGCGGCCTGAAGCTGACCATTGACTTAAAGCGCGGCGTTGACCCGGACAAGCTGATGACCAAGCTCATGAAGCTCACCCCCTTACAGGACAGTTTTCCCTGCAACTTCAACATTCTGATCGGCGGCTTCCCAAAGGTCATGGGCGTGGGGGAGATTTTGGAGGAGTGGACGGCATGGAGAACGGAGTGCGTCCGACGCCGGGTCTACTACAGCCTCACCAAGAAGAAGGAAAAGCTCCATCTGCTGCTGGGTCTACAAAAGATTTTGCTGGATATCGATAAGGCCATCCGTATTATCCGGGAAACGGAGCTGGAGGAAGACGTGATTCCCAACCTGATGATCGGCTTTGGCATTGACGAGATTCAGGCCAACTATATTGCGGAGATCAAGCTGCGGAACATCAACCGGGAGTATATTCTAAAGCGTACACAGGAGACGGACGCTCTTCAGAAGGAGATTGCCGATTTGGAGGACACGGTGAATTCTCCCCGGCGAATCAAGGCGATTATCGTCAAAGAGCTGGAAAATGTGGCGAAAAAGTATGGAACAGACCGACGTACCACCATCCGCTATGAAGCGGTGGAGGAATATCAGGAGGAGCAGCAGGAGGTGCCGGATTACCCGGTGAACCTGTTTGTAACCAGAGACGGCTACCTCAAGAAGATCACACCCCAGAGCCTCCGCATGAGCGGCGAACAGAAGCTCAAGGAGGGCGACCGGATGGTAATCGAGATACAGACCACCAACCGCGCCGAGGTGCTGGTATTTACGGACAAATGTCAGGTGTACAAGACATCGCTCAGCGAGTTCAAGGACACAAAGGCCAGCGTGTTGGGCGATTATCTGCCCACCAAGCTGGGCTTCGACGACGGCGAACTGGTAACAGCGGTGTGCCTGCCCGGCGATTATAGCGGCTTCATGCTCTTTGCCTATGAAAACGGCAAGGTGGGCAAGGTGGCGCTTTCTGCCTATGATACCAAGTCTAACCGCCGAAAGCTCACCGGAGCCTACAGCGACAAAGCGCCGCTCAAGGGCGTGCTCTGCCTGCATGAGGATACTGACGTGGTGCTGTATTCCACAGATGGGCGGGCGCTGGTGCTGAATTCCGCACTGCTTAGTGTCAAGGCGACCCGCTCGACCATCGGCGTGGCGGCGCTGACCCTGCGGAAAAAGGCGCTGCTGGATCACATCCGGCTGCTGGAGGGCAGCGGTATTCAGAATGTCAGCCGCTACCGGAGCCGCAGTGTACCGGCGGCGGGCGCGATTCTCAAGGAGGACGACATGGAGGATGTGCAGCTTTCTATGGAGCTGTAAGAAGATACCCTGCGCAGCTGCGGGGATAAAAGGCATAGCGTATGCCGGGGAGGAGATCGTTTGAAAGAGAAACTGAGTAAAACGCTGAAAAGCCTGTTCTGGATTTTTATTGGGAGCGCAGTGTATGCCGCCGGGTTTGACTTGTTTCTGGAGCCAAACCAGATTGGTGCGGGCGGCGTTTCCGGTCTGGCGCTGGTCATTGCCTATTTCCTGCCGGTGCTGTCCGTGGGCGTTTTGTCCCTGCTCATCAATATTCCGCTTTTTTTGGCGGGATACCGATTCGTGGGGCGAAGGTTCTTCTGGGGCTCTCTTGCGGGTATGGCAATCTCGTCCATTCTCATCGACCTGTTTGCGCCATTTTTAACGGCGCAGACGGAGCCGCTGGTGGGCGCAATTTTCGGCGGCGGTCTGGTGGGCGTAGGCTGCGGCATCGTGCTGATGCAGGGGGCATCCACTGGCGGCACGGATATTGTGGCCCGGCTGATGAAATATAAGTTCCCCAATATGTCCATCGGCAAGCTGGTGATGGCAGCGGATCTGGTGATCGCAGTGATTACGGGCATTGCCTTCCGGGATTTTACCAAGATCCTGTATTGCTGTGTTGCGCTGTATATCAGCGGCGAAGCCATGGACGCGGTAGTATACCGGTTTGACTATTCTCTGGTGGCGGTGATCGTAACGGACCGTTCGCTGGAGATTCGGGACGCCATTGATGAGAAGCTGGATCGGGGATGCACGTTCCTGAAAGGGGAAGGGTCCTATACCGGCAATGCAAAAAATGTGGTCTACTGTGCCGTGAAGCGCCGTCAGGCCGCAGAACTCAAGGAGCTTGTGATGGGAATCGACCCAACAGCGTTTCTGGTACTTCAGGAGGCGCATCAGGTGCTGGGTGAGGGCTTTGAACGATATTCCAAAAACAGGCTGTAAGGGAGCGGAGCGATGAAACGAATTGCAACCATGGCACTGGTGATCTGCATGCTGGCGGGATGCGGAGCCTTTGGACATAACACGTATATCTCGGTTACGCCCCATGACGAGGAATATCAGGTGGCGGTGGATTCCAGCGCCCTGACCGTCAGCGGCTATCTCAGCCTGAAGAATGCGATTCTTGGGCTGGTGGAGGACGCGGTGGAGGAGGGCGTGATCCGTGCGGAGTCCTATTCCGGCGATCTCAGTCAGGATCTTTCCAACGCAGTATATGAGGTGTCGCGGGGAGATCCGCTGGGGGCCTTCGCAGTGGACTATATGACCTATGACTTCTCCCAGATCGTCAGCTATTATGAGATTCATATTCACACCACCTATCAGCGGAGTCTGGAGGAGATCCAGTCCGTCAAAAGCACCTCCGGTGTGGAGGGAGTAAAATCTCGTCTGCGGGATGCCATGAGCGACTATGAAAGCCTCCTCCGGCTGCGGGTCGAGAATTATGGCAGTCTCGATATGAATGCGCTGGTGGAGGAAGTGTTTCAGGATAACCCGGAATTTGCGCTGGAGCTGCCGCAGATCGACGTCAGTGCATTCCCGGATACCGGAAGCCGCAGGGTGTTGGAAATCAAATTCCAGTATACCCATACCAAAACCTCGCTGGAGGCCTGCAAGGAGGAAACTGCAGATCAGGTGGAGAAGCTGACAAACCTCTATGGAAGTGAAAACAGCGCCAGTGCCAGCGCCCAGCGGCTGCTGGAGCGATTGGTACGGGACGGCGAACTGGTGACGGACGGTTCCGGCTTTTCTGGTAGCGCCTATGGTGCGCTCTGTCTGGGTAAGGCCACCTCGCTGGGCTATTGTCAGGGGTATCTGCTGCTGCTCCGGGAGCGGAATATTCCCTGCCGTCTGGTCAGCGGAACCTACGGAGTACAGCGGCTGGTGTGGTGCCGGCTGCAGGTGGGGGGAGAGGTCTATTATGTGGATCCCACACGGGGGATCGTCACCGGCGACACCACCGGGGCATTGATACCCGAAGACTCTCTCAGTTCTCTTGGCTATATGCTTGATAGCGAATAATGTGCAAAAAAGCAACCCGAACGCTGCGTTTCAGACAGTTGTTCGGGTTGCCGTTTAATCTTCCAATATGGTATTGGTGCAGTGCTGCTGCACCATGGCCTGCAAGCTCTTGAGATCCCGGAAGGTTTCCGGGCGCTTGTCCGGATCCCGCAGCAGCGCGGAGGGATGGAACATCGCCATGCGCCAGCTGCCGTCGATCTGCTGCCACTGTCCATGCTGACGAGTGATTTTAAAGTCCGGATCAATGAACTCCATGGCGGCGTAGCGGCCCAGACATACGATGATTTTAGGCTTTAACAGGGAAAGCTGCGCCTCCAGCCAGGGACGACAGGCCTCCCGTTCATCGGGCTTAGGGTCCCGGTTCTGGGGCGGGCGGCATTTGATGATGTTACCGATGTAGCAGTTCCGGCGGCTCAGGCCGATGATGGACAGCATTTCGTCCAAAAACTGCCCGGCGGCGCCCACAAATGGCTCACCCTGAAGATCCTCGTTTTCGCCGGGGCCTTCTCCGATGAACATTACCTCGGCCTTCTCCGGCCCAACGCCGAATACAACATTATGCCGTGTCTCCGTAAGATGACAGCGGGTGCAATTCAGGCAGTCCTGACGGAGTGATTCGAGATTTTCGTATTCCATGGAATTACCCCCGTTTCAGCATCATGATCAGAAGGAACAGTACGATCAGCAGAAGCAGCACAACAATGATAATGGCCACCAGCAGAAGCAGTGTGCCGAAGACATGCCCGACCCCGGAGGATTCCTCCTCCGTTTCCTGCTGGGCATTGGCGGATACCTGAGCGCTGGGCGTGCCGGACGCTTCCGGGGCGGCGGAAACGGCGGCCTCACTTTCCACTGTGGATTCCTCCGGGGATAAAGTGGCTTCAGGGCTTTCCTCAGGCGGTGCGTTCAGCGCGGCCTGATAGGCGGTGATGGTTTCGTAGTTGGTAAAGCCCCAGTCCATCAATGCCTGTGTTTGGGGAAAGCTGCCCACCTGCTCGACGCCGTTTTCATCATAAGTCTTTTGCGCACCGAACACCACGGAAAGCAGCGTCCTCCCGTCCTTGGTGCAGGCGGCCACCAGACAGCAGCCGGCCGGAGTGGTAAAGCCGGTTTTAATCCCGATGGTTCCCTCATAGGCATAGCCGGGATTGGCGGAGCCGGGGAGCATGTAGTTGGTGGTGGAAAGGGTGCGTTCGCCGGAAAGATTGGTGGCGGGAATCGTGACCTGCGCAGTGCTGCAAATGCTCCGGAAGGTGTCGGATTCCATGGCGGCAGCGGCGATTTTCGCCATATCCGCGGCGGTGGTATA
>CAJKSU010000167.1 GCA_905202605.1 uncultured Eubacteriales bacterium
ACTCCCTTGAGCCGCCGGCGGCTCAAGGGAGTTTTTTACGATAAATTCAGATTCCTCGATAAATCTCGATTTGCCCTTGCATAAAGAAAAAAATAAATGTATAATTATTAGACACTTGATTGTGAGGAGTGCAGAGAAGAATGTCCATTGAAACGTCGAAAAAGAAAAAAGGCATCCAGATGCCCCACACGTACATTATTCTGTTTCTGATCGTGTTGGTTGTCTGCCTGCTGACCTACGTGATTCCTGCCGGCCAGTTTGAGCGCCAGGAGGATGCCAGCGGCCGTATGCTGATTGTACCGGGTACATACACTCAGGTGGAATCGTCACCGGTTTCACCGCTGGAAATCCCCATGGCTTTTGTGAGAACTCTGGGCAGCTCCAGCGTAAACGAGATCATCTTCTTTATTTTCATCATCGGCGGCGCCTTTGAGCTGATTATGCAGACAGGGATGATCACCGCCTTTTGTGCCAAGCTGGGCAAGATGTTTGCGGGAAAAGAAAAGCTGCTCATCCCCATCTTCATTACGGTCTTTGCCGTAGGCGGCTTCACCATGGGAATGTCTGTGGAGGTTCTGGTGTTTGTGCCTATTGGGATTGCAGTGGCCAAGGCAGTGGGCTATGATACCATCACAGGTACAGCCATGATCGCCATGGGCTCCATCGTGGGCTTTACGGCGGGCATCTATAATCCCTTTAATGTGGGTGTGGCTCAGTCCATCGCGGGTGTGACTCCCATGTTCTCCGGAGCCTGGTATCGCTGGATTATCCTGGTGGCGTTTATTGTTGTGACCAGCCTGTATATTATTCATTATGCGGAGAAGGTAAAGAAGAATCCCTCCAAGAACCTGATGGGGAACGAGGATTCCAACCTGGAGGATGTGGATGTATCTGCGATTGAAGTGACCGGACGGCACAAGCTGATCCTTCTGGCCGTTGTCATCGCGCTTGCCGTTTTGATTTACGGCGTGGCCTACTTGGGATGGTTTATCACCGAAATGGCTACTTTGTTTTTGGTGCTGGGTGTGGTATGCGGTATTCTGGCCGGGTTCAGCGGCAACAAGATCTGCGATCTGTATGTGCAGGGCATGGCCAATATCACCTTCGGTGCGATGATTGTGGGAGTGGCCGGTACGATCAATACCGTTATGGTGGACGGCATGATCATTGATACCATTATCAATGCCTTGGCCAATGCGATTGTGGCACTGCCCAGCTCGGTAAAGATCATCGGTATGTTCCTGGTGCAGAACATCATCAACCTGCCCATCAACTCTGGTACGGGCCAGGCGGCAGCCACCATGCCGATCATGGCGCCTGTGGGCGATCTGGTGGGCCTGACCCGCCAGAGCACTGTGCTGGCCTTCCAGCTGGGTGACGGCCTGACCAATGCCATCTACCCCACTTCGTCCACCATGCTGGGATTTTTGGCTGCGTCCAAGATTCCCTATTCCGTGTGGCTGAAGTACGTCATTAAGCTGGTGATTTTGCTCAGCCTGGTTTCTATGGCCTTCCTGGCTTTGGCTGTGGTGATCGGTTACTGATCCGTTTAGAGCTGGCCGCCGCAACTGCATGGCGCGACGGCAGGATATTATAAATTTCAAAGATATAGGATGGGACATGCCATGGAAGAAATTCAGAAGCAAATTGCGAATATCGTTTCAGAGCTGATGCCGCAGCTGTGCGCGCTGAGCGACGAAATTTTTGATTACGCCGAGCCGGGCTATGAGGAGTACCGCTCCTCAGCTGCGCTGACAAAGTGGCTGCGAGCCCACGATTTTGAAGTAACCATTCCCTACGCCGGGCTGGATACGGCTTTTTGTGCCGTGTACCGCCACAAGGGAGGGCGGGCTGCCGGAGGGCGCGCAGTAGGATTTTTAGGGGAATATGATGCGCTGCGGGGCCAGGGACATGGCTGCGCCCACCATATGCAGACCCCTGCCATGATCGGCGCGGCAATGGCCCTGCGGGGAGTGCTGGAGTCTTCGGACCAGCCCTTTGAGATCCATGTGATCGGGACGCCCAGCGAGGAGTCGCTGGACGGAGGCAAAAACGAGATGGCCGCCCACGGCGGGTTTGACCATATTGATGTGGCCTTCATGGTGCACGGCAGCACATTGACCCAGCTGGAGACGCCCTCTCTGGCTCTGATCGAGATGGATGTGGAATTTCACGGCAAAACCGCCCACGCGGGTATTGCGCCTTATGCTGGGCGCAGCGCAGTGGATGCGGTGACCATGCTGCAGACAGGGCTTGGGCTCATGCGCAATCACCTCAAGGATTCCAGCCGGGTGAGCAATATTGTGCTGGCTGGGGGGACGGCAGTCAACTCCGTGCCCGATTTTGCCAAGGTTAAGGTAGAGATCCGCCACTCCTCCATGGCGTATCTGGAGAGCGTGGAGCAGTGGACCCGGGAGATTGCCCAGGCTGCTGCCATGGCTACCCAGACACAGGTACAAATTACCCCTGTGGCGCATATTTACAACACCACCATCAATGATGCCATGGGTGCGCTGCTGATGGAGTGTGCAGAAAAATTTGCGTGTGACGGAATTGCTCCGCCCCGGAAGGACTGCGGTTCTACCGATTTCGGCGCGGTGACCCACCGGCTGCCCAGCTGCTGCCTGCGGGTAAAGACCATCGAGACAGATGATCCTCCTCACACGGACGCATGGGTAAAGACCGGGAAAGAGGCGCGGGCTCATCAGGGCATCTATGACGGTGCTGTGTGCTGTGCACTGGCTGCCTTCCGCCTTGTGACGGATGAGGCTGCCTGGCAGGATGTGTACCAGTGTTTCCTTGCGCACCAAAAGGAGAATTGAGGAATGGAAGAACTCTCACGGGAATGCCTGATGGAGACACTGGATGTGTTTTCCGGGCTGAAGCGCATCGGCGGTTCGGAAGATGAGCACCGTGCCTGCGGCTATCTGATCAAGAAGCTGCAGGAATGGGGCATTCCATGCCGCGTGTATGAGTGTGACGGATATGTCTCCACTCCTATAGAAGCGTCAGTTACTGTAGAGGGGATGGATCAGACCTTTGAAGCCCTTCCCCGTTCCTTCTCCGCCCATTGTCCGGACGGAGTGACCGCCCCCTTGTTTTATGATGTCCATGCCCACGACCAGCTGAAGCCCAGACAGGAGCAGGATTGGTACGCGGGGGCGCGGGGCTGCATCGTGATTGGGGACAATTTTTATGAGGACTATGTTCAAAAGCTGCGGGGATACGGTGTAAAGGGCCTGATCCATCTGTGGACCAGCGAGGAGCCTGTGCTTCACTACGAGACGGTCAGCCCTGTGTGGGGCACCGCGGAGCCTGAAAACGGAAAAACCTATCCTGATTTTCCGGTGGTGGGCCTGAGAAGCTGTGACAGAGAATCCATACTGCCCTTGCTGACGCCTGGAGCCTGCAGCCGTACCGCGACGGTGCGCAGCGTACTGCAGTGTGGATGTGTGCGTCTTCAGATCCCTGTAGCCGAGCTGGCCGGTGAAACGCCGGAGTATGTGCTGGTGGGCAGCCACTATGACTCCTGGGATTATGGTGTGACGGATAATGCCACCGGGAATGCCGCTGTGTTGGAACTGGCACGGGTACTGTCCCAGAAGCAGCTGCGGCGGGGTGTCAAAATCGCGTGGTGGCCGGCCCACTCCAACGGACGGTATGCCGGGAGCACTTGGTACTGCGATGAGCAGTTTGAGGACCTGGATGCCCGTTGTGTGGCGCTGGTCAACATGGACTCTCCCGGCTGTATGGGAGCGCAGGAGATCGGGTTTTCCACGTCCGGTGTGGCAGGGGATACCCTTGGGGATATCCTGCGTCGGTGCACCGGGCAGGCTGAGGTGGTGATCCGCCCGCTGGGGCGGGGATCAGACCTGTCATTTTTCGGGCCGCGCATTCCCATCCAGGTGTCCTTTGACTTTTATCAGGCGCCGCCCAACCGTGGCCGCTGGCACTGTGCAGGCAGCGGCGGAGGCTGGTGGTGGCATTCCGTGGAGGATACCATGGATAAGGTGGACCCCCAGCTTCTGATGAGGGATACACGGGTGCTGGTGGAGCTGGTAAAAGAGTTTGCCGATGAAGCGCATCTTCCCTTTGACGCGGCAGGGTGTCTGGCGCAAATGAGAGATACTGTGGCAGACATCCGGACCCATTGCGGCGATGACTTTGATTTCGCTCCTGTAGAACGGGCACTGGAGGAGCTGGACAAGGCCTGTGCCGGGCGTATCTGCTTTTCCAGTGACAGACAGGCGAAGGAGGCAGGAGGCCGGCTGACGAGACTGCTGTGCAGTGCCTGTGATGAATATCACTTTGACAACACATTTGCAGTGGGCCTGCTGCCCGGTCTGCAGCTGGTCAGGGGCAAGCACCGCAACGACCTGCCACCTCAGGAATTTTTGTATTGGCGGACAGCCTTCCGCCGGCAGGTGAACCGCTTTGTATCTGAGTGCACAAGCATTGTCCAAGCACTGAACAGCGACGCGGACAGTGTGGTATGATAGAGAAAGGGGATATGGATTATGCAGACCAATATCAAAGAGTATGACGAATCGTTTGATCTTACCCAGGCACTCCAAAAGAAGGGCACCAAGGAATATGGTTTTATTCATTTGGCCCAGCGGGCCAACGGTTCATGGGTGAATATTCCCATTATGCTGGCGGTGGGCGCCCAGGACGGTCCCACGTTGGTGGTGGATGCCTGCAACCACGGCGACGAGTATGAGGGTACTGAGGGAATTATCAAGACCTTTGAGGGGCTGGATGTATCCAAGATGAAGGGAAGCTTCATTGGAATCCCTGCCCTGAATGCAGAGGCCTTTGCCGAAATGAAGCGCTATAATACCCTGGACTTTGTGCCCCAGGATCTGAATCGCATCTATCCGGGCGGAACCGGCCCCATGACGGCTTATGTGTGCAGCTGGTACTGTGAGAACATCATCAAGAAGGCTGACGCGGTGATCTGCATCCACGGCGGCGGCAACAGCGAGTATCTGGAGCCTGTTGTGCTGTACTGCGGAGAGGAGTCTCCTGTGGCGTATAAGTCCCGTGAAATGGCCCAGTGCTTTGGCTTTAAGGTCTTGTGGAAGAACACCCGCTACGCGGAGAACAGCGGAATTGAGGATGAGTATGCCTATCAGCTGGGAATTCCCTGCATTACACCCGAGATCGGCGGACAGTGCACCCGCATGTATCAGCGGGATGAGCACAAGCAGATGTTGGAGACCGGAATTCGCAATGTGATGACCCTGCTGGGGATTCTGGAGGGCAGCGTGCCCGCCAATGAGGGCGTACACCACTATGACATTGATTATATCTATAACCGCAACGGCGGGATTCATGTGCCTGTGAAGAAGGCAATGGATTCTGTGCGTAAGGGCGACACGCTTTCCATCATTACGAACCTGTTCGGAGAGGAAGTGGATCGGGTCATTGCTCCCTTTGACGGTGTGGTCATCGGGTACTGGACATATTCTGTCTGTCCTCCTCATGGCTGGGTATACATGGTTGGCAAGCCTGTGGATGGGGAGTAAAGCGCCCAGATCCATGCATCCTGCAAATCGAAGTGCCAGTTGAGTATCCTAGATACGAACAGGGCAGAAGCAGAGTGGGCTGTACATGGCCTGCAGAAATGAAAAAGGGCACCCTTTTGGATGCCCCAGTCTGTCGAAAAAGTCCAGCGAAAGCTGGGCTTTTTCGTTTGTAAACGGGAAAAATGAGTGGTGAGGGATGCTGAAACGGGGAAAAATGGGGCACAATGACCGGGTGTCTGGACATGCTGACAGCCAGCTTAGCTGGTGGTTTTGACTTGAGCTTATGCAATCAACAGCTTCTTATTGTTGGATAGACAACTTGATTTTCTGATAGGTGTTCCAATCAATGAGGTTTTGTTTGCGAAGGACCTCATTGAAGTAATCAAACCAGATTCGTTTCGTCAAAGCCTCGCGGCTTGGTTTTCTCATACGCAGGCCCCCTTTGCTACAGTATGCCTGATCTTTTGGGCGGTCATACCTGGCATGATGATAAAAAATGAATCTGCTCATTTTCCAAGGAGCAGGGCCTGTGCGAGGGTAATTGGGCCCCTTTTGGTGATCGACTGCACTGAGATTGTTCCGTAGGGTAAGGTTGTATCTCATATACCGCTCTTGTTGCTTTGTGGATGGCGATGGAACATATATTCCAGATCTGGCTCTTTTGTGGACAGGATTCCCGCTTGTAATCTCTGGTTGCTTAACATATGCCAAAGCGACGAGCAAACGGGGAGGGAAATATCCGCAAACGAAAGGACGGACGCTGGGAGGGTCGGTACACAGTCGGTCACGATCCAGAAACAGGAAAGGCCATCATTAAAAACGTCCTTGGAAAGA
>CAJKSU010000168.1 GCA_905202605.1 uncultured Eubacteriales bacterium
TAGCTACATGTTTGCCGTTCTCCATAGCGAACATTGCTACAGGGAAGTGATGCATGGCTTCTGCTCCACTGCCCAGACATTTTTTGCCGCATAAGACAGTTCTACGCTGACGCTGCCGGTTCCGGCACCAACGTCCCAGCACACCTCCTCCGGTGTCGGCGCCAGCTTTGCCAGCACCGCTGCACGAACTTCCTGCTTCGTCATCGGCACCTTCTCCCGGAGAAATTCCTCATCGGGAATACCTGCGACACGTCTTTGATAGCGTGGAGCCGCGTCTGCCAGCATGACGTTTAAGGGTGCAAACGTCCGCTGCGTACACTCCGCCGCCGTCCCATGCCAAATCTGCATCCGGTCACCGCCCAAATTCTCCCCGACGGAAATTTGCAGCATCCCCAGTCCGGCCGCTGTCAGTTCAGCGCACAGCTCCCCCGGTGATTCTGCGCCGGAGGTCAGGAAAAACGCCTTTTTCCCCTGCATGACCGCCTGCACCGGGTCACAAGCCGCGCCATGGGCAGAGCAGAGGTTCCATTCCTGCCATGGCTCCCCCAGTTGAGCGGCAAACGCCTGCAGACTGGAAATTCCGGGCAATACCCGCACCTCCATGCCCTCCAGCAACGGTAAAAGCCCTGCCGCACCGGAATAAAACCCGCTGTCCCCGGAGTACAGCACGCAGCATTCCTCCGCCGGATGGGTATGCAGAAGGGATACGATTTCCTGCGGGCGGTACTCCGGGATTTTCTGTGCGCCGGTATCGGGCAGCAGCTCCAGCAGGCGCTTTGCGCCGATCAGCAGCTGCGCCGTGTGAATTGCCTCGCTGGCCTCCGCCGTAAGCTGTCTCGCACCGCAGCCCATGCCGATGAGTGTACATTTCATGGTTTCCCCTCCAATTCCCGCAGCAGCTGTTCCATGGATTCCCCGCTGTCCGGGGGACGCCCCACCAGAATCAGCTGTGCGCCGGTTTTCTGCGCCGCCAGCCGCTTTTCCTCAAAGCCGCCGGCCTTTCCGCCGTCCTTGGTCACAAGATATGAAATATGGTACTGCGCCAGCATGGCGGTGTTCATCTCCAGCGTAAACGGCCCCTGCAGGGCAAGGATGTTCCGATGTGGAACGCCCATTTCCTCGCAGATGTCCAGCGCCTCATGGGTGGGCAGAACACGGGGATAGAGCCGCGCCGGCGGCAGACAGGCATAATCCCGCAGCGCCTTGGAGCCGGTGGTCACCAGCACATTCCCCGGCCTGTCTCTTAGATATTCCGCCGCAGCCCGGCAGCTTTCCACTCGAACGCAGTCCGTCTCCTGAGACGGCGCCCGCAGCACCCGCCGAAGCGGAATGCCCGTCTGTTCACAGGCTCTTCGGATCTGCGCCGAAACCACCTCCGCATAGGGGTGGGTGGCGTCGATAACCAGCGCAAAGTCCGGGATCCGGCGTTCCATCTCTGCTGCCTCCATGCGCCCCGCCCAAACGGTACAGGGAATTCCGCTCAGTTCCTCCGCACCCAGCGGTGTCGCCACGCTGACGGTCACCTGATGTCCCCGCTCCGTCAGCCGCTGTGCCAGAATTCGCCCTTCCGTGGTTCCTCCAAAAATCAGCAGCCTCATGTCCGGTAACCTCTCGGCGTTACCATATGCCCTTCCACAACCCTAGTAGAAGATGCACCGATGAACACCGTGGTAAACATGTCCAGTTCCAGCTTACCAAGCCGATTCAGGGTTGTAATCCCGCTGCTCTGTCCAGTTCTGCCAATGTTCCGCACCCAGCCGCAGACCGTATCCGGTTTCTTTTCCTCCAGCAAGATTTCGCAGGCATGCCGTAAATGCTCCGGTCGTTTTTTTGATCTTGGATTGTAGAGGACGATGGAAAAATCCCCAGCCGCTGCACAGCGAAGCCGCCGGGCAATGGTTTCCCATGGTGTCAGCAGATCCGACAGCGAAATCACGCAGAAGTCATGCATCAGCGGCGCACCTAGAATTGCCGCTCCGCTGAGTGCTGCGGTCACCCCCGGCACCACCTCCACGTCCACGTTTTTTCCTTCCGCCAGCTCCAGTGTAGGCCCTGCCATGCCGTAAACTCCAGCATCCCCGGAGCAGAGCATTGCAACCGTTTTCCCCTGCGCCGCCTGCTCCACCGCCCACCGGCAGCGCTCCAATTCCCGCGTCATGGGGGTGGTGTAGGTTTCCTTATTCGGGAACTGCGCCCGGACAAGATCGAGGTATACCGTATAGCCGCAAAGCACCTCTGCCTGCTCCAGTGCTGCTCTGGCTTCTTCGGTCATCCCCGCCGGGTTGCCGGGACCAATGCCCACCAAAAACAGCTTATTCATACCGCCACCTCCAATCCGGATGAAAGGGCTTCAGTGCCACCGCCATGGTCACGCCGTCCTCCGCATACTTTTTGATATACAACATGCCGCCGCTGCCCAGTACTGCGCTCCGTTCGCATACATTGTCCACGCCGGTGATTTCCCGGACAAATGCCGAGGAAGAAAAGCGTCCTTCGACCGCTTGCAGCTGCTCCGCAGTATAGGTATGGAAGGAAAATCCATGGCTCCGGCAAAAGTCCAGCAGTCCCGGCTCCTGCGCCTTTCGGTCAATGCTGCACACCATTTTTACTGCTTTCTCATCCATGTCCGCTTTTTCGCAGACCGTCCGGAATGCTGTCTCAATTGCCCCTTGACTGGTGTTCTTTTTGCACCCAACGCCCAAGACGGCAATTTTCGGAATGATCCGCATGCCATCCCTCAGCGTGCGGCTTAGGGTCAGCAGCACATCGCACGCCTGTTCCCCAGTCATCTGAACCCCCTTGGGAAGTTCCCCTGCAATGGGCCACTGGCTGCTGATCCGTACGGTTCCGCCTGCCAGCAGTTGGGCAGAAATCTCTCGGATCCGCCGGGGATTCTCTACCACGCACCCCTGCATTCTTGCCCAGCTGTCCACCGCAAACACGCCGTTTCGGTCTGTGGCAGTGGTAATCACCGGGACAGCGCCGCACAGCGCCGCCGCACGGCTGGCCAACTCATTGGCTCCGCCCAGATGTCCGCTGAGCAGGGAGACGGAAAACTGCCCGGTTTCGTCCACCACCACCACCGCCGGATCCTGCGTCTTGGATCTCACATAGGGCGCAATGGCTCGCACTGCAATTCCTGCCGCTCCCACATAGATCAGCCCTTCCGCAGTCCCAAAGCTCTGCGCCGTCCATGCGTCCAGCGACAGGGGCCGTCCGCAACGCATGGCCTCCCCGTCCAGCCCCTCGGCAAGACGGTTTGCCAGCGCCTCGCCCCGATCCGAAAAGGAGATGAGCCGCACCGTCATACTGTTGCCTCCCGGAACTCCGTGGTAAAGGCCGGGTCATAAAGCCGACTGCGGTCATAGGTTCCCCCCAGAAAATCCCCCACCAGCACCAGCGCCGTTTTGGAAATGCCATAGCGCTTTCCGGCCTCCGCCAGCTTCCCCAGCGGCGTATGTACCACCTTTTCCTCCGGCCATGTAGCCTTATACACCAGCGCCGCAGGGGTTTCCGTGGTATAAGCCCCCTTCAGCAGCTCCTCCTGCAGCCTTGGGAGCATCCCCGCCGACAGGAAAATCACCATAGCCGCGCCATGCCGGGCAAGGGACGCGATCTCCTCCCCCTGTGGAACCGGAGTCCGTCCCGCCATGCGGGTCAGAATTACCGTCTGGCTAATCCCCGGCAGCGTATACTCCGCCGGAACCGCAGCAGCCGCCCCGCAAAAGCTGGATACACCGGGGGTCACATCAAAGGAAATTCCGCGTTCCCGCAGCAGGTCCATCTGCTCCCGAATCGCCCCATAAATGCTTGGGTCACCGGTATGCAGCCGCACAGTCGTCCTTCCGTCCCGCTCGGCCTCGCCGCATACGGCGATCACCTGCTCCAGCGTCATTTGGGCGCTGTTATAAATCCGGCAGTCCTCCCGGCAAAGACCCAGCAGCACCGGATTTACAAGGCTGCCCGCATAGATCACCACATCCGCCTGCCTCAGCAGCTCCGCTCCCCGCAGGGTAATGAGATCCGGCGCACCGGGACCCGCTCCAACAAAATGTATCATGGCTGTTCCTCTCTCTCCCGCATCCACTGCGCCTGTATCTGCTCTGCCTCCGGGGTAGCGCCCAGCAGACCGTATTCCTTTGAAAACATCACCGCGCCGATTTGGCAGGCTTCGCCCACCCGGCGCTTTAGCTGCTGCTCCATGGCCTCCATCAGGCTCTTCATCACCGGCTCTGCCAGTGTTTCCTCTTGCAGCAGCGCAATACAGGCATCCGTGGTGGCGCAGTCCATCAGTGCGCGGCAAAGCTCGCCGCTTCCGCCTGCACATGCGCAGTGTGCCGCCATCAATTCTCTGCGACAATCCGCAGTTTTCGAATGGGTATTCATAATGCCCCCGGCAACCTTCACCAGCTTTCCAACATGCCCCACCAGCAGCACCTGCCTGTAGCCAAGCCCAGCCGCCGCGTCCAGTGCGTCGCCAATAAAGTTGGAGCATTTCACCACGGGAACGCCCAGCCGATCCAGTCCCTTCTTCCGCAAAAAATCCATGCCGTAATTCCCGGGCGTCAGGATCAGGCATCGGTGTCCCTCCACAAAGCGCTGCCGCAGCTCCAGCGTAATCGTGTCGATCAGTGCCTGCTGGCTCATAGGCTCCACAATGCCGGAGGTTCCAAGGATGGAAATGCCCCCCTGAATGCCCAAGTCCCCATTGAAGGTTTTCCGGGCGATCTCCTGCCCATCCGGGGCCGAAATTGTCACGGAAAGCCCGCCCGTATCCTCCGCTGCCGCGCAAACCGAGGTGACCGCCTCTAAAATCATCCTTCTGGGGACCGAATTGATGGCGGCAGCGCCCACCGGCTGATCCAGTCCGGGCTTGGTGACCCGCCCCACGCCGGTTCCGCCGTCAATGGCAATGCCGGGCTGCTCCCTGCGGCGCACCTCCGCCATAATCAGCATTCCCGCCGTGGCATCCACATCATCTCCGGCGTCCTTCCGGACGCCGCAGGCCGCAAAACAGTCCC
The DNA here is from genome assembly GCA_905202605.1 of uncultured Eubacteriales bacterium. Classification (GTDB taxonomy): domain Bacteria; phylum Bacillota; class Clostridia; order Oscillospirales; family Oscillospiraceae; genus HGM13006. The sequence goes on from CAJKSU010000168.1 coordinate 5,022, forward strand.
CGGCAGTGCATTGCTCCAGTCTGACCTCCACGGGCAGCCCCTTGGGGGTCGTCAGGCGTACCGTTTCCGGCCAAATTCCGGTGAGCAGCCGGATCGCAGCCCCCTGCGCCGCCAGCGCCGCGCAGGTACCGGTGGTGTAGCCGCATCGAAGCTGCTTTCCTCCGGACTGGACATAGTGCTGAAATGCAGGAGCTTCCGGTGTGTTCAGGCTTCCTTTCGGCAGATCAAACAGCCCCTCCAGATAATCCCCGGAAAAAATCTGCTCCGTGGTATCCAGCCGATCCACCTGCCCATTTTTCAGGCATAACATTCGATCCGCGCACCGGCGCACCAGCTCCAGCTCATGGAGACTGACCACCACCGCCAGCCCCTCCTCCCGTGCCAGAGACTTCATTGCCGCCACCAGCTCCAGCTGATAGCGGATATCCAAATAGGCGGTGGGTTCATCCAGCAAGAGCACCTCCGGCTCCTGACACAATGCGCGCGCCAGCAGCACCCGCTGCCGCTGACCGTCGCTGACCGCGTCAAAAGGGCATTCCGCCAGCTCTCCCGCATTGAGACGTGCCATTGCCGCATCGACCTTGTCCCAGTCCTCCCCGCTGAGGATTCCCATTCTGCCCGTATAGGGATAGCGTCCCGCCGCCACCACCTCCCGGCAGGTCATCAGCGCCGGGATTGCCTGTCCGGTGAGCAGCAGAGACAGCGTTTTTGCCACAGCATTGGGGCTCAGCTGCACCATATTCTTTCCGGACAAAAAGACCGTCCCCCCCTGAAGTGCCAACTGCCCGGCAAGGCTCTTCATAAGCGTGGATTTTCCCGCCCCATTTGGCCCCACCAGCGCCAGAATTTCTCCGGCTTTCACGGAAAACTCCACTCCGGAGAGCACCACCCTACGTGGATACCCCACCTGTAGCTGCCGAGCCTCCAATTTTGTTATATCAGGATTCATAAAAAGCGCTCCTTCTGCCGATGCAGCATCATAACGATCACCACAGGCGCACCAAATACCGCCGTTACGGTGCTGATGCTCAGCTCTGTGGGAGAAAACATCGTCCGTGCCAGAAGATCACACAATAGGCAGAACACTGCACCCCCCAGAAAACTGGCCGGAATCATCAAAATCGGCTTTGTGGTTTTCAGCAGCTGCCGGATCAAATGCGGCGTGGCAATGCCCAGAAACGAGATTGGTCCCGCAAAGGCGGTGACCGTCGCCGCCAGAATGCTGGACAGCAGGATCAGTGCCAGCCGAAGCCTCCGGAGATTGACCCCCAGACTGACCGCATACTTTTCCCCCAGCTGGTATGCACTCATAGGCTTGGACAATAGAAAGCTCAAAAGCAT
>CAJKSU010000169.1 GCA_905202605.1 uncultured Eubacteriales bacterium
CGGCGCAGAGTTCCGTATCCTCTGCAAACGGCGATTGCTTATCCATTGTGTGGATAAGCTAAATCCATGGCAGCTCATCCGCTCCTCAGCTATAATAAAGCCACAATGAACGAAACCCAATTAGGAGGACACGATTATGGCAATCCTTGAAGTAAAGAATCTCAGAAAGGTCTACACCACCCGCTTCGGCGGCAACAAGGTAGAGGCCCTGAGCAATGTCAATTTCACCGTGAATCAGGGGGAATTTGTGGCGATCATGGGCGAGAGCGGCAGCGGCAAAACCACGCTGCTGAACATCCTCGCCGCGCTGGACAAGCCCACCTCCGGCGACGTGATTCTGGCAGGGAAGAGCCTTGGCAGTCTCAAGGACAAGGAGCTTTCCGCCTTTCGCCGGGACAATCTGGGCTTTGTATTTCAGGACTTTAACCTGCTGGACACCTTCACGCTGGAGGACAACATCTATCTCCCGCTGGTGCTTTCGAGGATGGAATATTCCGAAATGAACGGCAGACTGAAAAATCTGGCAGCAAGTTTGGGGCTCTCCGGTCTGCTCAAGAAGTATCCCTATGAGCTCTCCGGCGGTCAGAAGCAGCGTGGCGCCGTGGCACGGGCCGTCATTACCCAGCCCAAGCTGATCCTTGCGGACGAGCCCACCGGTGCGCTGGACTCCAAGGCCACCGACGACCTTCTGGGGCTGTTCCACAGCCTGAACGCCAGCGGTCAGACCATCGTGATGGTCACCCATTCCGCCCGCGCCGCCAGCCATGCAGGCCGTGTGCTGTTCATCCGGGACGGTCAGGTATTCCACCAGCTCTACCGGGCAGGGGAGAGCAGCAGCGCCTTCTACGAGACGATCTCCGACACCCTGACCATGCTTCTGAGGGGCGGTGACCAGACGTGAAGCTGTTCTATCCCAAATTCGCATGGGACGCCATCCGGAAGAACCGCCGGAGCTACGTCCCCTACATTCTCACCACGATATTTGTGGTAGCTATTTTCCATATTCTCCGGAATATAACATGGATGCCGTATTTCGTCCGTCAAATGGGCGCATCAGAGATCGCCATGACCGCATCTCTGGGCAGCTTTGTAATTGCAATTTTCTCTGCAATTTTCCTATTCTACACCAGCAGTTTTTTAATGAAACAGCGGAAGAAGGAATTCGGCCTCTACTGCGTGCTTGGCATGGAGCGGCGGCATATTGCAAGAATTCTGTTCTATGAAACTCTGATTCTTGCTGTGCTGGGCGTTGGTCTTGGTCTGCTGTTCGGTGCGCTGCTGGATTACCTTGCTTATCTGCTGCTGATGTATCTCATGAGAAGCCCCGGCGGCACCGGTTTTTCCCTGAGCATCCGTGCTTTCACTGATACGCTGGGCATTTTCGGTGTCATTTTTCTGGCGGTTTATCTCAACAATCTCCGTCAGATTCATTTCACCAGCGTCATTGGCCTTCTGAAAAGCGGCAGCGAAGGAGAGAGGGAGCCCAAGTCCAAATGGATCTTGACGATATTGGGCATCATTTTTCTGGCTGCGGGATATATCCTCGCCATCACCATCAAGAATCCCGTCGGTGCGCTGATGATGTTCTTCGTAGCGGTGGTGCTGGTTATTCTTGGAACCTATTGTCTGTTCACCTCCGGCAGCATTGTCCTTCTCAAGCTGCTGCGAAAAAACAAGAAATATTATTACAAAACCCGTCACTTTATCTCCGTCTCCGGTATGCTCTATCGGATGAAGCAGAACGCCGTGAGTCTGGGCAACATCTGCATTCTCTCCACAATGGTTCTGGTTACGGTTTCTTCCACCATGAGCTTGTATGCAGGCAGTCAGAAGATCGTGGAAGCAAGAGCGCCCCACAGCGTCAATCTCACTTTCTTTAGCCATGACGCCACTGTGGAAAGCATCCAGCCGGCATCGGATGCCGCAGAAAAAATAGGCGTGGAACTCAATGGAGCGCCAGTGCATCCGGAAACATTCCGATATATCACCTACAGCGGCATTCTCAAGGGCGACACCCTGACCCGGAACAATGTCGGCGAGGACTCTCCCACTCTGGACGAGTTCACCTGCGCCGCTTCCGTATCATGGATTCCGCTGTCGGACTATAACCGGCTCTCCGGCACAAATACTGCGCTCAGCTCCGGTGAAGCACTGATGTATACCGATGAAATCTACACGCATTCCACCATGAATGTTGACGACCGCTCCGTCAACATTGTAAAGAATATTCCGGCGTTCCCGCTGTCCGATCAGCTCACCACCCCAGCCTATCCCTGCTATGTGCTGGTTGTCCCGGATCAGGATTTTTCCTCCCTTTCTGTGGATGGCAGCAGCCTGACCATTACCTATGTGGGCTTTGACCTCCGGGATTCCGCTTTGGAGGAAACCTTCTCCCATCAGTGGAGCAGCTTCATTAAAGATCACTTTGGAAAAACGGATACCCCCTTCACCTACGCCATTGCCACCCGAAGTATCATTGAAGAGGGACTGCTGAGCAGCTATGCCGGCCTGTTCTTTCTGGGCATCTTCCTGGGGCTGACATTCCTTGTGGCAACGATTCTGATTATTTACTATAAGCAGATTTCTGAAGGTCTTCAGGACGCACAGCGGTTCTCCATCATGCGTCAAGTGGGTCTGACGGAGAAGGAGATTCGCTCCAGCATTCATTCTCAGGTGCTCACCGTGTTCTTCCTGCCCCTGATCACCGCCTTTATTCATACCATGTTTGCGTTCCCCATGGTGAGGGGCTGCCTTGCCGCTCTGGGAATGACCAACACAAAGCTGTTCCTCACCTGCGTTGCAATTTGCTGCGGCGTGTTCGCGCTGGTGTATCTGGTGGTCTATTTCCTGACCTCCCGGATCTATTATCACATCGTCAATCAGAAGCAGTAAACGACAAAAGCCCTCCGGCACAATGCCGGAGGGCCAAGTTTTAATGTTGTCTATTTACTTTGCCAGAACCTTCTTGAGCTTTGCGAACCGGGGCAGGCCGTTCTCCTTCTGGAGCTTGGTTTCGCCCTGAATCAGCGGCAGCGCATAGTCGATAAACTCCTGTGTCACGCCGTTGCCCGCCTTGTTGATCCACTCGGTTGGCACCTTTTTCTCGAAATTCGCGCACTTCTCCAGCGGGATCAGCTCGGTTTCCCATGCGTAGGGCGCATTGGCGGTACGGTGGATGGCGACCATATAGCCGGACTTTCCGGAGGTTGCGGCATCTACCGCAGCAGCGCCCACAGCATAGGCCTCATCAATGTCAGTCTGAGAGGCCAGATGTGCACCGCAGCGCTGCATCAGGCTCAGCTCAATGGCACGGCTCTTGCAGTCGATCCTGCTTTTCAGCATGCTTTGGAGCACCTGTGCCAGACCGCCCATCTGGGTATGACCAAAGGCGTCCTTGGCAGCCTCGCCGGCATACTCGGAGATAAACTTGCCGTCCTTATCGTGGATGCCCTCGGAGGCGGCGATGATGACCTTGCCCTTCTCCTTGTAGACCCGCTCTACATCGGCATAGAACTGCTCCACATCAAAGGGAATCTCCGGCAGATACACCAGATCCGGTCCCTCGCCGGACGCAGAGGCAAGCGCCGCTGCGCCAGCCAGCCAGCCGGCATTCCGGCCCATGATCTCAATGATGCAGATCATGCCGGTGTCGTACACCTTGGCATCCAGAGACACTTCCATGCAGGTTGTAGCAATATACTTCGCGGCACTGCCATAGCCCGGGCAGTGGTCAGTGCCGTAAAGGTCGTTGTCGATGGTCTTGGGTACGCCGATGACGTTGCATTCATAGCCCACGCTCTTCAAATAGCGGCTGACCTTGGAGCAGGTGTCCATGGAATCGTTGCCGCCGTTATAGAAGAAATAGCGGACGTTATACTTCTTGAAAATCTCCAGAATGCGCTTGTAATCGGTATCGTCCACCTCAGGATCCTTGAGCTTATAGCGAACGGAGCCAAGGGCAGAGGAGGGGGTATAGGGGAGCCGCGCAAGCTCCTCCGGATCTTCCTGATTGATGATATACAGCTGATCGTTCAGAACGCCCTTAATGCCGTGTGCCGCACCGTAAACCGTGGTGATATAGGGGCTTTTCAGCGCCGTTTCAAATACGCCGCAGGCGCTGGCATTGATGACGGACGTGGGGCCGCCGGACTGTCCGAAGATACATGCGCCGGAAAGGGGAGTGGTCATAGGAATTACCTCCTTTTGTATTCTTCTGATATGATACCATTCCGCCGCCAAAACCGCAAGAGTGCATATGGGCTATTTCCGTAAATTTCTCACCAGTTGTACGATACATTTCAAACATTCTGCATTTTGTATCCCGGCTTGCTTTTTGAGTGGCAAGATGGTATACTTAGGATAACTTCAATTTATAAGGAGTGTGTGAACATGCCTATTGTCACATCCACGGAAATGTTCAAAAAGGCATACGACGGCGGCTATGCCATCGGCGCCTTTAACGTCAACAATATGGAGATCATTCAGGGCATTACCGAGGCCGCACGGGAGTGCAATGCCCCTGTCATTCTTCAGGTATCCAAGGGCGCCCGCGCCTATGCCAACCGCACCTATCTGGTGAAGCTGGTGGAGGCTGCCGAGATCGAAACCGGCCTGCCCATCTGCCTGCATCTCGACCACGGCGACAGCTTTGAAACCTGCAAATCCTGCATCGATGACGGCTTTACCTCCGTTATGATCGACGCTTCCTCCAAGCCCTTTGAGGAGAATATCGCCATCACCCGTCAGGTGGTGGAGTATGCCCATGACCACGGCGTTGTGGTCGAGGCCGAGCTGGGTACGCTGGCCGGCGTAGAGGACGAGGTCAAGGTTTCCGCCGAGGATTCCTCCTACACCCGTCCGGAGGACGTTCAGGAGTTCGTGGAGAAGACCGGCTGTGACTCCCTTGCCATCGCCATCGGCACCTCCCACGGCGCATATAAGTTCACCCCAGAGCAGTGTACCCGGAACGAAAAGGGCATTCTGGTTCCGCCTCCGCTGCGGTTCGATATTCTCGAAGAGGTGTCCCGCCGTCTGCCCGGCTTCCCCATTGTGCTGCACGGCTCTTCCTCCGTTCCGCAGGAGTTCGTAAAGATGATCAACGAGCACGGCGGCAAGATGCCCGATGCCGTTGGCATCCCCGAAGAGCAGCTGCGGAAGGCAGCTTCCATGGCAGTCTGCAAGATCAATATCGACTCCGACCTGCGTCTGGCTATGACCGGCACCATCCGGCAGTACATGGCTGAGCATCCCGCCGATTTTGATCCCCGTCAGTACCTGAAGCCCGCCCGCGCCAACATCAAAAAGCTGGTCATGCACAAGATCACTGATGTGCTGGGCTGCGACAATAAGATTTAATCGAAGCGATAACGGCAAACAGCCCTGCGGTTCCCATAACCGCAGGGCTGTCTTTGTCAAATGGGGAATGAGGGTTTTGCAGACCATCGTCCGTTGCAGAACGGAGACTGCCTTATTTTGATTCACGCTCTTTCTCTAAATCTTCCAGAAACTCCTCCCGGCCTCTGTCCCAGGAGGCTTTCGGTTTTTCATCCTTCGGAAGGTCAGCATAAATATCAAGGAATTCTGTCCCGGATGCCGAGGCGTACCAGCTGCTGAGGACATCATAAATATCCTCCGGCTCCTCGCCGTTTTCTCCCTCTACATTATAGATAAATATCGTTGTGCCATAGGTTAAATTGACGCAATTATCAAACCGGATCCCTTCCAGCCTCCAATCCCCGGCACGGAGATATGCGTTATCGATCAGCATGCCCCATGGCTGAGAATAGGGGATCGGGCGCTGCTCCACCCACCTGAACTTCATATGTTTCAGTGTTTCCAGCACCTCAGACGCATTCTCCGCCGCAAAGGGGTCAACCTCCGGATATATTGTCTGCGGCAGTTCCTTTGCCAGCTTTTCCTTCTCCTCTGGGGTACATTCATATTCATCTGTGGGGACCTGATACACACGCCCGCCCAGAAATGCCCCCTTTTCCGGGGTAATAGTGTCCAGCAGCCGGTAAATCAGCACATTGGGATCATCCAGGCGGTATCCATCCCACGGATCCGACACCGCCGCCGCTTCTACGCTGCTGTTTGCTTCGGCATTTTCTGACTGCGCCGCAGCGGCGCTCGCCTCCGATGCCGATGCCTTCTCTGCACTGTTATCCGTTCCACAGCCATTCAGGAATAGCAATGCGCACAGCAGGGGAATGCAGAAAATTTTGAAGCGTTTTTGCATAACGACGCCCCCTTTCCAGTCTGCTTTCAAGAAAACTGAAT